>CAYWFK010000001.1:0-112513 GCA_964457375.1 uncultured Anaerolineales bacterium
TGAACAAAGAAGGGTTCCTTCCTCCCCAAGAGAGGATGAAAGGAACCCTTTTGTGGTTAACCGGTTTGTCTGTGAACCGGATTGGCATTATTTGAGCAATGCAAGAATTGCAGCGTTAAGTATAACGTCATCTCCCTTCAGAACAGCTTGTTTGAGAACGGGAACAAGCAGGGTGGGTGCAACACCTGTTCCTTCAATCAACAAGGATCCGTCAAGGGATTCTGAGCGTCCTGTTGGGAATTGTATTTTGATATCTTCCGGTAGTTTGTATTGTCCGCGTGCAACTTCGCCATAGGCTCCTGCTGTCGGGTATTGTCCGACGATGATGGTTTGAGGGCGTAAAGACATTTCGTAGGCAAAGCCTTCACACGCGCTGACACAATTAGGCCCCACAAGAACGGCTACTGATTTGCTGAAAGTTTTTGGGGCGGGTTTCACAGTGAGCGTATATTCAGATGTTTCGAATGCGCCAATTTCCTCGTTGTAATAGGAGCTATACCCGATTGGGGTTTCTTTGTCGAAGAAATACCCTGCGATATCCGAGGCTAATCCAATACTTCCTCCGCCATTGGTTCTGATGTCGATGATGATAGCATCCACGTTGGCATCTAAGAATTGATTGTAGTAGTACGTCCAGAGATGGGCTGTGAGATTTCGGTCTTCTGAAAACGAGTTGATTTTAATGTATCCGATTGCTCTAAGACTGGGAATAATCATCCCTTCTATAGGCGGGCTTGCCGGAAGAGCAATGTGTTCTAGAATTGCATTCATCAGGGATTCGATTTCTCTGGATGATATTAGGGTTAGATTCTTCGTTGTCGTCTTTCCCTGAGGCTTGACTGTGAGTGTTACCTGTGTGCCTGGTTTTGACCTGGTCAGATACGTGATTTGTGCCAAGTGTCTGGTATGGTCTGATGAAAAAGTTTCCAGATATGGATTAACTTCGGAGATGGCTTGCTGGATGGGTTTCCCGTTCCATTTAATTATTTCTGTCCCGACTGTCAAACCTGCTTGGTCTGCTGCTTCGAAATCGATGATTTGGCTGATAATCACATGTCTGTCGCTGAGTTCAGTGAGTACCATTCCCAAACCTCCGCCACAACGATCGAAGAAATCCGAGAAGTTATTTTCATTCATCTCGATAGAGACATGTGCATCCGGGATGGCATGAATAAAATGATACAATGCTATCCGATAAGCTTTTGGTGTTTGAGCTTTTTTAATTTCAGGTTCATATTTGTTATAGAGAGCGTCCCAATCGATCCCCTTTTCTTTCGTGAATGGGTATTCTTTAGAAACCTTCTTGAACATTGCGTCGAAAGCTTCCTGATAGGAAAGATCAGAATAGTCATTGATTTGAATATTGCCTTCAAAAAGATCGATTTTCGGTTCTGCTTCTTTGTAAATTTTGAATGGTGTCTGGTTCAGGTCAACGATGCTGTAACCGGCAGGGACATGGGTAACGGGATCATCATCAGTGAATAATTTGCCATCATCACCGAAACCGCTGGGGAAATCTTGCTGATCATCAGGTGCCCAAATAACCAGCGTTCCGCCGTTAATTTCACCATCATTATTTTCATCGATAGTAGTGGATGCATAACCGGTTGACCATCCAGCCCCGTCACGAGGTTCGAGAAAAGGACCACCCCAGGTGTTCGACCAGAAAGCAATTGCAAAAACCTGTAGCCCGGGTTCTTCGATACCGTCGTGATCCAGATCGTTGAGTGTTGCCTGAGGATGGGCAGGGAGTTCCAGTTGGTAAGATAATGTTTCGTCGTCAATTACTTCGACGGGACCGATGACCTGGCTTTTTAACGTAAACGT
Organism: uncultured Anaerolineales bacterium; assembly: GCA_964457375.1. Taxonomy (GTDB): domain Bacteria; phylum Chloroflexota; class Anaerolineae; order Anaerolineales; family UBA11858; genus G519. Next base: position 1,828 of record CAYWFK010000001.1, read on the forward strand.
GAAATGTTCGTTGCGCTGGATGAATCCGGTTTCATCTTCGAGAAGCACGAACGCTGCGCTTAGGTATGCACCAAAGAAAGGGGACGTGTAATGTAATTCGCCTGAGATGAAAAACGGTTCGTTCGATTGTTCTTCTGTTGTGGATGTGGGTTTTTCAGTCTGACGGGTTGACGTTGGTTGTGGAGTTGTTGTTTTCGTGAGAACGACAGCAGTGTCTGTAACTGGCAGTGTGGTGGTTATTTTTGAACATGCAATGATGCTGATTGAAAGTGTGAACAAAATGGTGAGTATTGATTTTGTGCGCATTGAATTCCTCCCGATTGTGTATTTGTTTAGTATAGCGCATTATCTTAAAAATATCTTGCGAATTTGTGTTGATATTCTTTTCGTTTGGGTGTTCAATGGCCGGGAGGTGGGGGCGTCTGTTTTTGCCGGGATGAAAAAAGGCGCCCGGATTGCGGACGCCTTTTTCATTGCTGTGATTGGTTCTCAGGCAGCTGCTTCGTTTTTGTTCAGGGTTTCCTTTTCTGCTGTTTGGTGCTTGAGCCCAAAGGCGAGAATGATCAGCAGCGCTGAGAATACAGCCAGCACGCGAAATGCACCGCTGTATCCGGCGATGCCGCCGCCAAGGCTGGTGGCTACAGCGCCGATGAGTGCACCGGTGATCATTTGACCGATTTTCGTGTTGATTGAAATCAATGCCTGGGCTGCTGCGCGTTCTTTTGGCGGCGCTTCGTTGATCATGATGTAGCGTACTGGGGCACCTAATAGTGCTGAAAGTCCCAACCCCATCAATGCGCCTGAAGTGTAGAAGGAAACAAGGGTCATGGATGGTAAACCAAACCCGATCATACCCAGAGTTAGCAATATCGTTCCGATGATGATCACTGCTTTGGATCCTTTTCGGTCAAGCATCTTGCCGAAAGACGGGGAGCCGAATGCCATAGCAATCACAATCGGGACGAGCATGAAACTGGCTTTGGATTCTGTAACCCCGAAGGCAGCAACCAACAATGCCGGAATGAAAACCGTGCATCCTTCAACCACGCCCGCCCCAAACGAAAGCACATCAGCCAGCACCAGCTGTTTCGTGCTGAAGAGTGCCGGGTGGATTAGCGGGTCTTGTGCACGTTTTTCGATTTGTATCAGGACAGGGAGCAGGATGACGCTGATCAGGAGATAGGGCAGGACATTCCAGGAGCGGATGCTTTCAGCCAAATGGGCGGTATCAAGTTGGTTGAGACCATATGCCAGGGAGAGGAGAAATGCACCCAATACAATCGTCCCTAACAAGTCTGCTTTCCCGACCGGTTTGCCTGTTTTTGTGGGGAGCATCAACCAGGAAACCGGAATGAGGATCAGCGACAAAGGAAGAAGTCCCCAGAAAAGCATATGCCATCCATATTGCAGGAGAATGCCTCCGAGAATTGGACCGACAATGAATGCCAGCCCGAAGACTGCTCCGATCATCCCCAGCGCGCCGCCGCGTTTTTCCGGCGGGAAAGTGTCTCCGATGACGGCTGAGGCAACAGGGAAAATTCCGCCTGCGCCAAAGCCCTGGATGCCGCGCCCGATGAGGACGACAGTGAGCGAAGGTGCCAATGCTACGACAATCGTACCGATGGCAAACAGAGTAACATCCAGAACGTAGATGTTTCTTCTTCCGTAGCGGTCGGAGAGCTTTGCCATAATCGGTGTGCCTATCAGGTTGAGTAACAGGTATGTGGTAAACACCCAGATGACAATGCGGTCGTCTATTTGAAAATAGTCCCGGATGGCAGGCAGGGCGGGCCCGACAATGGCGATATCCATGGCTGCCATGAGCACTCCGAGAAAGAGGACGATAAGAAGCCGGTTGCGTTGTTTGTTTTCCATAATGGTTGTCTCCTTTTCTGTTTGGTTTTATGGAACTATAACATTGCTAATACGAGTCCGGAAATAAAGGGGATGAGCCAGATGACCCATACGGTAACACTAAATTTGTGAAACTTGCCAGCCGTATCTTTATCCTTTTGCAGGATTACGTAAGTTGCCCACACCGCGTGTACCAGCATAAGGATGATAGCGGCAATTCCGGTAAGGCTGTGAAGATTGAGCGACCATCCACCGGCAATGACACCCATCAGGTTAGTGCCGATGCTGTCGGCGACAAAACCGAGCCAAAAGAAAATCAGATGCCAGGTTTTGAGTTTCCCGGCGATTCTCTCGCTCCAAACGCCGACGGTGTATGCGCCCAGTGCAGTGAACATGATTGTGATTGATAGTTGCAACAGTGGTGTCATGATTGTTGATAATCCTTTTGAGATGTGTTTAATACCGGCCGGTGTTTTCCAACCGGTCAATGATTTGGTTGAGCCAGTCCAGCTCGGATTTGAGATGGTGGACGAGATGTTCGAAAACCAGATGCAGGCTGTTTTTGCGCGGTTTGATTTCAAGCGTGGCGTCGAGAAAAGCCTGTAATTCCTGCTGCCTTTGAGAAAGCAGCTCAATGGCTTCTTTTGCATCCAATGTATCCAGAAAAGCGAGACCAATATCATCGGTGAGGTAAGTTTTGTTATAGTGAGAGAGATTTTCCCGTAACAAACGCTGGAACTCGGCTTCTCCGGCGTCGGTAAGCTGGTATACCTGCCTGGGAGGGCGGTTGCCCTCCTGGGTGGTTTCCTGAGAGAGCAAGCCGGCGTCCTCCATCTTTTTCAGAAGATAGTAGGCTGTGGATTTTTTCATATCGGAGCAGGAAGACAGTTTGGAGTTGATGAATTCATGCAGCTCATAACCATGCATTTCCTGCTGCCGAAGAAGACCTAACAAGAGTAATTCTTTTTCCATTTTATGCACTCATTTCTACCGTTATAATATTGAATAGTCTAAAATGAACTAATCGACAGTGGAGTATTATAGCCGTAAACCGGATTTTGTCAAGAACCGCGATGGATTTCGATAGGGCTGCTTCTACTGGTTACTGGTAACTTGCGCTTATTCATCTATCGGGTATGAGAAAATATGTGGAAGGCGATAAGAACTGAACGATTGTGCCCGTGTTTCGTGAGCGCTGTTATCCGTTTCGGGTTCGATATTGCCTTGCGTTGCTCGTATGATTGACGCGAAACGGATATTGCCGGTTGCCCGGAGCCTCAGGTCGGCGGCAAAAACTGCGATTGGTTTTAACATCGGAATTAGGCAACCGGAACGTGATAATGGAGGATATTAAGGGAAAAAGCTATCATTGCTGCGCATAGAAAAGCAAATAGAAAAAACGTCCCCGGAAAATATACACGGGGACGTCGTGTTTGGCTTAAGGACGGGGTGTTTTATTTGGTGTTCGAAGGCAGATAAACCTTCCACCAGATTTCATCAGCGCCAATTTCTGGCGGAAGACCAGCCAGACGAGGTTCTCCGTCGATGTCGGTTGGTATTCCTGCATATATACCCGCGTTGATCGCTGCCGAATGAACCCCGATATGCCAGTTGTTATTCGGCGGATTGACAAAGTCCGGGTTTCCCCACAAGTTGATTGTACCTGTGAGTATCGTACCGGGGCCATCCCAATCCGAATTGTTTTTCCAGGTGCCGGTACCCCAGAGAGTTGCTTCAAGGCTTGCTGTGCATCCGCTGCTGACACTGATTCCGGTTGTGTGGCTAACGATGATGGTGTCGGTCAAAACAAACTGGCTATTGTTTTTCAGGTCTATTGCGGTCTTGCTCCGGTTGTCTGCAAGTGTGTTATGGATACCGATACCGCTGCTATATTTCAAGGAAATTAATTTGTTTCTTCTCCAGAAAAGTGTCGAGCGATTTCCTGCGAGAATATTGTTTGTGAATGTAAAAGATTTCGACATTTGGAAGGAAATAGCTGATGTATTTCCACTTTGATTGTTGAAAAATTGATTGCGATCGAACAAAACCTCGGAATAGGCAATCTGGCAAACACCTGAATCATTGGCTGCTTTATTGTTTTGAAACAGGTTCCTTTTGATAATCCCTTTTGCGTTAATAATTTTAAACGCTCCGGAGTACCCGCCTTGTAATACTCCTGTAAGTCCTTTCCCGTTTCTGCTGAATAGATTATCCTGAATCGTTATTGGTGAAAGGGGGGTGGATTTATTCCACAGGAAATAGAGACCGCTGGCTATCCAGCCGTCATTTTCCAGAAATGTGCTTTTCTCTACGATTGCGTTTACTGTGTTCGAGATAGCCAATCCGCCGCCGAAACTAAAATGAATCCCGTACGATGCGTTGCGTTTGAATGTCGTGCCGGTGACATGGATTGTTCCGCCAAGGATATATGCACCTCCCCCATAAATGAAATTGGAGTTTGTGACGACGTTGTTGGTGAAGAGCATTCTGCTTAAAGTAAGAGATGTGATGTTTGTATATAATCCGCCGCCATTTTCCATTTCAACCTTACAATTGGTAACAGCAAAACCATCCAGAGTAACCGTGATGGGCCCATTGGCGAAAATGCCGCGGTGTTGGTAGCGTCCATCAATTGTGGTGGTATAAACCCGCGGATTGCGTACAATACTACCGGTCGGATTCCCGTCCCAGCCGCCGTATATTGACAGGCTTTTTGTTATCGAAACGACAGAGCTTCCGGTGGAAGTGTAGGTGCCATGCGAAAGAATGATCACATCCCCGTTTGCTGCCTGGACGACCGCAGTTTGCAGGGCGCAGGGAGTGCTTTGTGTGCAACTGGTTCCTGTTCCATTGGGTTTTGCAAAAAGTGTCGTTCCGCCGGCTGCAAGTGCGGAATGTGCGCTACCTGCGAAGCCGATGAGTAACCCGGCGACAAGTAGCATGCCGGTGATAATTGATAAAACAACCCCTGACCAATTTGGTGGCAATTGTTTCATGTTCCTGTCCTTTCGCAGATGCGTTCGTCGGGAAAATAATGTTTGGTTACCTGGATTGTGAAAAGCGGGATGTATTATTATCAGAGAAAATAACCGTTACTAGATGATACTATGAAATAGGCGTTTGTTACAAACATGTTACCGGGTTGTTCCCGCGACGGCGGGTTTTGTGAAATCAGCGGACGTTGTTTTCGGAAGACCAATTGAGTACGGATATGGGGATAGCGGTTTTTGCAGACGGATTGAAAAAGTAGGGGGTAATTGGGATGGTCGCTTTGACGGGTTGCTGAATGAGAATATCAGTGAATGCTTGTTGGTATCTTATCGCTGTTTTTTCCCAAATGTAGTGTGAAACTATTCTTGCCATGCCATCATGTGCCAAACGTTCCCACTCGGAGGGTGAGCAAAGTAAATCCAGTAATCCGCGGGCGATGTCCCGCTTATCCATCGGGTCGACAAGCATTCCGAAAGTGTGCCCGTTTTCGCACAGGCTCTCGGACGGACCGCCATTCTTGGTGACAACGACCGGCAACCCGCAGCTCATCGCTTCCAGCGGGGCAAGACCGAATGGCTCGTAAAGCGATGTCAGGGCAAAAACCGATTTACGCCGGGCAATCAGGCGGTATGCAGCCGCCAGTTCCTGTTGATCGTTCAGGGCGAAAGCTGTCACTTTCCCAAACAGGTTGTGGCGTTTGATGATGGCAATGATTTGTGAAAAGATTTTCTGTTCCTCTGAGGGGAGGCTGGTGTACTCTTGCAATGGTGCATCAAGATTCCTGACTGCAATGGCCAAATTGGCTTTGGCTTGCAGGCGGGAACTTATTGCATAGGCTTCTACGAGTCCGGCGATGTTCTTCTTTGCATCCAGGCGGCTTGATGCCAGTATTAGCGGAAGCTGGCGCCTGGACGGATGAATATCGCGTTGAACCGCGTAGTCGATTCTGCGTGCTATCGAACGGTCTGAGGATTTTTCCGTATTGGAAAAGATTTCCCTGTTGACCCCGGGCGGAATGACTGCGAAACGTTTTTCATTCTGCGGGTCGATGGCATTCCGATAGGCGGGATGACCGTATTGTTCGAAGCGTTCTTGTCGGGTAGACGTGATGATTTTTGCCGCGTGATTGATGCTAATTCGTTCGGCGGTAAGCCTGATGGCGAAATGATACTTGTCATCCAACTTTTTCAGGTCGGGAAGAAGTTTCAATAGTTTATCGAGTTTCTGGGCACCCAGGGAATGACCGGTGAAGGTGAACGGAATGCCGGTTTTTTGACTGAGTATCGCAGCACTCACCCCGCCATCTGCGTAATGAGCGGTGAAAACATCCGGCATCCGGTTTTCTTGTTGATAGAAATCGAGGATGCGGTTGGTCCATTCAGCGCCGAGAAATGGCCACAACGATTCCTTGGGTATGAATTGATTGGGACCGCAAGGAAACCGCAGAATGCGGACATGCTCATTTTCCGGGTAAGCATCGGTAGCGGAAGAAAAACCCTGCCAACGCGGGTCATCGAAACGGCGGGTGATGATATCGACTTGATGCCCGAGTTTCCCAAGGGCGATAGCGGTTTCCTTGACGTAAACCAGCTGCCCGCCGAAGTCCGGGTGTTCCGTCCAGTAACGGTCATTGGCATCGAAGTTCCCTTGCGGGTTCAGGAATACGATATGCATTTCGGTTTACAGGATTAGCCAAAGGTAAGCATGACCCGACAGCCGATAGCGAAAAGGTTTGCTGTCGACTAGCCGGATTTCCGTGTGGTTGGGGCGGGGAAGCAGTATCCGGGGGGGGCGTGTGATTTCGTCCGACAGGGAAACAAGATGGGTTTCGTGTGAAAGGTTTTGGAAAACTAAAATGGTTTCGTCCTCCCAGGTACGCATATAAGCAAGGATGGATGGGTTACCGGTTTCATACCAGATGAAATTGCCTTTGCCAAGGGCTTTGTGTGTTTTATAAATTGCGATCATCCGTTTGGTATTGTTGAGTAATGAGAATGGATTTGCTTGTTGCTCTTCGACGTTGACCCGCTGAAAACCGTATTCCGGGTCGTCAATCACGGGCAGGTAAAAATCTGCCGGATTTGCGCGCGAAAAACCGGCACCGGAGGAAGCATTCCATTGCATTGGTGTTCTAACCCCGTTACGGTCTTTCAGCAGGATATTCTCTCCCATGCCGATTTCATCACCGTAATATAGAATTGGCGTTCCCATCATTGTGAACAGAATGGAATTCGCCAGTTCGATCATCTTGCGGTCATTGCCCAGTAAAGGTGCCAATCGGCGGCGGATGCCCAGGTTGAGCCGCATCCTTGGTTCCGGGGCAAACGTTTCCCACATCCATTTTCTTTCGTCACTGGTGACCATTTCGAGAGTCAATTCGTCATGATTGCGTAAAAAAGTGCACCATTGGCAGCTTTCGGGTATCGCCGGTGTTTCCTGAATGATTGTTTTCAAATCGCGATTATTTTCTTTTTTGAGCGCCATGAAAATCCGGGGCATCAAAGGGAAATGGAAGCCGATGTGGAATTCGTCTCCGTTTCCGAAGTAAGTGAGGACATCCTCCGGTCGTTGATTGGCTTCGCAAAGCAGGATTCTGCCGGGATAGTTTTTATCGATGAAGCGGCGCAGTTTTTTGATGTAAGCGTGGGTTTCCGGCAGGTTTTCGCAATTCGTTCCTTCCCGCTCGTACAAGTAGGGGACTGCATCGACGCGAAATCCATCGACACCCAGTTTCAGCCAATGTTCCATCACTTTGAGCATTTCCTGCTGAACTTCCGGGTTGTCATAGTTTAAATCGGGTTGAGATGCGTAGAAGCGATGCCAGTAGTATTGGCCGGCAACTTCATCCCAGGTCCAGTTGGATTTTTCGGTATCAAGAAAGATAATGCGTGCGTCTCGATATTTCTTGTTCGTGTCACTCCAAACATAATAATTTCGGTATTTCGAATGGGGGGATTGACGTGCAGCCTGAAACCAGGGGTGCTGGTCGGAGGTGTGGTTGAGCACCAAATCGGTAATCACGCGGATGCCGTGGTTGTGCGCAGCCTCGACAAATTCCCTGAAATCATCCAGGGTGCCATAGTCCGGATGGATTGAATAGTAATCGGCAATATCGTACCCGTCATCTTTGAGAGGGGACGGGTAAATCGGGAGCAGCCAGATGCAGTCTATTCCCAAGTCTTTGATGTAATCGAGCCGGGATGTCAGCCCGGGCAGATCTCCATGTCCGTCGTCATTGCTGTCGAAAAACGCACGGACATATACTTCATAGAAAACAGCGGTTTTGTACCATTGGGGGTTGTCGTTGATTGGCATTGTTTCGTTTGATTGCTCCGTTATGTTTTGTGTATTTGTGTTTTTGTGGATCCGCTAAGCGGGGCAGGTTGGTTAGCCTTTTACAGAGCCGGCAAGCAAACCGCGCACGAAGTAGCGTTGCAGGGAAAAGAAAACGAGCAGCGGCAACACCATGGAGACAAAAGCCCCGGATGTAAGCAAGTGCCAGTCATTACCGCGGGATCCAACGATTTCAGCAAGGCGCATAGTGAAAACCTGCACGTCCGGTTTCGCACCGATGAAAACCAGTGCTACGAGGTAATCGTTCCAAACCCAGAGGAATTGGAAAATGGCAAAAGATGCCAAAGCCGGGATGGAAAGAGGAAGAATAAGGCGAATGAATATTGTGAAGTGAGACGCCCCGTCGATGAATGCGGATTCGAGAATGTCGCGCGGAAGCCCGCGAATATAGTTGAACAGCAGGTAAGTCGCCAGCGGCAGACCGAAGCCGGTGTGTGCCAGCCAAACGGCGAGAAAAGTCCCGTTTAAATCCAGTTTGACGTAATCTTTGAGAATGGGAACCAGGGCAACTTGCAGGGGAATGACGAGTAAGGCAACGACCATCACGAACAGGAACTTTCTCCCCGGAAACCGCATCCAGGCGAAGCCATACGCGGCAAAGGCGGCAATCAGGATAGGAATGATGGTTGCCGGGATGGAAACGGTAAGACTGTTCAGCAGGGCGCCAACGAAATTATCTCCCTGAAAAACCTTTTCGCTGCCATCCGATGCTTTGATGACATATCTTTTTCCGGAGAGCACCTTTGTGTAATTATCCAGAGTGAAATTCGTTCGCGTTGTCCATTGCTTTTCCTGAATTTGAATCGTCCCAAGGCGTTTATTGCCAACCCAGGTTACTTTTTCCCCGTCAGGGGTGAAGACGCCTTTTCGAAATTCCTCGAACGTACCGCTTACGCCACCGATGGTCATGATGCCATTCCGGTCGAGGTCACCGGCAGGCTTGAATTCCTTGATATTTACCCATTCTTTGTGCGGGAAAATCGTCCACCATCCGGATGTTTGGATATCGAAAGGATTTCGGAAAGACGAGATGAAAATACCAATTGTCGGGATGGTCCAGATGAGGACGATAATGAATAACAAGCCGTTGACAAAAATGGCGCCAAGTAGCGAATTTGTTTTTTTACTATTCGATTTTTTACCCATGTTAGAATGCGTCCTCCTGAGAAAATTGTTTCAGGTTGTAGACCATGACAGGGATGACTGCAAGAAGCAGAATAATGGCGATGGTTGCCGCATACCCTTTGTTTTGGTTGGTGAAAGCTTGCCGATAGAATTGTGTAGCAATAACATGGGTGCCAAATTGTCCCCCTGTCATTACCCAGACGATATCGAAGATTTTCAACGTGAAAATAACGATCGTAGTTGCGACGGTGACAATGGTACCCATGATGTACGGGATCATAATCAGGAAAAAGATTTGAAATTCATTTGCTCCGTCAACCCGGGAGGCTTCCAGCAATTCCGAAGGAATGCCTTTGATGGCGGCAGAAAAAATGACCATTGCATATCCGGTTTGCATCCAGACGAGAATGATAATCAGGAAAAGGTTGTTCCAGGGTTGGTTTAGCGCTGTCCAGGCGTGAGGTTGCCCGCCAAGCCAGACCACGATTGCGTTCAGCAGACCGATTTGTGGGTCGGCAATATCCTTGACTTCATAAATGAAGTTCCAGATAACCCCGGCGCCGACCATCGAAATTGCCATGGGGAGAAAGATGAGCGACTTGGCGATGTTTTCGAATTTACTGCGGTCGGCAAGTACGGCAATCACCAGCCCAAGTACAACCGACATCGTTGCGCCAAATAGTATCCATAACAGGTTGTTCCTGAACGCAATCAGCATATCTCTTTCCGTGAAGACAGCAATGTAATTGGAGATACCTACGAATTGGGTGCTGTCACGATTGAAAAGGCTGAGCCAGAAGGTACGAACTGCGGGTAAGGCAAGGTACCAAACCAGGATGGCAATTGCAGGACCGACAAATACAAAGGGTTGTAATCGCTTCACCCATTTTGGGGAAAACTGTTCCACGATTTTGTTCGAGAAATAATACAAAACCAGTGCCCCCCCAACACCCCAGATGATGGCTGCCAACGAAACGAATGCTTTTTCCGGAATTGTATTCGGGGAAGCTGCCCGTAACCATTTGAACCCGACAATCAGCAAGCCGAAAACGATGATGGGGATCCCGATTGAAATGGCTAGTCTGGCAAGGGTGCCTGACAACCATTCGATGATGTTTGTGGAATTTTTGTGACTGGGAGTTGCTTCCATCCTTTGCCTCCTTGTTAGGCAGGAAAATTGTAAGACTGAATGAAAATTGACAAAATTCCATCCCGTTCACGGGGAGAAGTTTTGATTTAGCGAGAGATGAAAACCTGTCAATAAATCTCCAGTAAGTTTGGGGTTGGAGCAGGATGGAGGCCTTCCGTCCTGCTCCAGTTGCTCTATGGCTAATAAGCGTCCGCGAACGGTTACTTGTTTGGCCAGGAGTCATCGATTTCTTTGAGAGCGGTATCCATGTCGATAGCGCCGGAGAAGTAATCGGTCATGGCTTTCCAGAAGGAACCGGCACCGACTTCACCGGGCATGAGATCAGAGCCATCGAAACGGACGGCCGTAGCCTTGGAGACGAGGGCAGCGATACCGCGTTCGACGTCGTCACCATACCAATCGAGGGAGGCGTCCTTGTGAGGTGAGAGTGCGCCGCCGGCAGCGAGCCATTCCTTGACGGAAGCGCCGGTGGTGAAGAATTCCATGACGGCGCGGACTTCTGGTCGGTCGTTGAACATGGCCATGATATCGCCGGCGACGAGGTAAGGTTTACCATACTTGGGATCGATAGGAGGCAGGTAGAAGAAATCATAATCTACGCCTGCTTTGGCGCCGGCAGGGAAGAAGGAAGTGATGAAGTTACCCTGTTTGTGGAGCCAGCATTTGGGGGGCTGGTCGAACATGGGGGTAGGGGCATCACCGAAGAAAGTGGTGACGATGGCCTGACGGCCGCCGTAGACGTACTTGTCGTCCCAGAGATTGGTGAGGATGGAGAGTGCGTTCTTGACTTCCGGAGAAGAGAAGGGGAGTTCGCCGCGTGTCCACTTGTCGTAGTTTTCGAGGGAAGTGGTGCGGAGCATGATGTCTTCCATCCAGTCGGTGGCGGGCCAACCGGTGGCTGCGCCGGATTCGATACCGATACACCAGGGTTTGTCGCCGTCAGCGGCGATTTGTTCGGTGAGAGCAACGAGTTCGTCCCAGGTTTGCGGGATTTGGTAGCCGGCGGCATCGAAGTCATCCTTGGGATACCAGACCTGTGATTTGGCGTTGAAGCGCTGCCAGACACCGGCGACGATGGGGCCGGATGGGCTGTCCATGGTAGCCATATCCCACCAGGACTGGTTGTAGTTATCGAAGGAAGACTTGGGGAGGAAGGTCGAGACATCGACGACTTTGCCTTTTTTGACAAAAGTGCCGAGCAATCCGGGCTGGGGGAAGTCGACGATATCCGGAGCATCACCGCCTTCGACGCGGACGGAGATGGTCGCTTCGAATTCCTTGGTGCCTTCATACTGAATATCGATACCGGTAGCGTCTTCGAAAGCTTTGACGGAGTTAGCGAACTTGACGGCATCTTCATCGGTGAAGGGCCCGGTCATGCTGACAACGGTTCCCTTGTATTCGCCGGCATAGGCTTTTTCGAGGAAGGTTTCGGCAGCTTTTTCAGTTGGCTTGGCTGCACTTTCTTCTTTGTCCTGCTTTGGCCAGGAGTCATCGATTTCTTTGAGAGCGGTATCCATGTCGATAGCGCCGGAGAAGTAATCGGTCATGGCTTTCCAGAAGGAACCGGCACCGACTTCACCGGGCATGAGATCAGAGCCATCGAAACGGACGGCCGTAGCCTTGGAGACGAGGGCAGCGATACCGCGTTCGACGTCGTCACCATACCAATCGAGGGAGGCGTCCTTGTGAGGTGAGAGTGCGCCGCCGGCAGCGAGCCATTCCTTGACGGAAGCGCCGGTGGTGAAGAATTCCATGACGGCGCGGACTTCTGGTCGGTCGTTGAACATGGCCATGATATCGCCGGCGACGAGGTAAGGTTTACCATACTTGGGATCGATAGGAGGCAGGTAGAAGAAATCATAATCTACGCCTGCTTTGGCGCCGGCAGGGAAGAAGGAAGTGATGAAGTTACCCTGTTTGTGGAGCCAGCATTTGGGGGGCTGGTCGAACATGGGGGTAGGGGCATCACCGAAGAAAGTGGTGACGATGGCCTGACGGCCGCCGTAGACGTACTTGTCGTCCCAGAGATTGGTGAGGATGGAGAGTGCGTTCTTGACTTCCGGAGAAGAGAAGGGGAGTTCGCCGCGTGTCCACTTGTCGTAGTTTTCGAGGGAAGTGGTGCGGAGCATGATGTCTTCCATCCAGTCGGTGGCGGGCCAACCGGTGGCTGCGCCGGATTCGATACCGATACACCAGGGTTTGTCGCCGTCAGCGGCGATTTGTTCGGTGAGAGCAACGAGTTCGTCCCAGGTTTGCGGGATTTGGTAGCCGGCGGCATCGAAGTCATCCTTGGGATACCAGACCTGTGATTTGGCGTTGAAGCGCTGCCAGACACCGGCGACGATGGGGCCGGATGGGCTGTCCATGGTAGCCATATCCCACCAGGACTGGTTGTAGTTATCGAAGGAAGACTTGGGGAGGAAGGTCGAGACATCGACGACTTTGCCTTTTTTGACAAAAGTGCCGAGCAATCCGGGCTGGGGGAAGTCGACGATATCCGGAGCATCACCGCCTTCGACGCGGACGGAGATGGTCGCTTCGAATTCCTTGGTGCCTTCATACTGAATATCGATACCGGTAGCGTCTTCGAAAGCTTTGACGGAGTTAGCGAACTTGACGGCATCTTCATCGGTGAAGGGCCCGGTCATGCTGACAACGGTTCCCTTGTATTCGCCGGCATAGGCTTTTTCGAGGAAGGTTTGTGCTTCCGAGCCGGATGCTTCTTTCGTTGTTTCGGCTTTCGCAGGTTTTGTCTCTTTGGTGGTTTCCGGTGTTGGCGTGTTGCACGCTGTCAGGATAAAGACCGAAAAGACAAACGCTGCAATCAATTGGAAAAATATCTTTTTAGTTTTCATTATTCTTCTTGCTCCATCTTGGGATTTGGAATTTACACAATAGGGTTATGGGTTGGTTTTTTTGTGTTGGATGTTTCAATCACCTCCTTGATTTTTTTGTCAAAGCGTTCGTTTATCGCTTGATATTGGATTTGCTGAGCGCGTGAAATCATGTTTGCTCTTGACGGAAAATGCCCGACTGGGCCGAATGATTGAATTTTGTGTTCGGCAGCTGCCTGCCCTAGTCTGGCTGCGTCTCTGATATTTTGTTTGTCGAGCATGCCGGACAGCAACCCTGCCCAAAAAGCATCCCCCGCTCCTGTGAGATCAGCCGGTTCGATGTCATTTGGCAGGATGACAAAAGAACCTTGCTGCCGGTTCGCTACGAAAACTCCGGAATGTCCCATTGTCAAAACCACAGTTTTGACTCCCAGATCGAGGAACCGTTGTGCGTAGGATGCAGGTGCCAAACCGCTGCCGAACAGACGGCTGCTGTCATCCAGAGACGGTTTGATGATATCTACGAGTGGGAGAACGCTGCAAATTGTTTCCCTGAAATCTTCGTGGTCAGGCCAAATTTCCGGGTGGTAGTTCGGGTCAAAGGAAATGAATTGGCCGCGTTGTTTGGCGGCACGGGTGATTTGCAGGATCGTGTCACGCGCCGGATTTCTGGATAATGAAAATGCAGAAAAATGAATGATGGCGGCACTTTCGATTGATTTTGCCAGGTGGGCATTCGGTTGCAAATTAGAATCAGCGCCGCGAAATAGTATGAACTCAGGCGTGCCCGTTTTTTTTCGTGTGATCAATGCGATGGTGGTCGGGTGACTTTGTGAAAATTGCAGAAAATCCGTGGTAACTCCGCTTGTTTCCAGAAGATGTACTGCTTTTTCCCCTAACCCGTCTGAACCCAGACAGCAAGCCAGCGCAGAGGAATGACCAAGTTTTGCCATATTCATCGCAAGGTTGGCAGGCTGCCCGCCAACGAAGGCATCGAAACGGTTTGCTTGAAAAATCGAACCGGCAATGTCTGTGGAGATTAAATCAATCAGACATTCCCCTAGCGCAAAAAAATCGATTTTGTCATTTTTGTCGTTCATTGATTGGCTCATGCGTTTCATTCCGGTTGCGGATATATATTCCGGGAAAAGTTAGCGAGAAGGTGCGGCGGTTGTATTGCGGATGGTCAGCTTGATCGAAAGTTCGATTTTGCATGGTTCGTTGGAACCGCTTTGAATCATGGAAAGAAGCATACTGGCGCCCTCGACTCCTGATTCGAATAGGTTTTGTTCGACAGTGGTCAGGTTGACATATTCTGCGTCGCGAATACCGTCATAGCCAATTACCGATAATTCTTCAGGAACTTTCAGGTTGTATTCTCTGGCAACATCCATGACACCAATGGCGTGTGAGTCACTTGCAGCGAAGATTGCTGTCGGAGGGTCTTCCAATGCAAGTAATTGTTTGGTCATATGCTGGGCGTAAAGCCTGCCCTGGTCTCCCTGTATGTGGTAAGCGGGAATGTACGGGATGTGTTCCTGATCCAGCGCTTCGCGATAACCGAGATAGCGATAGCGCATAGATTGGTAGAAAGGCGTAGTCAGGTAATCACTGATGTAGGCGATCTTCCTGTGACCGAGTTCGATGAGATGCCTGGTGGCGAGGCTGCCACCCTGAATATCGTTGACAATGATGCTGCAAAGTTTGGGGTGATAGGCGTCGATGAGTACGACAGATTGATGTTCCCGGATGAATTTTTCCGTTTGCTCATCGGTCGGAGGTAAGGACATGATGATCAAGCCATCCACACGGGATTTGTCGGCGAGCCTTTCGAAGAAAGCATCCCGTTTTTCCGGCGTTTCTGCAACGAACAAAATCAAGTCGTAATTCGACTCATCCAGAACGGATTGGATTCCCCGAAGTCTTTCGACATAGGAAGGCAATGTGAGATAGGGGAGGATGACACCGATCGTTTGGGTTTTGCCGAGTGAGAGCTGGCGGGCGATGAGATTTGGTTTGTAGTTAAGTTCTTTGATGGCGGCGAGAACGCGTGTGCGCGTTTCTTCGCTGACCGCAGGATGATTGTTGAGTACCCGCGAAACGGTAGCAATTCCAACTTTTGCATATTTGGCAACATCACGAATGGTTGCAGTCATAAGAAGGTAAAATCCTTAATCTGTATGCTTATGGAACCGGTTCCATAAATAGAAGATAGCATAATTTTATCGACTTGTCAATAAAATGACCCCGACTTTCCGCATTTTTCAGCCGGATTACGGTGAATTCGGCTGAATCCGGTACGTATTGACCAGAGAAAATGGATAACAGGGCAGTACATCGTGATGAACCCGCGCATGAACGAATTGCCGGTTTATCATCATGGCGTTCTCCAATAGGTTTTTTTTGCGATGATGGTTGGAATCTGCTGCTGGCTGCTTTCAGGATTTATGATGGTTGTGGCCATTTTCATCGTCTAACCATTTGCCAATTTATTGCGAAAATGATGGCAACCTGATGACGTCGATGAACGATGGCAATCAAATCCGGTGACAATAAAAACAAACGGGAACAGTGCGCCGCATTGTTCCCGTGATGGTTGTGGATTGTTTTCCGGCGGACGGCCGGATGTCCGGTGCTTTATCTGGATTCGCGTAGAGGTATTCGGGTGATTGCTTTCTCCGTTCGTTTTTCAAGGTGTGAAAGGCGGATGAGGATGCCAACACCCGAAATGATTAAAGAAACACCGCTAATGAAAAGAGGAACTTGCAAGACCAAAACCAGGTTGTACCCGTTCATGGTATGGCTGGGACCAGCCCAGTATTGTACGGTGAGTGCCTGAATGCCTGCAAGTATCAAGGCTACCCCCGCACCGGTCGCTCCGCTGGTGTCCTTGTTGGTATGAGAAAAATCAACTTTTTGGCGGATGAATGGCAAACCGAGAAACAGCAGGTAAACCAGGGTAACAATCGTGAGATACAAACGAATATCTGTCGGCATTGTGCTGCCGCGCAACATGCGGGAATAGTGCATCTTTGTCAATGCGGTTGTGATACCGATGAGTAATGCCAGGATGGCAGCGTTATAAGCATTCTTCTTGCCGCGGATTAAACCGATCAATGCCCAGATTCCGATGAATGCCGCAATGAAAGTGAAAATCGTTGCCACCTGGTAGATATGTTTGTACGGGATGACGGCTATCAGCTTCTCATATTTTTCCGGGAACCAGGAAATACAAACCGACCCGACTGCTCCCAGCAATGTCTGAGCCGCTGTGAGTCCCAAAAGGATATATGCTGTAATTCGCAATAGTTTACTCATGGATATATCATCCTTTCTCTTTTCGATTATGCCGATTGCTGAGTGGTTACCGATATCATCGCACATTGTACCCGGAATTTCAAGTTTCATTGTCATGGTTTCGGGGGGATGAAATACCTGCGATATACAGAAATGAAAGATGTGTCAAAACGATTGTAAAGCTGGTGATGGGTTTTTATCGCTCCTGATGGTGTCGGCAGGACGTTTGTTATTGGCTTTGCGGGGGAATTTGCCGTTGTGCATTGACAATCCGGCAGAACCATCGTATAAGCAGGAAAACTCATTTCCATGACAT
This sequence comes from uncultured Anaerolineales bacterium, assembly GCA_964457375.1. Lineage (GTDB taxonomy): Bacteria > Chloroflexota > Anaerolineae > Anaerolineales > UBA11858 > G519. Next base: position 18,752 of record CAYWFK010000001.1, read on the forward strand.
ACTTGTGAATAGAAAATCCCTAGCAGGCGATAGAGGGACGAAAATTTTATGAAAATTTTGTCCATCAGTGATGTCGTTGTCCCGTATATCCATAGCATCCAGATTGCCAACCTGTTCGAAGATATCGATCTGGTGATTGGGTGTGGTGATTTGCCATACGCTTATCAGGAATTTATCGTCAGCATGCTCAATGTCCCCTTGTTTTACGTGCATGGAAATCATGACAAAGTGTTACGGAAGTATTCCGGGGGAAAGTACAGTGAACCGAACGGGGGAACAAATCTGCATGACAAAGTTATCCGGTATCATCAAATTGTCATGGCAGGGATTGAAGGGTCTATTCGATACAAACCGGAAGGACGTTACCAATATACGCAGCGGGAAATGTGGCAGCATGTCTTTCGGCTGGTGCCCGGTTTGTTCCGGAATTATATGCTTACGGGGCGATATCTGGATGTGTTCGTAACGCATGCGCCGCCATGGGGAACCCATGACAAAGAGGATTTACCTCATCAGGGTATCAAGGCGTTTGCCTGGTTCAACAAGGTTTTTCAACCTGCTTATCATTTCCATGGCCATATTCATGTTTATCGACCGGGGGTCGAGATGGTCTCCAAAGTTGATTCAACCGTAATTATCAATACGTATGGCTATCGAGAGACAACATTGGAAATTCAACCGGCGAGAATCATGCCGGGGAGACGGTCGCATTCGTAAGTTTCGCAGTACTGAACGGTCAACGACAAATCAGCATGGGGGCTATTGCAGCGGCAAGTAACTGATCGACGACGCTGCCAACGAACGTCTCGATAAGCGGTGAAGAACCGTACCCGCCGATTAAAATCAGGTCGTGATTGCCGTGTGTTGTTGCGCGCAGGATTCCGTCAGCCGGTTTTTGTGTCTGCTCGATGAGAAATTTTGCTTCTATCTTTTGTTCTTCCAGATAATGTTTTGCCGATTCCTGAATTTTGCGGGCTTTTTCCTTTTGCCCGATGGTGATGACCGATAAGCTGGTTTCCCATTTGCTGGCAAGGTAGGCGCTTATGAATAATGCTTCGCGTGATTTCGGGCTGCCGTCGAAAGCGAGGATCGGGCGTGACATGGTGGTTACCTTCCCCGGGGTTGCCAGAATTGGTCTCGGGCAGCGGAGAATCATCGTGCGGAAACCGGAGCTCAATCGGGCAATGGGGATGGAGCCGGGCGGATGGGCAATATGGCTGATGATCAGGTCGGCAAGCCGTGCCCGTTCACAAATCTGGCGGGCAATCGTACCGGTTTCGATGCGCAAATTTCCCTGAATGTCATTTTCCAGACAGATTTGCCGGAATTTTTCCTTGATTGCTTCATATTTCTCGTCAGCCGGTTCGGTTTTTTCAGGGATGATGTGCAAACCAAGAATGTTGGCACGCTCTCTTTTGGCGACATTGATTGCCTGGAACAAGGCGCTCCAGTTTTTATCTTCCTTGCTGATAGTTACCAGAACATCGTGAAACAGGATATCGTCTTTCCGTGCCCGAATGATTTCCTCGCGCCATTTTCCGGGGGGAGGTCCCCCTTCCAACGAATCGGGGAGGATTGAATCGATGATGCGGGATGTCAGGCGCGTGGCTTGTTTCAGAGGGCTGAGTTCTTCTGCAAGGTTGACTGCGGCGTTTTCCACGCTGATATTCCATCCGAGTTCGTATTCGAGGGAGGCGTGATGCTTGCTTAGCCACAGGTAAAGATCGGTTTCTGTCCTGCCCGGAAAGTAGCGCAGGATGCCTTGAGAGCGGATGATTTTGATGATTGGGCAATAAACGACATCGTACCAGTGTGCCACTGCTTCTTCGTATGGAATTTCACGTTTTTGTTCGATGCCCATGAAATAACGGTGGACATCGATGTGTTCTTCCAGAATGGGGTATTGGCCGGGGCTGGTGAGCACAAGGTTGGCTTTTGGCCTCAGTTGGTTGATTTTGGTTTTTTCAAGAAAGCGCGTATATTCGGCTTTGATGATCAGGTCGGTTGGGTTGGTGTCCTTGTCGAACGGGACATTCGTAGAGACTTCTGTAACATAGGCTTCGATGTATTCTGCGCCCAGTTGTTTGGCAACTGAGACGCGGTGATTGCCGTCCAGAATGAAGTAAGAATCCCCGATTTTATAGACATCAATCGGCGGCAGGCCTTCCATGCTTTGTGCTTTTTTCATCACCCGAGCCCAACGTTGGGCGTTTGAGTCTTTGAGCGGCATGAAATCGCGATTGAAGTCGGAATAGCGGCCGACACTTCCCACAATCGACGCAATGGGAATTTCTTTGAGTACGGTTCTGCTCCCTTCGATGCCATGGAGTTTCTTGCGGATTTCTTCGTAAGATAACAGTTCCTTGGTATTCCCGGTGAGCAGCGAAAAAATACTTTGCAAATCGGCTTTTCTGCGTGCTTTGCGGAAGTCTTGAATTGCTTTGCTATACGATGTTTCATTCATGACATTGGTTATTTTACCTGACTTGAACGGATTTGTCGCGCTTTTTGTGAGAACGAAAACAAACTGGTAGGTTTTTGTAATGTCCGGTATTATGGAGCAGGTGATGACCGATTGGTTTTATTCGGGGATGAAATTCATGTATTGGAGCACATGTTTTCGTCTATAATTCAATCCGGGTATGTATGGAGTAATCGGTTTTTAGGTAAAAACTGTAACCCTGGATTGAAAGGATTGAGTATGCAGCCTGTTTTGACAGTCGATTTGACAAACCGCGAGGTTGGTGAACTCGCAATTCCGGCGGATTGGTTCAATGCTTATTTGGGAGGCTCTCCGCTTGCTGCACGAATACTTTGGGACAGGTTCGATGCGGACACGGATCCTTTATCAGCGGATGCGCCGCTTTTGTTTCTCAACGGGCTGTTGACTGGCACCAAGGGACCATCGACAAGCCGCTGGGTAGTTTGTGCACGTTCCCCGGCAACCGGATTGTGGGGAGAAGCGAATATCGGAGGGTTTTGGGGGGCGGAATTGAGAAAAGCCGGCTATTATGGGCTGCTGATAACCGGTAAAGCGCAAACGCCGGTATTCCTCCAAATCCTGAACGACAAGGTGACGATTGAGCATGCCCGGGACTTGTGGGGATGTGATACTTATGATACCCAAAACCGGGTGCAACAAAAAACCGGGGCGGAAAAATACAGGATTGCCGTGATTGGCCCTGCCGGTGAGGCGCTAAACCGTTTCAGCCTGATATTATGTGATCATGGACGTGTAGCGGGCAGGACGGGGATGGGCGCAGTAATGGGATCGAAAAATCTTAAAGCAATCGCTGTTCGGGGAACAGGGGATGTGCCGATTGCGGAAAAGGAATATCTCGCGTTGAGGTCGGAAACCAACCGCATTTTACGCAACGACACGCTTTCGAGTACTGTGAGAGCTTTGGGTACAGCAGGGGTTGCGGATTACCTGGATTATGTCGGTGAAATGCCGAAGAAGTATTATCAATCGGGCGTGTTCGATGGCGTTGCAAAGGTTTCCGGGGCAACAATGTCGGAAACGATGCTTAAAGGGGTAGCTGCATGCCACGGGTGTGTCATCGCCTGCGGCAGGGTGGTCGAGTTGAGTGACCGGCGCAAACATAAGGGCCCGGAATATGAGACGGTTGTGGGGTTTGGGCCGAATTTGCTGATTGACGATTTGGTATTCATTACACGGATGGGCGAGTTGTGTGACCGCTACGGGATGGATACAATCAGTTTGAGCAATACGCTGGGGCTGGCGTTTTCCTTGTTCGAAAAAGGGGTGTTGACAACGGAAGACACCGGCGGATTGTCTTTGCAATGGGGAGACAAACAGGTCGTTGCTGAACTTGTGCGTCAAACAGGTGAAAACAAAGGGTTTGGGCAGGCGTTGGCAAAGGGGGCACGTTTTCTGGGAAAGAAATTCGGTTGTGAAGAAGCTGCTGTTCAGGTGAACGGTCTGGAATTGCCTTACCACGACCCTAGGGGTTCTTCGGGGATGGCGATTTCTTATGCCACCTCACCGCGTGGAGCTTGCCATAACCAGTCCGATTATTTCTTTGTCGATATTTACGGGCAAGTCGAAGAGGCTTTGGGCATGCGAAATGTAGACAGTCATGACGATATTGGAAAGATAGGGAATATTGTCATTCATCAGAACTGGCGAACGCTTTTCAATGCGTTGGGCATGTGCTACTTTGCCAACGTTCCACCGGAATCCGTGCTTGGGCTGGTCAATGCTGCCGCAGGAACGGACCTTACCCTGGATGATCTCATGCAAATTGGCGAAAGGGGGTGGACGATCAAGCGTTTGCTTAATCGTAAATTCGGGTTGACGAAAGTTAACGACCGGCTCCCGAAACCCCTGCTTGAACCGTATCAGGATGGCGGTTCTTCCGGGTATGTGATTCCTTTTCGCGAGATGATCGAAGCGTATTATTCCGCCAGATGCTGGGATGTACAAACGGGTTTTCCCGAAAAGGAAAAAGTGCGTACGCTGGGTTTGACATGGGCGGTTTGACATCTAACCGTGATGAAAAACGGATTGTGCAAACCGGATTAAAATTAGACATCGAAAAGAAATCATTAAGCAGTGAGGTGTTTTCATGAAGTATGTAAGCGTCGAGGAAATGAGAACGATCGACCGGGAGTCGGACAAGAGCGGCCAGACTTATGCCATGCTGATGGACCGTGCCGGGAAAGGTGTGGCTGAGATTGTCGTTCAGAAATACGGGAACCTAAAAGAAAAACGTGTCCTGGCGTTGGTTGGGTCGGGGAACAATGGGGGAGATGCTTTGGTCGCCTGTACGTATTTGATTGAGTGGGGATGGTCGGCTGTTGTATATCTGGTGCTTCCTCGTCCCAAAGATGATCCGTTGATTTCGAAATTCGTTTCGCTGGGCGGGAAAGTCGTTTCTCCTGAAGAAGATTCCGGATACAGAAAACTCAAACGTTTGATTGAAATTCACCCGGTTTTGCTGGATGGCATTTTAGGCACAGGTGTGCATTTGCCGTTACGCGGGAATATTCCCGATGTGTTGAAGCATGTGAAAAGAATGGCGGCAAGCAGAAAAGTTCATGTTGTGGCAATCGATTGTCCTTCCGGCGTGGATTGTGATTCCGGGGATGCAGCAAAAGAATGTTTCCCGGCTGAAGTAACTGCGACGATGGCCGCAATCAAGCAAGGGCTGCTGCGTTTCCCTGCTTACAACCTTGTCGGTGAGATTCGAGTTGTCGATATCGGGGTGCCCAAAGGGCTGCCTGTGTATAAATCTATCCGCCGTGAGGTGGTAGACGGTGCTTTGGTCAGGCGCATTTTGCCGGAACGTCCGTTGGATGCGCATAAAGGAACTTTTGGTACCGCATTGGTGATTGCCGGATCGGTAAATTATACGGGGGCGGCATTGTTGGCTTCGGAGGCTGCTTATCGGATTGGCGCCGGATTGGTTACCGTTGCTGTCCCTGCTGCAATTCACGGGAGTTTGGCGGGGATGCTTCCGGAAGCAACGTGGATATTGTTGCCGCACGAAATGGGTGTGATCAATGCTTCGGCTGTGAAGGTTGTCAGAGAGAATCTCGGGAAGGTTACCGGATTGCTTTTTGGCCCCGGTTTCGGGCAGGACGAAGTGACTGCGGAATTCGTTGCCAAACTGGTTGGCTATGATAACGGGAAACAGCATGCCGGGCTGGGATTTATTCCAGCACCCCAGGAAGGAAGCTCACCGAAGAAAGTCAAACTTCCACCGCTGGTTATCGATGCGGACGGGTTGAAATTGCTTGCCAGGGTACCGCAATGGCATAAGCGAATTCCGGCGATATCGGTGCTTACGCCTCATCCCGGTGAGATGGCAGTTTTGACGGGACTGGATACGAAGGAAATCCAGGCTGACCGTGTTCGCATAGCCGAGAAGTATGCGAAGGCGTGGGGGCATGTCGTGGTATTGAAAGGCGCTCATACCGTGGTTGCATCCCCGAAAGGGAACACGGCAATCATACCGGTGGCAACGCCGGCATTGGCGCGTGCCGGTACGGGAGATGTGCTTGCCGGTTTGATTGTGGGGCTCCGGGCGCAGCGTGTTGGGGCTTTTGGCGCAGCGATAGCGGGTGCATGGATCCATGCACAGGCAGGGCTGCGTGCCGCAGTCAGGATGGGAAGCACGAGCGCCGTTCTGGCCGGAGATGTATTGGCTTCTGTCGTCGATATTCTGGCGGAAACAGGTTCGTAGCAGAAAACGTTTGAGGAGTGAACAATAAACAGCGCATCTTCATGATGCGCTGTTTTTGAATTTGATGATTAAGCCGGAGTGGGGTAATTTATTCTTTTGCTTTTTTGTCGTTTTCTTGTTCTTCCGGCGCCTGGTCTGCAGTGGATTTCTTGCTTTTGGCTGATTTACGGGTTGTGATTTTCTTGCCGGTGTCGATGGCTTCCTGCAATTTGGACTTTTGTTCTTCAAGTACGACTTGCCCTTTTTGCGCCCATTCATCGCTTTTGGTTTTCACCTGCTCGGCAACCACGTTTGCTTTTGTTTTTGCTTCTTCTGCCAGTTTTTCAGCACGCGACTTGGTTTCTTCCGCAAGTTTTTCGGCGCGCTGTCTGGTTTCTTCTGCCAGTTTTTCGGCACGCAAACGAGCTTCTTCTTTTAACTGCTCAGCCCGGGCTTTGGCTTCTTCAGCGGTTTCGGTTGCTTTGTCTTTTAATTCGATACTTTTTTCTCTGATGATGGTTCGGGTTTCCTCACCTGATTGCGGGGCAAGCAGAATGGCAACAACTGCACCGACAATACCTCCGAGCATGAAGCCGGACAAGAATGCTCCCAAATCACTATTGTTGTCTCCCATAATATACTCCTTTGCGAATGGTTCTCTATGAACGTTACGGTACGATAAAGCCTATTTTTTGTTTCGGCGAACGGGGTTTATCAGCCCGACAATATGTTGAATACCTGCGAGATATTCGTTGAGTTTGATAATCGGTTCGGTTACATTGTCGCTGATGAAGCGGGTTGTGCCGCGTAATGTGCTGATTGTTTCGTTGGTGGAATCGAGAATTGGCTTGATTTCGTTTTGCAGCAGGTTCGTCAACCGGGCAATCTGCACGACAAGGACGATCAATACCAGCCCGATTACCAGGAATTCCAGTGCCATCATGATGATGAATACATCCCGGATGCGGGCAGTTACTTGTGCGGGGGTGCCCGGGTTGAGTAGGAAAACCAGCCCGGCAATCAGTAATCCCACCAAAATGATGACAACGAGGATGATTCCCGCAATGGTTAATTTTTGTTTGCGGATTTCAGCAGGCGTTGCTTTGCTTTCGGGCGTGTTTGGCTGTGATTCCCTGCTGGCAGGTTTGTGATTAGTATCGTTTATTTTTTCGTCCATATCGTCATAATTATAGCATAAGAAGGTTGAAGATTTGTTAGAGAGCTGTATGGAAAACGTTAATGATGCGTGAGTTGGGATGAAATGGCAGGCTTTTCAGGAAAATCTGATATAATCTGGTAACTGGTCAGACCAGTTACCGAAGGAGCGGACTTTATGACGAAACGAAACAACCTGAAACCAGCGGCTTATGCGGAAAAACAAATCATCGATGCAATTCTTTCAGGCCGTTACCCGGTGAACACCAATTTGCCGGGGGAACGGGAGATGGCAAGTCAACTGGGCGTTACCCGCCCGACACTCCGCGAGGTTTATCAGCGCCTGAAACGCGATGGATGGCTGGAAATTCACCACGGCAAAGCGACGCGGGTGCGGAATTTTTGGGAAGAAGGAAGTTTAGGCGTGCTGGCAGAAATTGCCAAACATGTCGAAACGCAACCGGCAAATTTTGTGCGTGATTTGTTGTTTGTCCGCAGCCTGATTGCTCCGGCTTATACACGGCTGGCAATCGAAAACCAGGCACACACGCTGGCAGTGTTCATGCGCCCGTATCAGGATGCTGAAAGCACACCTGAAGTGTACGCACGTCTGGATTGGCAGTTGCATCGCAAACTGGCGAGTCTGTCGGGTAATCCGATTTTTCCTTTGATGTTGAACGGATTTGCCGATTTGTACGGCGTGGTTGGATTACGCTATTTCCAGAATCCGCATGCGGTTGCTGCTTCGGGCGGGTTTTACAAGGCATTGCTTGCCTGCGCCGAAAACGGTGATGCTGAAAAAGGCGGTGTGGTCATGGCGCAGGCGATGCAGCAATCCTTGGAGATATGGCAGGCTATGCAAAAGGAATGACATGTATGAAAAAAGATAGCATTGATCCCGGATGGTATGAAGGGAAAATACCATCGCATTCTTATCGTTCGTTGTTCAAATGGGGAAAGCCGGATACGTACAAGCATCCGAATGAACGTTTGGTGAAATATTTGATGGCGTCATTGAAGCTCGAAGAAAATGCCTTTCGGAAACCGGCCGGATTGGGTTTGGAGAGGGTTTCCGCACAAAAGGGCCCGAAAATGCCTGAAAAGCATCTTCAGGCTTTCACAAACATCCTTGGAAAGGGCAATGTTTCCGTATCGGACTATGATCGTCTGAAAGCTGCTTCCGGGCAGGCGATGGTTGACATCCTGCGCTTGCGCGGATTGGGGATGCCGGCTTTACCTGATGTCGTTCTTCATCCGAAAGACAAGGAAGACGTGCGGTGTGTGGTGATGTATTGCGATCAAAACCGGATTCCTCTCTATGTGGTTGGCGGCGGCACCTCTGTAACGAGAGGTTTTGAACCAGTAAAGCACGGTGCAGTGCTGGATGTCAGCACGCATATGAACAAGGTGCTGGATTTCAGCGAAACAAATCAAACTGTGACCGTACAGCCGGGTATCAGCGGGCCGGAACTGGAATCCTTCCTGAACCATGCTCCCGAAAAGGCGGGGGCACAATATGCTTATACGTGCGGTCATTTTCCCCAGTCTTTCCAGTTTTCTACCGTGGGCGGATGGGTGGTTACGCGTGGTGCGGGGCAGAATTCTACCTATTACGGGAAGATTGAAGATTTGGTGCTGAGCCAGGAATATGTCACACCTGCCGGGGTGATGCGAACGCCGGACTACCCGAGGCAGGCAATGGGTCCTGATGCGGATCAAATTTTGATAGGCAGCGAGGGGATTTTCGGTGTTCTGGTTCGTGTAACTTTGAAAGTGTTCCGTTATATGCCGGAAAACCGGCGGTATTTCAGCTATTTGTTCAGGGATTGGCAAAGTGCAACGGATGCTGCCCGCCATATTCTGCAATCGGAAGCCGGCAAGCCTTCTGTCTTCCGGATATCGGATGGCGAGGAAACGGATGCTGCCTTGCGTTTGTATGGCGTTTCGGAGACGATTGCTGATACATTCCTTGACCGGCTCGGTTTCACTGCCGGAAAACGCTGCCTGATGCTTGGCTGGGCCGATGGAGAAAAGGGGTACGCCCGGAACGTAGCTCGTCAAGTCAATAAAATTTGCCGCTCGAAAGGCGCTTTTCCGTTGAGTGTTTTTCAGGTTACCCGACGATGGGAAAAAGGACGATTTTTGGACCCGTATATGCGTGATGATCTGGTCGATTTCGGGTTGATAATCGACACACTGGAATGTGCGGTAACCTGGGAGCGCCTGCCAAAAGTACATCGTGAAGTGCGGAAGGTCATCAAGCAGGACGGGGAAACCATCGCAATGTCGCATATTTCTCACGCATATCCTCAGGGTGCAAACTTGTATTTTATTTTCATCCGGCGCAACAAGGGCTTGCAGGATTATTTGCGTACCCAATATGGGATTTTGGATGCGATTGTTGCCAATGGCGGATCCGTCAGCCATCACCATGGGATTGGGAAACACCTTGCGCCGTGGTTGGCAGAACAACAAGGGGACGGATATATCCGGATGTTACGTAGTCTTAAACAGTATTTCGACCCGAACGGGATTTTAAATCCTGGCGGCACATTGGCTTTGGACCTGACAGCGGAGCAAGCCGGGAAGCAATGGGGGTTGAACGAATGACGACGTGGCAAAGAGGCTGGCGGGCAAGCGTTTGGTCTGTGCTGGATCAGACGTGGGATGTCATCATCATTGGCGGGGGAATTACCGGCGCAGGAATCATGCGTGAGGCGGTGCGCCTGGGGTTGAAAGTGCTGTTGGTTGACGCCAACGACTTCGCTGCGGGGGCTTCGAGCCGTTCTTCGAAACTGGTTCACGGCGGTTTGCGTTATTTGAAAAACCTTCAGTTCAAAACGACGCTGGAATCAGTAAGGGAACGGGAGCGGTTGCTGGCGCATGGCAAGGGACTGATTCAGCCCCTGAATATTCTTTTTACCAGTATTGGCGTGGACAGACTATACCATTGGGAAATTGGACTTGGTATTGCTCTTTATGGATTGCTGGCGCGGAAATGGCAGGTGCACTATCTTTCTCCGCAGGAATTGCGGAGGCTTTGTCCTTCGTTGACTTCAGAGCGCGTCCGCGGAGGGTTCGCTTATTATGACGCCCAAACGGACGATGCCCGCTTGACCCTGCGGATTATCCGGGAGGCTGTTATGGACGGGGGAATAGCGGTGAACTATGCCCGGGTCATTCGTCTGATGCGGGATGTCCGGGGTGATGTTTGCGGAATTGTTTTACAGGATGAAGTACCGGAAAGCAACCTCCCGGCGATTGAAGTTCAAGGGAAACTGGTCATCAACGCCACAGGTCCCTGGACGGACGCAACGCGTGCTTTGGTCGAAAAAAAGAAACGCATGCGTCCTTTGCGGGGAAGCCATTTGGTCTTTCCACGAGAGCGACTGGCGTTGACGTATTCTGTGAGTATGGCGCACCCCCGGGACAGGAGACCGGTTTTCGCCTTCCCGTGGGAAGGTGTGGTGGTGGCTGGTACGACCGATGTGGATACGGGAGGCAGCGTTTCCGTCAATCCGCACATCAGCCGGGAAGAAAGCGCGTATTTGCTTGAATTCGTTCAAACGGCATTTCCCGGGCAGGGGATTACTTATGACGATGTGCTGGCGAGCTGGTCAGGTATCAGGCCGGTTGTCGATACGGGAAAATCAGACCCGTCGAAGGAATCGCGCGAACACGTGATTTGGCATGAAAATGGCTTGTTGACGGTTACCGGAGGAAAATTGACAACGTTTCGCGTGATGGCTCGTGATGTGTTGAAGGCAGCCCGGCGTGTCTTGCCGTCGATACCAGTCTGCCGGGACGAAACCCGCGTGCTGGAAAAGGTGGACACTCCGGAGAATATTCCTGATTCGCTGATTGTTTCAGGAGACATCCAGCGGTTGTTGGGGCGATACGGGCTTGAAGCGGGGGCGTTGTTGCGAACCTCGAAAGCGGATGAACTTGCACGGATTGGGAACACATCGTATTTGTGGGCGGAACTGCGCTGGGCGGCACGGGAAGAAGGTGTTGTCCACCTGGATGATTTGCTCCTCCGCCGGGTGAGGATTGGCTTGTTGTTGCCGGATGGTGCGATACAGCTGATTGGGCGGGTGAAATCCATCGTTCAGGAAGAACTTGGCTGGAACGATCGGCGCTGGCATGAAGAATATCGGGATTATATGGCGCTTCACAGGAAGTCGTTCAGTGTTCAATAATCGCTTAAATTGCTGGTACAGGCTCAATGACTTCGTTGGTGTTCCGGATGTGTTGGGGGAATTTTGTGCGTAAGGTTGCCATGGGACGTCAGGCAGGCAAGAATGCCATTGCTGGTTTTGACACTGGCAGGGATTGAACAACAAATCGCTCTGAGCAAAGTTCATGATACGAAGCAAGAAGATACGAAAAATCATGAAAATTATCATCTCAAAGAGCGTCAACTTTTGTTACAATAGAAGTGAAATTTTTTATAGTACCTTTGGTATAAATGAATATCTGTTGTGAACGTGTATAATTCAGGTATTCTATCCTATGAAAAACGGACCTCAAAATGGCATCAGGACTGCTTACGAAATTCTCGAAATCTTATTCAATCAAGGCAACAATCGAGTACATCAACGCATTGCGAAACGTCCTGGGGGATAATGGGGTATTGACTGTTCTTCGTGAAGCGGGGATGTTGAAAAAGATAGCTACACCGGTCGGTAAAGGAAAACGAGTAATTATTTCTTATGATGAATTTTCTGCGTTGAACTACGCAATCGAACGTATTTATGGCCCGCAAGGGTTGATTGTGGTTGCCCATCAGGCAAGCAGAAAAAGTTTCCTGCCGAGTTTTCAGGCATACACTGAAATTTCCCGTATTCAACACCCTGATTTTCAAAATCTGCCGCTGGAGAAAAAACTATTTTTCGGATTATTGTCGATTGGCCAGGTGCTTGAACGTGTGAGCAATCAGAAAATTACTGTCGAAGATAAAGGGGATTATTATCTGTTTCTGATTTCCGATTGTGTGGCTTGCTGGCAAAGGACATCCCATGTTCCGATTTGTTACTACCAAACCGGATTAATTCGCGGGGGGCTGGAGTGGATTACTCAGGGGGCTGATTTCCCGATTCATGAGGAAACCTGTATTGCGAGGGGGGATGAACGCTGTGGATTTCTCATCAGAAAGAAGCCGTATACGCGGGAAGAAAAAGGTTCCGGTATTACGAGCTATCTCACCCGGGCAAGCAGCATGTTCGACCAGAACCGATAGCCTGAAACGCTCATCGACAAACACGCAGCGGGCATTTCGGTAATAGCGGGTGAACGCGGGCGGTATCATGGAGTGCCGTAACGGTGCATAGCATTGTTGTTGTAATGCGACAATTCATGGCAAACTTTGGCAACCGTTCACGGGTTGATGTGATGGAACCAAAAATCCAATACACTTTCCGCAGGTTTGCCGTGAACGGATGTGGATTTATCCAGTAAAACAGCAGGGGGATAATAGCCCCTAGAAACAAACCCACCGATCCAGTTATATTGGTTGGCGGCTGATAGTACAGCCTGGTAGGCATCTGCCTGCTCTTTGAGATCGATTTTGACGGACGGGTAATCGGGGGCAGGGTATTCGAGATTGCGGATATCGAAACATTGAGAAACCGGATCTTCCGGACATCCGGAAATTCCTCCGTCTACCGACGGGAAAGATACAGCCAGAATAAGCGCCGGTTTGGTGCCGATGGATTCAGCAGAATTCTTGCCCGCGGTCGGGTTCACTTTGGGAGTCCAGGAAAGCCAAAAAGGATGGACTTTTTTCTCGAGGATAAAGGCGGCTTTTTCGGTAACGCGTTCAAGTTCCGGGTGGTTGTTTTTTGCCAGCCGGGCATCGAATGACAAATAAAGCTGGTCGACCTTGTTGATGAAATACGGGGGCTTTTCGATGCCGTCCGGGTACGGAAGATCCCAGATGATTTTGCCGGAATAAACTTTTCTGATTTGTTCGATGATTTTTTCCCATCTGTCATTTGCATCCAAAGGGACTTGTGAATTGCTGCCATCCGCCAATTTTCCGTGGGGCAGTGCGGGGGCAAGCCATTCTCCCCCGATGACAAGCATTTTTACCTGGTAGATTTCTGCTAATTTTGCGTAATGCAGAATGAAAGTTTCATATTGATCGAACCAGGAAACCCACCATGAGAAAGTGCGCGGCGCTTTTACCCACCAGTCTTCCGGATTGGTGGGAAATTGGGGGGTTGGTTTGATGGCTGCTGACATTCCTGATGATTGTGTTTGTTGAATGAAGGCGGTCAGTTCCATCCAGTGCATGCTGTTCCCGGAAGCGGGGAGCAGTACCGGAGGATTGTTTTCGACGAATGACCAGCGGGGAGTGAAAATCACAGTGTTGACGCCGAGTGATGCCAAATGTGCCAGCGATGACGGCATGAGCGGTCCCCAGTCCGGCTTGTATCCCGGTTGAAATTCGACTGCCTGGATGAAGTCATGCCTTTTCCTGACCTGTGGTTCTCCCGGAATTGTGTATTTGCTATTCCCTTCGAGCCATGCCCATTTTTCGATTTGGTCCTGAATGATGATTGGTTGATTGCCTGGTTTCACCACTTTCCCGGATGAATAGTCTCCGACTGTTCTCAGGTCGTCTGCATGGTTACACTGTCCCTGGCGGCAGTATCTGACCCCGACTTTTTGAACAGTTTGCAGCGGGCTGGTGAGAATATAAACCCATCTTCGATCCCCGACTTTCCACATCGGCAGAGGTTCGGTCCAGCCATAGGGGTTGAATTGGATGAAAATTTTCTCGTCCGCAGGGGTGTCTTCCGGAACGGTGATATCGAAGGTGATCGGTTTGAGACCGCTGGTGTTGAAAGATGCGATTTCGTCTTCGATGACGGTCGAGGTTGGGGGAACGATGAACGAACGGACGATGAAATGGTCTCCCTGTTGTTGTTCGGAGTTCCAGAAACCATCTCCAAGCGTATATTTGTAATGGATGTCGGTGCCGGAGGGGAGCGAAAGAATGATGCCATATCTTCCGTCAGGAAGTGGAGAAAGAACAGGCATGCGGGTTGCCAGACCATTGATCCCGCCGGCGAGATCGGAAAAAGTATTCCCGAGCTGGAAAAGATTTCCGGCAAGGCGTAAGGGGACGGCGGGGATCATATCGGGAGGAACCTTGACAATGAAAGCGACATCCACGAAAACAGCCGGCTGGAGAGAAACGTTCACCGGTGTATTGGAATCTTCGGCAACCAGAGCGCCTTGTTGGTGAGGTTGAAAAGAACCGTCGATAGCGTAAATCACCAGGTTGTGTGTGCCGGGAGGCAAGCCTTGCAATGCGAAGGATCCGTTTGCATTGGTGTAGGTTTGTGCACCACCGGCAGAGACAAGAAGCCCTGGCAGCGGTTCGCTGTCGGGTTCCCGCGTGATTGTTCCTGAAATTCTTCCGGTTTTCCCTTTGTATTGTGTGTCAGTCCAGCGGGTAACGATATCATGGATTTCCGCCGGTGCGGTAATCCATGCAAGCCTGTATCGTACCGGGTCTCCTTCGAAGGTGTGTTCTTCGCTGAGGATGTTGCCTTTTCTGGAATATCGGTATTTGACGATAGTTCCGATTTCGAAAGGGAGCTGGATGGTGTATTGGCGGGGACCGGTTTTTTCCATCGAATAGCGTTTGGCATTCAGCGCCAATCCGGTGACTTCATCGAGAATACTGATGAGGATGGGGTCGCTTTCCGGTGTGTTTGCCGGCACGGTAACTGTGAAGGTAATCAACGTCTCTTTGGGTGTCTCGGTATTTACTACCGGTGTTTGTGTTGCCGGTTGCACGGTCGGTTGCACCGGAACTATGCCGCAGGCTGTAATCGTGAATATCAGCAGCACACCCGCCAGAAAGACCTTGATGAACGTGCCTCGCAATATTTGTGGGTTGTTATTCATGCGATAACCTCATCCTGTATGATTTGCATCATTACTTCGGGGTTCATAATTTTATCAATCGGGATCTTGACAGGGCGTATGTGGAACAATTCTATCACCAGCTGCCCGTTCCTGATGTCTACCAGCCGGACTTTTTTCCAGGGGATGGTTTTTTGTTGGGCTGTGAAGTGGTATTTCGTGATGGAAATTGGACCGTAGTCCAGTGCGGCGCCTGTTTTTAGTAACGCCCTGTCGCGTGAAAGGATTTCCGGGTAGCGCTTTGCTTTGATTTTCGAAACGATTTCAGGGAAGTTTTGGCTATTGACCGGCAGCCGGATGGGTTTGCCGGTTGCGGGGAAGATGACCAAATCATAGTGGCTCGATATTTTAATCCCTAAAAAGGTTTTATCGGTAATTGCCGTTGAGATTCCGGCGATATGTTCCCACGCCAGTGTTTTTTCCTTGCGGAACGGCAGCCGGATGATTATCCCGTGTTTGTAGATGGTCAAACAACGGTGTGCATGCTTGATCTTATGCAGGAGCCAAACGATGATTGAAACCAGAAGCGCACTGGCTAGCCATAGCCAGGGTTTGGCGCGGGCTTCTGCGACAACGGGTCCGTATTGCAGAGCAATTTGACTTTTTTTCAGTAGGGTGATTATAAAAACGAAAAGTACAAAAGTGCTGGCCGGAAGAAAGCGGAAAAGGAAAAATTTCCATGTCAGGCGTTGCTGGCAATATTTTTTGCCAGTTAGATAGCGTGATTGTTTCTTTTTCATAGAACCTTTGGCAAGTAAAGCCCTGTAAGGGCGTATTATTTGTTATCTCAGTCGATTGCAATACTCGTGCCTGATTGTACACCAAACTATGCAATCGTTCATCCCTGTGCCGGCGGTGCTATTGGTGGAATGCATCGGCGACGCATAGGCAACGAGGAGCGGGATGATCGGGGAAACGGTTTTAGCGAAGGAAGAGTAAACCGTTGTTCGGGTGTTTTTTCGGGCGGAGTTAACCAACCGGGGGCCCTATTTGGGCAGATGAACCGGATGCGGTGCAATCAGGGATTGTGCAGTTTGTTTTGTTCTTTTTCTTTTTTCCCCTGGGCGATTTTCGCCAGCCCGATGCTGGCAAAATATAACAAAATCATCGGACCCATGACCAGACCCATGTTTACCGGGTCGACGGTAGGGGTGATGATTGCTGCGATAACAGCAATCAGGATGACGGCAATCCGCCATTGCGACAACAAGGTTTGTGCTTTGACGATGCCCATTCTTGCCAGCGCGAAGACGACCAGCGGAAACTCGAAAGCAACACCGATCCAAAACAGGAGACTGGTAACGAATTTGACGTAGGAAGCCGGGCGGACGGCTGTTTTGATGCCCATGAAGTGCAGCAAGAAGGGGAGTGCTGTGGGCATCATGACATAGTAGGCAAACGCCATTCCGGCAACGAACAACAGGGTTGCAACGGGGATCAATAGGAGGCCTCTGATGCGGGCACCTTTTTTCAGGCCGGGAGCAGCAAACAACCACAGTTCAAGGGTGATATACGGAATGGCAAGGGAAAAACCGGCAAGCAAAACGACGCGCATTACGACTCCGACCGGTTCAGTAACTTCGATTGCCTGAAGAGCGCCAATTCCCCCGATGGGCTTGGTAAGCCATTCGAGCAGCTGCTGCGCAAATACAAACGAGAACACCGTGGTAATGATCATAAAAAGCAAAGCACGGAAAACATGTTTTCGGAAAACCTCGATGTGTTCCATCAGCCCCATCGGGTTTTCGATGGCTTTGGCAAACGCATCGGGTAATGGTGTGTCTTCCGGTTCTTCGGTGAACAGCTCGTGGATGTTTGCATAGACGCTTGCGATCCATTTGGAGATACTTTTCCCCAGCCAAAAGAGCAGGCGAAAAGGCGCGGTGATCGTTCGCCATAAGATGTTCAGGAACTTGCGCATAGGTTATTGTTCGGTTCTTTCTGTTTGTTCTGTTTCGGTTTCAGATGTTGAAGAAGTTTCAGCCGGAGGTTTGACGAATTGTGCCGATGCCGGCGGAGGGGTTGTCCATGCAGAGAGACCCCGGTTGATTTCCGCTTTTTCCTGTGCAAGGGTGTTGTTCAAATCAGCAAGAGTATCTTCGGGCAGCGTTTCTTTGATGTCTTTTTGGAGTTCTTCAAGTCCGGCTTCCCGCATCAGGCGGTTAGGCAGGTGCCTGATTTCACGGGAAGTTTGCTGGAAGATGCGCCATCCGTCGGAGGTGACGAGTTTCCGTAAAAACTTCCCGATTGTCTTTCCTGTTTTTACCATTTCATTAGGCCCAAGGACGATGAGTGCAATGATCAGCACGAAGAGAATCTCCATGGGGCCTACACCTAAAATTTCCATGTTATTTGTTTTTTTGTTCGACTGTCAAGGATTGAAGGGATTGGCGGATTTCATGATAGCGGGGTGCCAAACTGCCCAGTACACCATTGACGAATCTGGGCGCGCTGTCGGAGCCAAATAGTTTGGCTAGCTCTACGGCTTCATTAATTGCTACTTTTAGGGGAGTATCGCCTTGGACGCCAAATTCCCAGAGGGCAATTCTGAGAATGTTCCGATCGATGATGGCTACCTGATCAATTGGCCATTCCGGTGCGTGCTCGGCAATAAACGAATCGAGTGATTCCCTGAGCGGCCAAACGCCAACGACGATTTGCTGGATAAATCTTTCCAATCGTTCGTCCAAATCACTATCATCCAGCCTGTTCTTGATGACTTCGCCGGATGGATGACCAACCAGATCAATTTCGTAAAGTGCTTGCAGAGCAATCCCGCGTGCTCTGGTACGGGGTTTCATCTAGGGTTGGGCCTCCTCGTTGTTTTCCTTGTCGTTGAAGTCGATATCCTCGATGTGAATATTGATTTTACCGACTTCCATACCAACCATTTTCGAGACAGCACGGGATACGGCTTTTTGTATGTTCCGGCTGACTTCCCGGATATTGACGTCGTTTTCCATGACGACATAGATATCTGCGTTGACAAGGTTATCGGCAATTTCCAGGTGGACGCCCTCGCTTTGTGTTTTCTTGAAAAACTGATCCATGCGCGGCGGGGCGGGGCTCAGGCGGCTTACCCCTTCCACTTCGAGGGTTGTTAACCGTGCGATGGTGAGAATTACGTCTGGCGAGATGGTGGTTTTTCCTGGTGTTCTTGTGTTCTCGTCCATAACTTATCTTGTTCCTTTTCGGAAAGATTACATCATAGCCATACCGCCATCCACACCGAGTATTTGACCGGTGATGTAGGCGGCTTGTTCCGAAGCGAGAAAAGCAACGGCGTAGGCAATTTCTTCCGGGGATCCTTTTCTTCCCAAGGGGATGAGCTTGATTACTTCCTGGCGCATTTCTTCCGGCACACCTGCCCAGATTTCCGTTTCGATATATCCTGCGGCAATGCCATTGACGGTAATGTTCCGTGTTGCCACTTCCCGGGCGAGTGCTTTGGTAAACCCGATTTGGGCGGCTTTCGAAGCGGAATAGTTCGTTTGTCCTGCGTTCCCCATTTGGCCGGCGACGGAGGTAATGTTGATAATACGCCCGTAGTGCTTTCTCATCATATGGCGCACAGCGGCTTTCGAGCAGTTGAAAGTGCCCTTGATGTTGATGCGCTGGACTGCGTCCCAGTCTTCTTCTTTCATCATCATGATGAGTTTGTCGCGGGTGATACCGGCGTTGTTGACGAGAATATCCAGCCCGCCGAGTATGGAGATGCTTTCTTTTACCAGGGTTTGTGCTTGTCCGAAGTCTCCGACGTCTGCCTGAAAAACGAAAGCTTTTCCGCCGTTTTCCTCAATGGCAGCCAGGACCTTTTGGGCACGTTCTTTGGAATGATTGTAATTGATCATCACAACAGCGCCGCGCTTTGCCAGTTCCAGAGCGATGGCTTCTCCGATGCCCCTCGATGCTCCTGTTACCAGTGCTTTTTTTCCTTCAAGGCTGAGAGATTTGGTTTCTGCCATAATTTTCCCGGATACTTTTCAATAATTATACCGCACCTGAACTTGTCATGTTAGGCAGGTGCCGGTTTATTCTTCATTTAAGAGAGAAATCACCTGTTCGATTTCCGACGCGGTGTTGGTGGAATACCGCCCGTAGTGGCGGTTGATTCTTTTCGTCAGGCCGGTGAGAACGTTGCCGTTACCGATTTCAATAAAGGTCTCGATGCTGAAGCTGCCCATGACACGGATTGATTCAGTCCAGCGTACTCTGGATGTTAATTGTGCCTGGAGGTCGGCTTTGATTCGCTGAGCGGTTTTCATGGGGCACGCCGCGACGTTCCCGACAACCGGGATGAGCGGATCTGCCAGACCGGCTTGCCCAACGGCTTCGCTGAATTCGGAAGCTGCTGCTTGCATCAACCGGGAATGAGCAGGGATGCTCACTGCCAGCCGGATGACTTTTTTGGCACCGGCAGCCTTGGCAGAATCCATGGCTTTTTCCAGGGCTTTGTTCGAGCCGGAGATTACCACTTGCCCGGGGCAATTGTCGTTTGCGATTTGTACGGTTTCCGTTCCTGTGCTTGCCTTGCTGCAGATTTCTTCCAGCGTGTGGATATCCAACCCGATGATGGCAGCCATTCCGCCGGGGGTGTTTTCTCCGGCTTGCTTCATGAGCAACCCGCGTGCGCGTACCAGGCGAAGTGCGGATTCAAAAGAAAGGGCATTCGCTGCAACCAATGCACTGATTTCGCCCATGGAGTGACCTGCCAACAGGCGGGGATTTAGACGGGTAACTTGTTTTTCCAGAAGCCTGAGAACTGCAACAGAATGAACCAGTAAGGCGGGTTGGGTATTGGCGGTATCGTTGAGTTCGGTTGCCGGCCCTTCCCATGCGATTTTCGATAGTGAATATTGCAGGATCTCGTCAGCTTCCTGAAAAGTCTCGCGAATGACGGGAAAGTTGTTCGCCAGCTCTTTCCCCATTCCGACAGATTGGGAGCCTTGCCCCGGAAATATAAAAGCGTAGTATTTTTTCGTCATAGCACTCTTTTATGAAACGAGAACCACCGGGCAGGATGATTTCGCCCGGTGATTGTTTCTGTGTAATCCATCTGATTCTTGGTCAGTCAGGTAAAATGTTCGGTTACCTGCCGGCTTAATCTTCTTTGATTTCGACGACTTCACGTCCTTTATAAAAACCGCAATTCGGACACACGCGATGGGGAAGACGCATCTCCCCGCAGTTGCTGCACTGAACAAGATTTTTGGCTTTTAAAGCATCGTGAGCACGCCTTTGATCGCGTCGCGTTCTGGATGTTTTTCGTTTTGGAAGCGGGGTCATGATCTTACTCCTAACAATTAGACAATATCAAGGCCTGTGTGTTACAGGCTTGCCGATTATACGGACGGGGTGAAGATGTGTCAAGGTGTTTTTCACGATACGTTGGTTTTCAGGGCGTGCTTTTGGGTTTTCTTGCCAATTGGAAGAGATAACAGCCGTCTTGCTTGTAAAGCGTTTCGAAACCTGCTGAATTTTCGAAAGTTCCCGGGCGGAGAATGCCGCCTTTGCTGCCCAGATAGACGTAGCGGATGTCATTCCGGATTAGGAAGCGCCGGATATTTTCCGGGTTGTCTGCGTTTTCGATGGCATAAGCCAGGTTTTGATTGATGTCCCGGACGTAGTCGCTTGAACCCAGCCCGTAAATTACGGGAGGGGGCAGCGTTGGGTTCCCGGCAAGCGGGGCAATCCAGTACCCGCCGTCGGTGCCCATGTACAATCCGTATCCCCAACCGCCGGGATTGATGAAAATCCGTTCGTTTTCGGGAATGTTTTGGCGAATCCAGGTGATGGCTTTCAAATCGGCCTTGCGGGTGATGAAAGTTACCGGATTGAGAATGGGAATGAGATTTTGAGCGGCGAGTATGCTCAGGATAGCCAACAAGGTGATGGCGGTCGGACGGAAAAGGCTGCGGATTCTGGCAGGCAGGATTTTTTTGACAAGGCTGCCGAAATAACCGAGGGCGAATCCGGCAAAGGCGGAAACTGGCAAAAAGAGCATGATTTCCACCGAAAGATTGTTGATGAATTCCGGCACAGGAATCCCGATGGCTTTCAGATTGGCAGCAAGAAAAATGCCGGTCACCCAAAGCAGGGTCATGGCGGCTGCTTTCCGAAAGCGAAAGAGTGCCAAAAGTATACCGGCGAGGGCTAATCCAAGGGCATAGGTGCCCCAGCCGGCAGTCAGAAAGCGCCATGAGAACCCTGCGAACAATGTCTGGGTGCCTTTGCCCCATGCCGATACTTTGGGGATGAGCAAATCAGCCCATAATGGTACAAGCGATGGAAGCACGAAAATCATTGCCAGCAGCCCGGCGGCGATCAAAGGTTTCGTCATGTTAAGTTCGATGGTTTGTCTGAGCCTGAATAGAAGGAAGAAAAACAGGAAGACAAGCGTAAAAGCGAGAACCCGGTAATGCGTGAGAAACAAACCGGCAAGTGCAATCGATGTAAGGATGAAGGCCGCTCGCTTTTCTTTTTCCGTGTGAGCATTATACAGTTCGGGTAACTTGTCCAGCATGGCGAAAGGTACAGGCAAAATAAGCAATCCTGCCAACTGGGTGTAACGCCCCCAACTGGCATAATAGGCGGGCATGGGGGTTAGTACGGCAGTGACCAATGCTGCCAGCAGAGCAGCTGAAGAGTTCCTGAATAATCTTTTGGTGAACAAAAATGTTGCTAATACGACTGCCGCATTGAGCAATTGCCCGAAGAACAACAAGGCTTTGGCGAGATTCAATCCGGAAAGCCAGACAAAGAAACTAAATGTGCTGTGAAAGCCGGTGTGGTAGGAAGCCGCTTCCGCAGGAAGGTAAGGCAGGAAGGTGGGCGGGAGCTTTCCGTTGGCGAGAATAAGCCTTGTAATCAGGGCGTGATGGATTGAATCTACCCAGGCAGGGGTGGCAAGATCGCGCGTCATGATTAGTCGAATGACCAATGCGAAGAGAATGATAACGAGTAACCAGATTATCTCCGGGTTGATGTGCGGACGGGTAAGCAGTGGGGATTTTCGGTTGCCGGGACCGGGTTTTGACGGACGGAAAAGAGAAACGATGAAGGCGATAGCGAGCAGCGCAAAACCACCAAGGACAATGTGCCGGTTCAGAACAAAACCGAAAAACGATAACCATTGCATCAATAAAGGAAGCAGCGCGAGGCTAAGCCCTAACGAGATTGCCAAGGTTTCGCCGGCAGAGAAACGGTGAGTGAGCCGGAATGCACGCAGCAGAAGCCATCCGGGCAAAAGGATGACCAGCAGAGCGGGGATGCTCATGCCCCATTCTCCCAACCCGGAGGAAAAATCCTGCATCAGGGCATGGATGTCATAGTCATAGGTCGTCCGGAAAGCGAGATCGGCGGGGGATTGTTTTCCGTTTTCGATCAGGGTTCCGTGCGGATATTGGGGATTGCTGCGCCCGTAGACAAATACCTGTGCATCATCGCTGTGCATGCGCAAATAGAATCTGGTTGCCGGTTTTTCTCCAAGCGGGGGGAGCGGAATACGGAACCCGTCTTTTGGGTTCATGGACGCAACCGGCAAAACACGGGTGAGCAGCGGTTTCGCTTCGTCAGGTGAATGAAACAAATCGAGGACAATCTTGCCGCTTTTGGATTGCGGCGCAAGCCAGAGTGTCAGGCTGTTGAGCCGGGGACGCCGGGAAACAAAGGTTTGCCCGCAGGTGTTTTGTGAATCGACAAGACAGACCACATCGGATCTGGAGAGCTGGGAGGCTTCCGGGTCTGTCAGGGTCATGCAGCCGGTGATTAAAAACGAGAGTGTAATCAGAATGAAAAGACCGGGAAGAACAAAACGCTGCCCGGTCTGGATTTCATCAATTCGATTTCTTGCCATTGCCGACATTCGCCCGCAAGTATGCGGTAATCAACCCGTCCAAATCGCCGTCGAGTACGGATTGTGCGTTCCCGACTTCATAATTAGTCCGATGGTCTTTCACCATTTGGTATGGATGGAGAACATAAGAGCGGATTTGACTTCCCCATTCCGCTTTTGTATATTCTCCGCGAAGCTCTGCCATATGTTCTGCGTGTTCCTGCTGTTTCATTTCGAGGAGCCGGGCACGAAGCACCCGCATCGCATTCTCGCGGTTTTGCACCTGGGAACGTTCATTTTGGCAGGTAACAACGATGCCGGTTGGCAGGTGGGTTATTCGAACGGCAGTATCGTTTTTTTGCACATTCTGCCCGCCAGCACCGGCAGAGCGATACGTATCGATGCGAAGTTCGTTCGGCTTGATTTCGACAGCCGTGTTGTCTTCTACCTGGGGTAATATTTCAACCAGGGCAAAAGACGTGTGCCTGCGGTGATTGGCATCGAAAGGAGAAAGCCTCACCAAACGATGAACGCCCTTCTCGGATTTCAGATAACCGTAGGCGTATTTTCCTTCTACGGAAACGGTAACGCTTTTTATACCGGCTTCTTCGCCGGGGGTGGTATCCAAAATTTCGGTTGTATAGTGTCGTTTTTCTGCCCAGCGCAGATACATGCGCAGGAGCATGGCTGTCCAGTCTTGTGAATCTGTGCCTCCGGCGCCGGCGTGAATGGCAAGCAAGGCATTCCCTTTGTCGTATTTTCCGGAGAGCATGGCGTCGAATTCCCGCTTGCCGACTTCTTTTTCCAGTTCGAGTGTTTCCTGTAACAGCTCCGCTTCAAGGCTGGTATCATTCATCTGAGCCAGTTCGATAGTATCCTTGATGCGTTGCCGGAGTGTTTTCCAGCTGTCGATTTCGTCTTGCAGGTTGGCAAGGCTTTTCATCACCCATTGGGCGCGCTCGGGGTTATCCCACAGGTTTTGGTTTTCGGATTCTTTTTTTAGTTTGTCGAGTTTTGTTTCCAGGGAAGGTAAGTCAAAGACGCACCAAAATGTTTTCGGTTTTTTCTTCACATTCCCGTAGGCGGGAGAGTATATCTTCCATGAGTGCCCTCTCAAGTGTAGTAACGGTTAAAGTAGGTTGTTATTATAGCGGATTGTCAGGTTTTGGGTAGCTGTGTTTGGTAAAGGGTGATAGCTACCGAGACAGCAAGATTGAAGGAATCGATTTGATTGGATTGGGGGATGGTTACGCTTGTGCCGAGTGACAGGACTGATGAATCGATACCGCTGCTTTCGTTTCCGAAAATCAGGGCGTAAGGTTCGTTGAAATGAACTTGATCGAGCCGGGTTTCTCCTGCTCCGGTGAGTAGATAAGCATGCCGCGGGTTCATTGCAAGATAGGCTGGCAATGATTCGAAGCGGGCAACCCGAAGGCGGAAGACTGCGCCCATGGAGGCACGAATGGTTTTGGGGTCGAATGGGTCTGCTGCGGGTAGAATGATCGCCAGATCATGGATTCCGAACCCCAGCATTGTCCGCATGATGGTGCCGAGATTGCCCATGGAACCGGGATGAATCAGAACGACATGGTTTTTCGCGGGTGCCAGTTCATGAAAGTGTTTGGTGAATACGCCCGCGGCAAATACATTTGCTTTGCTGGCTAATTTTTCGATAGCCCGGTCATTGGTTTCGATGGGGAGCCGCTGCTTTTCGCACAGGGTGATGATCTTTTGCACGCCCCGGTTTCTTTCGCCTTTCGAGTGGATGATGATGCGGTCGATGTCACCGGGTGTGTTTGTAATCAGTTCGAGTGTGGGAAAAACACCGAAGGTATAGCTGTATGGGAAACTTTTCTTGTATCTTTTCAGCGGGTACATTGGAGAAGACAATCCACGGAGCCGGTTCAGAAGTGGGCAAGGATACCCGAGATGAAGGCATCGGGATCGAATTTTTGCAAATCTTCCGGCTGCTCCCCAAGACCGGCGAAGAGGATGGGAAGGTTCAGATCATTCCGGATAGCAAAAGCCATCCCGCCGCGGGCGGAGGAATCAAGCTTCGCTAAAATTACTCCGGTGACCTCAACGGCTTCCTTGAAAGCTTTCGCCTGGTGCATGGCATTTTGCCCGGTGGTAGCGTCCATCACCAGCCAAACGGCGTGGGGCGCTCCGGGGCAGGCTTTGCCGACAACCCGGTAGACTTTCTTGAGTTCTTCCATCAGGTTGAAACGGGTATGCAGCCTGCCGGCAGTATCAATCAGGGCAATATCGATATTGCGGGACTGGGCAGCTTTGACGGTATCATAGGCTACCGCCCCGGGGTCTCCGCCCGGCTGGCCTGCAATCACCGGTATATCGAGACGATTTCCCCAAACTTGAAGCTGTTCGATAGCACCGGCCCGAAAGGTATCGGCTGCACCAAAGATCACGGATTTTCCGTTTTCCTGAAAGAGTTTGCCCAGCTTTGCCATATTCGTTGTTTTACCTGATCCATTGACTCCGACGAGCAAAACAACAGCCGGTTTTTCCGGAAAGTTTATTTCGGGAGGCTGATCGAGCCGAATGCGAAGTTCTTCTCTGATGGCTTGCAGGAGCTGCGAATTTTGTGTGATTCCTCCGGCTCTGACACGTTCCTGAAGGGATGAAATCACGTTTTCGGTTGTCTCCAAACCCATATCTGCCTGGATGAAAAGCGCCTCGAGTTCGTCCCAGGTGTTTTCGTCGATTTCAGTAGCACCAATGATATTGGCAATTCTACCGAAGGTGGTTTTGCTGGTTTTTTCCAGCCCTTTTCGCCATTTGCTGATAAATTCGACCATGGCTGTGATTATATCATTTCTTGTCGGGCGGGTGGAAAAATAACAGGACGGGACGGGAAAAAGAAGAAAGCGGGGCGTATTCAGGTTATAATCTGCGTATGGAAAAGAAAACATTATCCCATTTGGATGAATACGGGAATGCCCGTATGGTTGATGTCGGCGCCAAGCCGGTTACCGAGCGGATGGCAATTGCCAAGGGGCAGGTTCGCATGAAAGCCGAGACGCTTGATTTGATCGTGCGAGGGGAAATGAAAAAAGGAGATGTTTTTTCTGTCGCACAGATTGCCGGTGTGATGGCTGCCAAAAAAACCGCTGAGTTGATCCCGTTGTGTCATCCTCTTCCATTGAACCAGATTCATGTCGGGATGGAAGCGGATGCTGATTTGCCGGGTATCACCATTACAGCGACGGTACGGACGAGCGCCAAGACGGGCGTGGAAATGGAAGCGTTGACAGCCGTTTCCGTGGCAGCCCTGACGATTTACGATATGGCGAAGGCTGTGGAAAAAACGATGCATATCGAAAACATTCGTCTGGTCGAAAAGCATGGCGGGCGAAGTGGCGATATCATCAACGAATGAGGCATATATGAACAGGATTACGGTCTTTTTCTTTGCAAATGTACGTGAAGCCATCGGCAAGAAATCAATGGAAATCGAACTCCCCAATGACGCTTTGGTTTCGGACTTGCGGAAACTTTTGAAAAGGGAGTATCCCCAGCTCGATGATTTGCTCGATTATTCCATGGTAGCGGTGAATAAGGAATTCTCGGATGATGACAGGGTGATTCCGAATAATGCGGAAATCGCTTTTTTCCCGCAGGTAAGCGGAGGCAGTGAACCGCCGACGGTGGTGGCGATTACCAAAGATGCACTTGACCTCGATGGGATTGTCGCAGCGATCACTTCTCCCGGTTCGGGAGCCGTTTGCATGTTCACCGGTATTGTCCGGGCGAAGACGACCCGGGGAATACCTCACGAAACTTCTTATCTGGAGTATGAAGCCTATGAGCCAATGGCAACGGACAAACTTCGGCAAATTGCCGATGAAATCCGTCAGCGATGGGATACGGTCGAAGGGGTTGCCATTGTTCAGCGCATTGGGAGGTTGAAGCCATCGACACCCACCGTGGTGGTCGCGTGCGCAGCAGCTCATCGTGATACCGGCGTGTTCGAAGCTGCACGATTTGGCATCGATCGTCTGAAAGAAATCGTAACGGTTTGGAAGAAAGAGATTACCCCTGACGGGGAACAATGGGTCGAGGGGCATTACAAGCCTGAACCCGGAGAGTAAACCCGTTTTAGAACAATCCTGGTTTCCCGGCCTGGATTCCGGAAAGGGAGAGAAATGATGAACCAGACAAACAGCATTCGCTGCACCAATTGCGATGCACCGTTTCCTGATGATGCAATCCTTTATCGTTGTCCGGTATGTGGCGGAACGTTCGATTATGTGAAACCGATTTCGTTTTCGGTTGATCAGGTCGATGACCGTGCTCCCGGAATCTGGAAATACAGACATACCTTCGGGCTGCCTGAAAATGCGCCGGTCGTGTCATTGGGAGAGGGGAATACACCATTGGTTTGGGCGGATGCTTTTGGCGAAGAGATTGGGTTCAAGCTGGAGTTTCTCAACCCTACCGGTTCGTTCAAGGACAGGGGAACGGTTCCCTTGATGAGTTTGCTGGTCAGTCATGGCGTAAAAGAGGCTGTGGAGGATTCTTCCGGCAATGCTGGCGCTTCTTTTGCGGCATATACTGCACGGACGGGGATACGGGCGGAGATTTTCGTTCCGGATTATGCGTCGGGACCCAAACGGCGGCAAATGGAAATCTATGGTGCAAACGTCGTTCGGGTGAAAGGCAAGCGTTCGAACGCTTCGGACGCTGTCCGACTTGCTGCGGAAGATGGCAAGGTTTACGCCAGCCACGCCTATTTGCCGCAAGTGCTTCCCGGTTACGCAACGATTGCTTATGAATTGCTGGCACAGATGGGGAAAGTTCCCGGGACGGTGGTCGTTCCTGCCGGGCAGGGCAGCCTGCTGCTGGGTATTGGCAGAGGATTTCGTGCATTGCAAGCAGCGGGGGTTATCGATGCAATCCCGAAACTTGTTGGTGTTCAGGCGGAGGCTTGTGCACCCTTGTGGGCGGTTTTTGTCAACGGACGAGGCGGGCTGATGTGGGTTCGTGAAGGGGCCACGCTGGCAGAAGGCGTGCGTATCATTCATCCCTTGCGAGGCGACAAAGTATTGCAGATGGTGGCGGACAGCGGCGGCAGCATGGTTGCTGTCGAAGAGGACGCAATCATGTCGGGAAGGGATGAACTGGCAAGACGCGGCTTTTTCGTCGAGCTGACTTCTGCGATTGTCTGGGATGCAATTGGCCAAATTATCGAGGAATTTCCGCATCCAATCGTTGCTATTTTGACCGGTTCGGGTTTTAAATCAGTGGACTGATTGTTAAATTCATCGATTGATTTCATCGTCAGGAGGCGAAAATGGATAAACGGGTTGTCGTAACCGGTTTTGGCGCAATATCCCCGCTTGGATTGACCGCAGAGGATAGCTGGAAGAATGCGGTCAACGGTGTGTCGGCAGTCGGGAAAATTACCCAATTCGACGCATCCGAGTATCTTGTGCAAATTGCATGTGAAGTGAAGGGTTTCGATCCTGCGGCTTATATGCCTGCGAAAGAAGCCCGGCGGATGGACAGGTATGAGCAGTTTGCTGTTGTAGCAGCACAGGAAGCGATTAATCATGCCGGCTTGAATCCTTCCGAAATGGAACAGGAGCGGGTCGGAGTCGTTGTTTCTTCTGCAATTGGCGGTTTGCATACATTGCGGGAAACGGTCGAGACTTTGCACGCCAAGGGCCCGCGCCGGATCAGCCCTTTTGCAATCCCGATGCTGATGGCGAATGGTGCAGCGGGAATGATTGGTATTCGTTTTGGATTCAAGGGACCCGCTTTTTCTGTGGCGTCTGCTTGTGCCTCCGGTGCTGATGGCCTGGGGCTTGCCTGGACAATGCTAAAACTGGGGATGATCGATGTGGCGATTACCGGTGCAAGTGAATCCACCGTTGACCCGGTTGGTGTGGCTACTTTCGACCGTCTTGGGGCGATGTCACGCCGGAATGATGACTATTCGATGACTCCTCAGCCTTTCGACCTGAACCGCGACGGCCTTGTTATGGGGGAAGGTGCAGCCATACTTGTTTTGGAATGTGAAGAGCACGCCAAAAAACGCGGCGCGAATATTATCGCTGAGCTTGCCGGTTATGGTTCGACGGCGGATGCGTTTCATGTAACCGCTCCCAGTCAGGACGGGGCGGGCGGTAGACAGGCAATCAAACTTGCTCTTGAAAGCGCTGGAGTCAACCGGGATGAAGTGGACTATATCAATGCTCACGGAACGGCGACTCAATTGAATGACATCTCTGAAACGCTGGCAATCAAAGGCGTTTTTGGTGAAGATGCTTATCGTATTCC
This sequence comes from uncultured Anaerolineales bacterium, assembly GCA_964457375.1. Classification (GTDB taxonomy): domain Bacteria; phylum Chloroflexota; class Anaerolineae; order Anaerolineales; family UBA11858; genus G519. The sequence goes on from CAYWFK010000001.1 coordinate 48,167, forward strand.
TGTGTCTTCGACCAAATCGATGACAGGGCATATCATGGGCGCGACCGGCGCTCTGGAAGCAATCTTTTGCTCCCGTGTGGTCAGGGATGATGTTATTCCTCCGACGATTCACTATCAAACCCCCGATCCGAAGTGTGATTTGGATTATGTTCCCAATCAGGCACGTGAATTGCCTGTGAATGTTGCCGTAAGCAACTCATTTGGGTTCGGCGGGCATAATGCTGTCCTGGTGTTCCGGAAATATCATTAGTGGATTTTTGCAGCGGGCAGTGTCGTGAACAGGAACGATTGTTGTTCCTGTGAGCACAGTGCCTGATGCCCGATTTTATCGGCACGGTGAACACGGGTTGTTGCGGCAATGCCCAATGATGTTTGTTGTATAATCAGCGGTGACGCGGTGAAACCGGCATTTCCGTACCGGGATGGTTTTTAAACCCGGCGGTTTCCCGTAATAATCGAACAAGGAGGCCTGGAAGTTTTGCCTGTGGCATCCGGCAGTGATTTCCTCAATTTGCTTATGGAAAAACAAATCCGAACTTATCTCGAAAAGCATTTGCCTGAATATCTGGATATATTGAAGCAAATGGTGCGTGTCAACAGTTTTAGCGGAAACCCGGATGGTGTGAATCGGGTTGGAGAGCTGACCAGGGAGGTCTTTTCTTCGTTGGGGTTCGATGCACAGCAGGTGCAGGCTGAGAATCCGCTTTATGGTAAACATCTCATCCTGACGAAGCCGGGTTCTTCGCAGCTGAAAATCGGAATGATTACTCACATGGATACTGTTTTTCCTCCCGAAGAGGAGGAAGCCCATGATTTTCACTGGCGTGAAGATGGCGATTTGGTCTTTGGCCCGGGGACGAACGACTGCAAAGGCGGAACGGTCTTGATGCTGATGACATTATCGGCAATCAAGGAATTTCTGCCGGAAGTTTATGACAAGATCAATTGGGTATTGTTGTTGAATGCGGCGGAAGAGCGGCTTTCGGAAGATTTCGGGGCACTGTGTTTGTCCCGCCTGGGGAAGGACGCGCTGGCGGCACTGGTTTTCGAAGCCGGGGTTCGGAACGGGAACGTTTTTCAGCTGGTTACTTCGCGTAAAGGGCGGTGTACTTTCGATGTGCAGGTTGACGGCAAGAGCGCACATGCTGGCTCCAGTCATTCGGAAGGCGCAAATGCGATCGTTCAATTGGCACATACCATTCAGCGGATTGCCGGTTTGACGGATTATTCGCGTGATTTGACGTTCAATGTGGGAACGGTTCGCGGCGGCACTGTGGTCAACCGTGTTCCTCATCAGGCGCATGCAACGGTGGAAATGCGTGCTTTTTCTCAGGATGTTTTCGATGACGGTGTGCGGAAAATGCTTGCATTGCAGGAAGAAATCGATGTAGCCAGCCACAAAGGAAAATATCCGTGCCGGGTGAGTATCCGGATGAGAAATCAGGCGGTGCCCTGGCCTGAGAACCCTGCAACACAAAACCTGCTTGCTGTGTGGCAGCAGGCTGCTGCTCCTCTCGGCTTTTCCGTAATTCCGGAAGCACGCGGCGGGTTAAGCGATGGCAATGCGCTGTGCCGGATCATTCCAACGATTGACGGTTTAGGTCCTCACGGGGCAAATGCCCATTGTTCCGAAAGCAGTGAGGATGGTACGAAACAACCGGAATATGTCGATAAGTCGTCTTTTGTGCCAAAAGCGCTGTTGAATACCCTGGCAATTGCCAGGCTGGCTGAAACAGCCGGATGACAGCTTTTGAAAAACCTGCTATGCATTTTGCCCACGATACGGGCAGGTTGTTTTCAGGGAAACAGGAAGAACAGGGCGGATGGATGGACGAATACCACAGGGTGGCATGCTGTTTTTTGCTATGTGCCTGATTCGGTAATCGAGCTTCATAAATCATGGAAAAAGGATATAATTACTATCCTTTTGTGATACTTGAACTAATGGATCGCAAAGTACCCGGCTATTAGTGGGGTGTTTTACGTTCCCTGAGTTCTTTGGAGGTATAGGTCTATGAATCAGGGTATCGAAACAGCACAATCTCCTTTGGAAATTGTCAAGAGGCTTAATCTGCATTTCAATGATGTCTTATTGTTGAACAGGGCATTTACCCACCGTTCTTATCTCAACGAGCATCCGGAAGCGATCGAGGACAACGAACGGCTGGAATTTCTTGGGGATGCTGTTCTGGATTTTCTCGTTGGCGCATGGTTGTATAATCGTTTTCCTGAAATGGCAGAAGGCGGGCTGACACGCCTGCGTTCTGCGCTGGTGCGAACGGAGCAGTTGTCGAAATTTGCAATTTCGATTGGTTTGAACAAAGCGCTGAAACTTGGAAGGGGAGAAGCCGAGTCAGGCGGAAGAGAACGGCAGGCACTCGCATGTGCGTTGTTTGAAGCATTCGTCGGAGCGCTTTATTTGGATGCCGGTATTGTCGCGGTGAGTAAATTCATCGAGCCATTGCTGGAATCGGTGGTTGGTGATCTCATCGAAAACGGTTCGTTGCAGGACCCAAAGAGCAAGTTGCAGGAGTGGGCGCAGGCATCTCATGGAAACGCTCCGGTGTATAAAACCGTCAACTCATACGGTCCGGATCATGCGAAAGTTTTCGAGGTTGTTGTGTTGGTGGATGGCGAAGTGCTCGGAAAAGGTACAGGACACAGTAAACAGGCTGCAGCCAAAGAAGCAGCCAGGGATGCTTTGAGAAAGTTTCATTTGGAATGATGGTTGATAGCCGGACGGGTGTTCTTTCAGGCTTGCGTCCTGCTGGATGAATTTTCACGGAAAAATTTATGTTATTGAAATCGCTGGAATTACAAGGGTATAAGACCTTTGCGGGTAAAACCCTGTTCGAATTTGCTGATACGATTACTGCAATTGTCGGGCCGAATGGTTCGGGAAAATCGAATATTGCCGATTCATTGCGCTGGGTGCTGGGAGAACAATCTTACCGGCTGTTGAGAGGCAAGAAAACTGCCGATATGATTTTCTCCGGGTCGGACCAACGGCCGCGTGCCGGGATGGCATCAGCGACAATTTTGTTCGACAATAGCGAAGGATGGCTCCCGATTGATTTCTCCGAGGTGGCGATTACCCGGAGGGCTTATCGTGACGGGCAGAATGAATATCTCATCAATGGTCAACGGGTCAGATTGAAGGATGTCAGTGACTTGTTGGCAAAATCGGGTTTGTCTCAGCGGACTTATACGATCATTGGCCAGGGACTGGTTGATGCTGCATTGTCGCTGAAGGCGGATGAACGCCGGTCGCTTTTCGAAGAGGCTGCCGGTATCGGTTTGTATCGTTCCAGAAAACAGGAATCCTTGAAGCGGCTGGAAAACACACGCAGGAATATCGAAAGAGTGGAAGATATTCTTAGTGAACTGAGGCCGCGTGTGCGCAGTTTGGAAAAGCAGGCGAAACGTGCCCGTGAATTCAAACAGGTGCAAAAAGATTTGCATGTATTGCTGCGCGAGTGGTACGGTTATCACTGGTTCATGGCTCAAAGAGAGCTGAATGCTGCGAAAGAATCTTTGCAAACCTATGAGCGTAATTTGAATCAGGCGAAACAGAAAGAAGAAGAGCTTGACCTGAAAATCAAGCGTGACCGGGAACAAATCCAGTCGCTGCGAACACAGTTATCCGGATGGCATCGGGAATTGTCGAGAACCCACGGTACACGGGAAGGGTTGACCCGGAGAATAGCCGTGCTTGATGAACGGATGCGGTCGGTTTCCAATCAACTGGAAGCGGCAAAACAGGATGCAACCCGCCTGCAAGATGTGTTGGAAGAAAACCGGCTCAGGTTGAAAGATGCGGAAACCGACCATGCTCAGGCAGCCAAGGACCTGGAAGATGCCAGGGTGAAGGCGATGGAAATCGCCCGCATAATCGAGGAAAAAAAGCAGCGAATTCAGGCGCTGGAAAACAAAATCAGGGGGTTGGAAAAACAGCGCTACCAGCTGAATGACAGGAAAGTGCACCTGAATGCAAAGCTTTCGGAACGCACCATGCAGCGGGAGCGGTATCAGCAAGAGATTGCCGATCTGACCCAAAAGATACAAAAACTGGCGAGCGAAAAGGGCGGAGCAAGTTCCGCAGTGGAAAAAGCCAAACACGCGCTGGACGTTGCATTGAAAAACGAACAACGCCTCAGGCAGGAACTTGATCAACGGGAAAAAGCTCTTGACGAGGCTTTGAGCAACCGAAAGGTGATAGAAGAGAAAATTGCTGCAAAGGAACAACGGTTAACCAAACTAAAAACCCAGAAAAACCTTCTCGAGCAGGCTGAAAACGATTTGGTCGATTATGCGAAGGGCGCCCGTGTGATTATGAAGTATGCACGCAGCGGGAAAATTACGGGAATGAAGGGGACATTGAGCAGCCGTTTGGTCATCCCGGAAAAGTATGAAACCGCAATTGCAGCAGTCCTTGGAGAATATATCGATGCAATTCTGATCGAAAGCCGGGATCCTTCCAGAGAAACGCTGAATATATTGAGCAAAGAGGCAGCCCGCGGAATACTCATCCCGCTGGCTGAAGTCGTTCCTTTTCGCAAGATTTCTGCATTCACCGGGCAGGCGGGTGTGATCGGAATTGCTTCGGAGCTGGTATCCGGAGACGATGAAATTCGTCCCACTGTCGACTTGTTGTTGGGACAGGTATTGTTGGTAGAAGACCGCGAGACCGCTGCACGGATGCTGCCCGAATTGCCAAAAACTGCCCGTGTGGTTACTTTGCGCGGCGAAGTGTTTCACGCCAGCGGTCCGATCATGGCAGGTGTTTCCGGCGAAAGGACCAAACTCAGCCGTCCGCGGCAGCGTATCGAAATCGGCAAACAAATTGCCGACCTGGTGAAAAGCCTGGATGAAAGCCGGAAAAAGCTTGCGGAGCAAAACCGGCTGCTTGAGAAAAAACAAATTGCCATCGACAAACTTCGGGAGAAAGTTCGGAATGCGGAGAAAGAAGTCAATCAGGCAAGGGAAACCCACCGGAAAAGCCTTTTCTCGTTGGATAAATTGACACAGCAGGAGAGCTGGCTGGATGAAAAACTGGGTTCTTTTCGACTTGAAATCGATACGCTGGAAAAAGATCTTTCCGGGGCGAAGAAAGAAATCAAGGAAACGGACGAAGCGCTTGCCAATTTGGAGCAGGATTTGCATGAAGCGAAAGAACAACGTTCCCAGTACCTGCTGGATGAGCATTTGGAACAGGAATCTTTCTGGAAGGCGCAAATTGCTTTCGATGAAAAAACCCTGACCCAGGTTCAAGCCTTGAAAATCGAGCGGGCGAAAAAAGTTCGGGAAGTCGAGGAAAATTCTCGAATCAATCAGGAAAAGATTCGGTCATTGAGTGAAGAACTGCAAAAATTGTCGCAGGAAAAGACGGAACTGCATAAAAGGGAAAAGGAGCTTTCTGATGCTGTTGCCGCTCTGCAAGGGAAAATCAAACCGGCTGAACAAAGCCTGAAAAGCATCGAACAAGGTCAATCGAAATTACTGGGTATTGAAAGCAGCACAAGAAAAGAATTGAGCAAGGCGGAAAGACAATTCTCGCAGGCACAATTAAATTTAACACGCAAACAAGAAAAACTTGAAAATATCAAAGAACGTATCGAGAATGATTTCGGTTTGGTCGATTATGAATACGCCAAAGATATCAACGGGCCAAAACCGCTTCCCTTCGACGGCCTGGTGGAGCAATTGCAAATTGTTCGCGAATTGCCAAAAGAGCTTGGTTCGCAAATCAAGGAGTTGCGGCATCAATTGCGCAGGATGCGTTCGATCAATCTCGACGCGCAGGATGAATACGAAGAAGTCAAAGAGCGCTTTGACTTTATGACGGCGCAGATAAATGACCTCCAGCAGGCAGCAGCAGATATTCGGGAAGTGATTGCGGAATTGGACAGTTTGATGGAGAAGGAATTCCGCAAAACGTTCGACGCGGTTTCCATAGAATTCAGGGATATTTTCAAAAAACTCTTCGGCGGCGGTGCGGCAAAACTTATTCTGACCGACCCGGATGACTTGATTGAGACAGGTATCGATATCGAAGCGCGACTGCCGGGCAGAAGGCCGCAGGGTTTGTCGCTGCTTTCAGGCGGGGAGAGGAGCCTGACCGCTGTTTCCCTGATTTTTGCTTTATTGCGTGTTTCACCGACACCGTTTTGCGTTCTGGACGAAGTGGATGCCATGCTGGATGAAACCAATGTGGGCAGATTTCGGGACTTGATCAAGGAACTTTCTGAAAACACCCAGTTTATCGTGATTACTCACAACCGGAATACGGTACAGGCAGCCGATGTCATCTACGGAATTACCATGGGGGCTGATTCGGCGAGCCAGGTAATCAGTTTGAAACTGGATGAACTTCCGGAATCCGTTTGATAGCATGAAGCACAGGAGAGTGCAAATGTCGAGAGATGATGGCAGAAAAGCTTACGAATTACGACCTGTTACCCTCCTTCCGGATTTTGTCATTTATCCGGAAGGATCGGTGCTGATCGGGATGGGAAATACGAGAGTCCTTTGCAATGTCAGTGTCGAAGAAAGTGTTCCTCGCTGGATGCAGGCGTCGGGGAAAGACGGTGGATGGGTGACTGCGGAATATTCCTTGCTGCCACGGTCGACCCATATTCGAACATCCAGAGAAGAACGCGGGCTTTCAGGAAGGACGCAGGAGATTCGCCGCATGATCGGAAGGAGTTTACGCGCTTCTGTCGATTTATCACGCCTGGGAGAACGGACTTTCATCGTTGACTGTGACGTGCTTCAGGCGGATGGCGGCACACGAACCGCATCGATAACCGGCGGGTCGATTGCTTTGGAAATCGCAATCCGAAAACTGGTGAGGCAAGGAGTGCTTGACGAAAACGTTTTGCTGGATCCGGTGGCTGCAATCAGTGCCGGAATTGTCGATGGAGTGCCTGTGCTTGATTTGTGCTATCAGGAAGATAGCCGCGCCGAAGCTGATATGAATGTTGTGATGAACAGCCGGGGGGCATTTGTGGAGATACAGGTTACTGCGGAGCGTGCGGTTTTCGGGCAGGAAATGCTGGACGAGATGGTTTCCCTGGCACGCAAGGGCATCGAAACCCTGATTGTGATTCGGGAAAAAACCATTACCGCTTATTTTGATCAATGAGATCCGGTGTGCTGGCGTTTTACGGGAGATAAAAAACAGGCAGGCTTGGAAAAGCCTGCCTGTTTTGCATTTCATCAGAGAGCGTGATTTATGGAATTTTCATTTCCGGTGGAATGGCCGGTTCAGCCGGTACGTTGTCTGTCCATGAATTGTCGATGGTGATATCCGTTTTCTTGCGGATATCTTTGAGCCATGCCGTGAAGACTTCATTGCGTTTCATTTCGTATTGATATTCCGATAATGGACGCATTTCGTGTCCCAGTGCTTGAATGATGTGCCAGCCGAAGGATGATTTAACCGGTTCGCTGATTTCGCCAACTTTGAGGGCAAAGGCTGCATCTTCGAAGGCTTTATCCATTCTTCCTTTGACAAACCACCCCAAATCACCGCCGCGTTTTGCTGTTCCGGGGTCTTTGGAGTATTCTTTGGCAAGTGCTCTGAAATCTTCTCCGTTAGCGAGTTTGTCCCGGATTTCCTTTGCGGTTTTTTCGTCGGAGACAAGGATATGACGTGCCCATACCTGTTCTTGTTCCTTGGGAACATCAGCAGTTACTACATCTCTTAGCCGGGTGCGGTAAAGGATGCTTCTGATGTAATTTCTCAGGAATTCTTCCCCGACCCCCGCCTGTTTTTTCAGGTTTTCCAGTGTTTTATCGAAGTTTTCCTGAAAAGCGCTTTCGGTGTAGGTGGTTGCTGTGGGCAACGGGGTGGGGGATTGTGCCGGTGCGCTGGCTGTGGGAAGTGATGTTGCTGTCGGGGTAACGCTTTCCGTTGCCACAGTTCCGGAGACGGTTTCGGTGTTTTCCGGTTCAGGTGGCATGAGAGCAAGCTGCGTGGGTGACAATGTGGATGTGGGTTTATCAACGTAAGTCGGCTTCGGGGTTGGTGACCCGTCAGGGAAGTAACCGAATTCGGCTTTGAGCCGGTTGTCGATTTCTTTTTTGGTAACTTCGATGCCGCGTTTTTTGGCTTCTGTGATGATGACAAGTTCGTCGGCCATCTTGTTGATGACTTTTTGCCCGAACACCAAAGGTTCGAGTTCGATTCCCAACTGTTTGAGGTTGGTTTCGAACATCTTGCGGGTTTTTTCATCCTGAATGGTTGTCATGTATTTGAAACTGTTTTTGTAGCGGTCGACTTGCTGAAGTCTTTCGAATTTCACCCGGTCCTGAAATTGTTTGAGGGTTACTTTTTCCGAGCCGACAGTGATGATCGGTTTTTGAAATTTGAGTACTTTTTCTTCCAAAACACCATAACCGGCCAGAAGGAGGACGATCAGAATTACAGCGATACTGCTGGAAATGATAATCCTTTTCTGGTGGTTTTCGCGTTCGATGCGAGCGAGGTGTTTTTTATTGACAATTCTTTGTTTTTGACGATTTGCCATAACTGTTCCTCAAGAGCGATAGTAGATTGTTCCGTGATGATGATGTATTAGTCCTGTGGAACAAACTCAGGGGAAAAGAGGGCATAGAGAGATTTCTCTCTATGCCTCTGATGTGAATAGGGGGTATCTAGCGCAGCGATTCGCTTGAGAAAGGAAGCAAGGCAATATGGCGTGCACGTTTGACAGCTTTGGCAAGTTTCCTCTGATGTTTGGCGCAAGTCCCTGTTTGCTTTCTGGGGCGAATCCGCCCGTCGTCCATGACAAACCGCCGCAAAAGATCGATGTTTTTATGGTCGATAACGATGGTCTTGTCGGTGCAAAACTGGCACGTTTTGGGGCGGGAATAGTACCTGCGATAAGGACGCCGCGTTGTGCCCCTTTCTGTGCCCTGATTTTTTGTTGCATTTGTTGCTTCACTCACGATTAACTCTCCTCGTGGTTATTGTTCTTACCGTTTTCCAATTTCAAAACGGAAATTCATCTTCTTTTGATTCAATTTTTCTGGCGTCATTGGATGTCTTTCTATCGCCGAGAATGATCATTTCGTTGGCAACGATTTCTACCGTTGTGTGTGTTTTGCCGTCGTTGTTTTCCCAGCTGCGGGTTTGCAATCTGCCTTCGATGTAAACCTGCTGTCCTTTGGAGAGATGCTGCTTGCAGATTTCTGCAAGATTTGCCCAGGCAACGATGTTGAACCATTCGGTTTCCTGGTGCCGTTCTCCGTCTGCTGTATTCCAGCTTCGGCTGGTTGCAACGCTGAAAGTGGTTACCGGTTTCCCTGACGGGGTGTAACGCATTTCAGGGTCTCTGCCAAGTCTGCCAATGATCATGACTTTATTCAAATCGCGGCTCATTTCGGACTCCAATAATCGAAAGAAACTTACTCAATAATGGTAATCAAGTGCCGTAAGATGGTTTCAAGGTAGCGAATATTGCGTTCAAGTTCACGAATAGAAGCAGGTTCCATTTCTGCCTGGATGAGATAGTATTGGCCATCTTTCACTTTGCGAATTTCGTAAGCCAGTTTTCGCTTTCCCCAGGGCTCAGCTTTTACGACCTTGCCCCCGCCATCTGTAATCCAACCGGTAACACGATCGACAACTTCTTTGGTTGCGTTTTCGTCCAAATCCGGATGGACGATAAAGATGAGTTCATAATTGCGCATGGGATTAATCCTCCTTTCCACGGGATTGCCTTTGACATTGCGCAAACGCCAAAAGCGGAAAGCCTAACCTGCAAATGCAGGAATGAAAACCAAGGATAACATTAAATCTTAAAATATGAAAGGTTAATCAGGGGAATTTCCGGCGTGTTTAGCCGGAAGGATGTTTCGGTGTTTTTATGGTTGAGGTGCTTGCCTGCCGGAAAAGCGGATGGTGTTCGTGCAAGGTTCAGAACAAGCCCCAGTCCGCTCCTGCGCCTTCTTCCATGTAGGTCGGGTCCCACGGGTCCATGCCCATTTCGATTGTCGTTTCCATGCCCAGAACCGATTGGGCTTTGGAACGGGCGGCTTCAAGCAGTGCCGGCGCAAAGGGGCAGAATGGCGTGGTCATGATCATGACGATGTGTGCCTTGTCAGCGTTGATGCTGACATCACGCACCAAACCCAGTTCCATGATGTTCAACCCGATTTCGGGATCGTGGATTTGACGAAACACTTCGTCCAGCGGTTTGACGAAATCCGGATGCGTTTTTTCGATGTGCCACTCAGGGGGTTTGCGTTCGCTCATGGGTTTCTTTCTCCGTTATGGGGGGATTGTTCATATTGATGACATACGTGCAGACTGAATCGCCATCCAAAATGCACTGTACTTTTTCGACCGGTACAGAGAGAACGTTTGCGATAAGGGATGAATCCACTGTGCAGATTTCAGGATGGGACTGGCCGACGTGATAATACGGGCAATTGGCTTCGTGGATGATATATTGATTTTTGGTTTTTTCCCAGTTGACATTGAAACCTTCCAGCATCAGCAATTCTTTGATGATATCCAGCCTTTTTTCGATTGGCAGGTTTTCCAGCTCCAGTTCCTGGGTGTACTCGTTGACCAGGTCATCAGCAATGCGTGTGAAAAATTCGTCGACCATTTGCGGCGGCAGGGATTCTTTCAGTTGCTGTAAAAGGCGGACGGTAAGTTTCAGGTAACGGGTAGGGAATTGTTCCATGCCCTTTTCGGTTAGAAAATAAACCAGCCGCGGTCTGCCGACCCCGTGTTTGAGTTCTTCTGATGCAATCCATCCGATTGCTTCGAGTTTGTCGACATGATGGCGCACAGAGACAGGGTTTATTTCAGCAGCTTTTGCAAGTTCGTTGATCGTACAGCGCTGCTTGTTCAATAAGGTTTTGAGTATTTTTTCTCGTGTGTTTACCATATCTCGCCGGTTGTTTTTCTGTTTGTGATGAAAATACCTGTAAAAGTAGTTCGAGTATACCAAAAGGGATGATGATTGTCAATCATTTCTATGATAAATATCATAAATATTGACGCTTGTTCACGGGCGTGCTATAATTATAGAATTGTATATGGGACAATTTGTCTCAATAAAGATGAGATAAATTGCAGAATTGAATAAAGGAGTTTTCTTCCGATGTCCGAGTTGGTGATTAAAGATTTACACGCAGGAATTGACAACAAAGAGATACTCAAAGGACTCAATCTTACAATCCGGCAGGGTGAAATTCATGCCATCATGGGGCCTAACGGTACGGGAAAATCGACACTGGCGTATGTGTTGATGGGACATCCTAAGTATACAGTCAGCCGGGGGGAAATCTGGTACAAGGGTGTCAATGTGTTGGATCTGCCAACTGATGAGCGTGCACACCTGGGTTTGTTTCTTGCTTTTCAATATCCTGTGGGAATTCCCGGGGTAACTGTGGCAAACTTTTTGCGAACGGCAATCAACGCGAAGCGCAAGGCTGCGGATCCGGCGTATCGTGGCATTCCGATTCCGGAATTCAGGAAACTGTTGAAGGAACACATGGACTTGTTGAAAATGGATCACAAGTTCGCGGGCAGGTACCTGAACGATGGCTTTTCGGGGGGGGAGAAAAAACGGGCTGAAGTTTTACAAATGGTCTCTTTGAAGCCGGAAATTGCTATTTTGGATGAAACCGATTCGGGGCTGGATATCGACGCGTTGAGAATCGTTTCCGAAGGGGTGAATGCCTTGCGTGGTCCGGATTTCGGAGCGGTAATCATTACCCATTATCAACGAATTCTCAACTATATCAAGCCGGATTTTGTTCATATTATGCTCAATGGCAGAATCGTCGAGTCGGGGAGTGCAGAATTGGCTTTGCATTTGGAGGAACAAGGTTACGACTGGGTACGGGAAAAATATGAACCTGCAAGTGCGTAAAGCATGGCTTTTCCCGGTATATTTGGAGGCGTAAATGGATTCGGAAGCAAAAATCTTGGAAGGTGTCGGCGAATACAAGTATGGTTTTCATGACCCTGATACTTATGTGTTCAAGTCGCAGCGCGGATTGAGCAGGAAGGTCGTTGAACAAATTTCGCACATGAAGGGAGAGCCGGAGTGGATGTTGGCATACCGGCTGAAAGCTTATGAACACTATATCAAACGGCCCATGCCGACTTGGGGCGGTGACCTTTCCGTATTGAATTTGGACGATATTTATTATTATGTTAAACCAACTGACGGTGAAGGGCGTTCCTGGGATGATATTCCGGACACAATCAAGGATACGTTCAATCGTTTGGGAATTCCCGAAGCGGAACAAAAATTCCTGGCTGGGGTCGGTGCGCAGTATGAATCCGAAATGGTGTACCATAGTATTCAAAAAGAACTGGAAAAGAAGGGCGTCATCTTCGTGAGTATCGAAGATGGTTTGCGTAATTACCCTGATATCTTCCGGGAGTATTTTGGAAAAATCGTACCAATCGAAGACAATAAATTTGCTGCTTTGAACAGTGCGGTGTGGTCCGGCGGTTCTTTTGTTTATGTGCCGCCCGGGGTGAAGGTGGATTTGCCTTTGCAGGCGTATTTCCGTTTGAATGTTGCCAATATCGGCCAGTTCGAACGCAGCATCATCATCGCGGATGAAGGCTCGCAGGTGCATTATGTCGAAGGCTGTACTGCTCCCCAGTATTCCACTGATTCGCTTCACAGCGGTGTAATCGAAATCATGGTGAAAAAAGATGCCCGGGTACGGTATTCTACAATTCAGAATTGGTCTCACAATGTGTACAATCTGGTAACCCAGCGGGCAGTTGTGGAAGAAGGGGGAACGATGGAATGGGTGGATGCGAACATCGGCTCGAAACTGACGATGAAATATCCGTCGTGCTATTTGATGGGCCCGGGGGCGCATGGCGAAATTCTTTCGATGGCTTTTGCCGGGAAAGGACAGCACCAGGATACCGGTGGAAAAATCATTCATTTTGCCCCGCATACAACCAGCAAGATTGTTTCGAAATCCATCAGCAAGGATAACGGGCGGGCTTCTTACCGCGGTTTGCTAAAAGTTCATCGTAAGGCAAACGATGTTCGTTCGAGTGTCGTTTGTGATGCCCTGATTTTGGATGATCATTCCCGTTCGGATACTTATCCGTATATCGAAATCGATCAGGAAGATGTTACTGTCGGACACGAGGCGACGGTTTCGAAAATCGGGGAAGCGCAGCTGTTTTATCTGATGAGCCGCGGTTTGAGCGAGGAAGAAGCAACAACCATGGTGGTCTCAGGTTTCATCGAGCCGCTTGTCAAGGAATTGCCGATGGAATACGCAATCGAGATGAACCGGCTGATTCAGCTGCAAATGGAAGGTTCGGTTGGCTAAAGCCGACGTGCAGGTTTAGATACAAGAAAGAAACGGATACAGGAATAACATTATGGCAAACGCAGTACAAAAAACCGGCAGGAAGACAAGGTTCGAATTACCGGAGTTCTCGTTCATCCAATCAGAAACGTCTGCTGCCGCCGGTCAGGGCGGTGTTTTGCACGCATTCAGGCAGAATGCTTTGGATGTTTATCGGAAGCTGCCTTTTCCCGCAATGACGGATGAGCCATGGCGGAGAACAAGCTTGCGCGGGTTGAAAACTTCGGAACTGCTTCTTGCGGAGGGGCGTAAAACAAACGGGCTGGCTGATATTCCGGATGATTTAATCCGGCCTTTGGCGGGTGAATCTCATGGCGGGATGGTAACGCTGACACCAAACGGGGTGACGATTACCCTCGATGATGAGCTTGCCGGGCAAGGTGTTATCCTTGCCGATTTGTCGACGGCAAACGAACGTCATCCTGATTTGTTGAAGAAGGTGTTGGGCAAGGTTGTCAAACCCGATGACGGGAAGTTCGCTGCATTGGCAAGTGCAATGGCCGGACAGGGCGTTCTGATTTATATTCCCAAAGGTGTTCAGGTGGAGAAGCCGTTGCATAGTATTCTGTGGGCACCGGGAAATGGCCTGGCGTATTTCTCTCACATTTTGGTCTATATGGAGGAAAACGCTTCCTTGACGTTTGTCAACGAATCCGCTTCGGATGATGTGGATGGCGGGCAAACGATGCATGCCGGGATCGTTGCCATTCGGATTGGAGATGATTCTCATCTGAAATATATCGAGTTACAGTCCTTTGGAAAACATATCTGGAATTTTGTGCATGAACGGGTTGATGTCGGACGAAACGCCTCGGTAGATTGGGTGTTCGGGGCAATTGGATCACGGATGACGAAAAATTTTTCAGATTTGGAATTGACCGGAAGTGGTGCCAGCGGGAGAATGAGCGGGTTTTATTTTACCGATGGCAACCAGCATCTGGATCATGATACGCAGCAAAATCACCATGCCTCTTTTACAACCAGTGATTTGTTGTACAAGGGTGCATTGAAGGGACGCAGCCGTTCGGTTTGGCAAGGGATGATTTACGTGGCGCAAGGTGCGCAGCAGGCGGATGGATACCAATCGAACCGGAATTTGATCCTCAGCAAACATGCACGCGCCGACTCGATTCCGGGGCTGGAAATTCTAGCGAACGATGTGCGTTGTACTCATGGCGCAACTGTCGGCAAAATTGACCCCGAAATGATTTTCTATCTGCAATCACGGGGAATCCCGGAGAAAACCGCTCAACGACTGGTTGTCGAAGGGTTCTTCGAACCGATTATGCAGCGAATTCCTTTCGATGGTGTTCGCGAGCGTTTTCAAAATGCAATTCTGGTGAAAATGAATTAATCAACTATTGTTTATACTGTATAATGACTATGTGCGATTTGACAAAAAGGATTATTATCTATTTCAGAAATTCATAGGCAGGAGTGAACGTTGGCAAGTTTACCTTTTAAAGCAACTCCGAATGATGATCGGGATTATCATGTTGGGGATATTGTAGAAGTATATTGTGATCACGAACAAGAAGGCGAGCGGGTTAGGGGATGGCTTGAAGGTGTGGTTGTGCAGGTAGACCTGAAAATGGTGGCTGTACAATTCCATGAGGCAGTATATCTCACAGATGGCTGGATGGTTCCGGACCATGTTCTTTGGTGCCCCAAAGATGCATCGACGATTCGGCGTCCGAAAAAAAGACGGCGTCGCTCGTATAAAAAATAGTCCCCATTCAATCGTTTGGTTACCTTTGAACTGTTATCTATCGAAAAGAAGGATGTATGGCCTCAGCCCGAAAAGACCTTAAATCTGTAAAATCATTCGACGTGGAGAAAATCCGGGGTGATTTCCCGATTTTGGCGCGGGAAGCTCATCCGGGTGTTCCGCTCGTGTATCTTGATTCAACCGCAACCAGCCAAAAGCCGCAACAAGTGCTTGAAGCGATGGATGTGTTTTACCGCCATTCGTATGCCAACATCCATCGGGGGGTTCATCAATTGGCAGAAGAAGCGACCGCAGCTTATGAGGCTGCACGGAATAAAGTCGCAAGTTTCATTGGCGCCAAATCTGCCAAAGAAATTGTCTTCACCCGGAACACAACCGAAGCGATCAATCTGGTGGCAATGACATGGGGCAGGGCATTTTTGCACAAAGGCGATCTTGTCGTGTTGACCGAGATGGAGCACCATTCGAATCTTGTGCCCTGGCAAATGCTTGCCGCGGAAAAGGGAATTGTTTTGGATTTCATCCCCGTGACGGACTCCGGCACACTGGATTTGGCAGCCTACGAGAAAATTCTGGAAAAGAAACCGAAACTGGTTTCATTTACGCAAATGTCCAATGTTTTGGGGACAATCAACCCGGCGAAGAAAATCATCGAGCTGGCTCACCAGGCAGGTGCACTGGCTTTGGTGGATGGCGCCCAGTCCGTTCCCCATTTGCCGGTCGACGTGCTGGATTTGGACGCGGATTTTCTGGCGTTTTCTGCTCACAAGATGTGCGGGCCTTCGGGGATTGGGGCGTTGTTTGCGCGAAAATCCATTCTGGTATCAATGCCTCCGTTCATGGGGGGCGGCGATATGATCAAACGGGTAACGCTGGACGGTTTTTCGGCGAACGAAATTCCGTATAAATTCGAAGCGGGAACCCCTGCAATTGCGGAAGCAGTAGGTTTCGGCGCTGCGGTTGATTACCTGACTGCAATCGGGATGGACAGGATTTTGGCTCATGAACAGGAGCTTGGCGCTTATGCGTTGGACAGGCTGGTAGAGGTCCCGGGTATTCATGTTTACGGACCCTCCGCCGAAGAAAAGGGTGCGGTCTTTTCCTTTACACTGGATGGCATCCATGCACATGATGTTTCCCAGCTGCTGGACAGGGAAGGAATTGCTGTCAGGGCAGGGCATCATTGTGCCATGCCATTACACGAAAAACTCGGTTTGGCTGCCACTTCGAGAGCCAGTTTCTATTTATACAACACCAAAGATGAGGTTGACCGGTTAATCAATGCACTTTACCGGGTCAAGGAAGTATTTGCTTGAGGTTTTTATTAGATGGATGACTTGTACCGTGAAATAATTATCGAACGTTATAAAAGCCCTTTCTATCGCGGTGTTCTGGAACCGCATGATATCTCATTCGAAGACGATAATCCGGTTTGCGGGGATCATTTGCGAATCGACTTGCGTGTAGATGAGCATGGTAAAATCACGGAGGCGGCGTTTTCCGGCGAGGGGTGTGCAATTTCGCAGGCTTCTGCGGATTTGTTGATTGAATCGATCATTGGCAAGTCGCTCGATGATGTCAAGCGTTTGACCAAAGATGATATTCTCGAAATGCTTGGGTTCGAACTCGGTCCGGTGCGTTTGAAATGTGCCTTGCTTTCGTTGAAGGTGCTCAAAGCCGGGGTATACGGCGTGGGTGAAGCTACTGACGATCTTGTCGAATAAGGACACAAGGGTGATGGAAAGCTCCATCACCGTTTTTTTATTGCAGCAAAATGATGGTTTGGGTTATCCGGTTTTGAAACTCGGCTGAACTGCGTAGATGTTGCCGGGCAAGTTCCCTGCAAAAGATGGCGGATGATGGGAGCACCAGGGGGGATTTTGTTGTCAGCCAGCCGCGGATTTGATAAAAAGATAAAGGCTTTCTGCCGGATTATTATGCCGGCAGGTGTGTTTACTTTCTTCCCCAGGCGTAGAAAACCGGTACGAAAAGCACCCGTTTCCCTTGTTCTCTGGAAGCCCTTTCGGCTTCCAGGGTGGTTTTCAAATTGCGTGCGGGGATAGAAGTTTGTTTCAAATCGAGTTCGAGTACATCCGTTTCAAAATCGTTCGATGATTGTTTGGGCGCTATCTGCCATTCTCCCCCTAAAACGCCATAACCGGCATCACGAAAACCTGCATCGATGAATAAAGATGCCAGCTTTCTGCCAATCAGCGGATCGGCACCCTGATGAAGAAGGGAATTGGTTTGCTGAGTCCCGCTGTTTTCGAGAATGGCGGGGAAATCGATTCTGCCGCCATAATCCGGTTCGGCAAATGCGATAACGGCACCGTTTTTTTTGGTAACCCGTTTCATTTCTGCGAGCACAGCCAGAGGATTGGAGACCCATAGAAACAGGAAATGGCAAAAAACGAACGGGTAAGTTCCCGTGGAAAACGGCAGGTGTGCACCGTCAGCCTGGATGAGCGCAGCAGCAGGAATTGTTTTCCGGGCAAAGGCAAGTGCTTTGCGATCGGTGTCGATGCCAGTCAAATCGGAAAAACCGCGCCGGTGTAAAGCTTGCAGCATTGCACCGGTGCCGCAACCAATTTCAAGCCCTTTTTCTTTCGGGTTGATTGTCAGTTTATCTAACAAATATGGACGCAAGGATTGCGTCCATATAGTTTGTTGTTTGTAGCGTTCATGCCAAAACCGGATGTCTGACGCCATCGGGGGTTATTCCTTGAGCGCATGTTTCCAAATGGTTTCCCATGAATCCCTGAGCATATTTCCGAGTACGCGGGTGATTCCCTGGGCCGGTAAAACATCTCCGTCGGGTTCTACGTAGAGCCAGGCTCTGCCTGCCCCGTCGGGCAGGCTTTCCTTGGTGGTTTCCATGGCTACGGGGTTCTTTGCTGAATACGGAACGGGGAGATCCCAAATCAAATCCATATGCAGGTCACTGACCGTTCTCGCATAATCCTGCAAGTGTGCAATCGTTTCTTGCGAAGAGGCACTCAAAGAAATTGCGTTCGTGCCCATGGATGCCAACCGGTTCAATAAATCCGGCACGCGGTCTTCGATGTGTGGTGTAACGGTGATGTGTACGATGGTATATAAATCATCGGGCAGGATGACTTTCAGCGCGTCCCAGGATTGCTGATTGTCTGGTTCGAGGGTCATCATCAAGTGGTCGAGGCCGGATTGAAGAAGGGTTTGCAGGTAGTCTTTTTCCCGCAGCCGTAACCCATTTGAAAGCAGTCCGGTAACTTGTCCGTTGGTTTCTGCTTTTGCAATCAATGCCGGCAAATCTTCCCGCAGTGTCGGTTCCCCTCCGGTAAAAACGATGTGAGGAATGCCCGCATCCCATGCAGTATCGATTATCTGTTCCCATTCGTCTGTGGTGAGTTCCCGATCTACATTTTTGACAGGGGCTGCTTCAGCCTCGCTGCCATCAGGGAGCCTGTATGTGATTGCGCAGTCCAGCCGATAGGGTGCGGTAATTTTTCCGCTGTATGGGGCGGTTCTTTCGATACCGAGATAGGTAACCGGATCCAGATCGGGTACATCGATGATGGTGTAAATTTTCTGGCGCACGTCTTCGAAATCGGTTTTAACTTGTTCTTTCGAGACGTGATAGCGGGCTGCGATTTGTTCAACGGCAGTTTGCGGATCGGTGCCGCGAACGATATGATATGCATATTCCGCAGCTGTCATGTTGAGGTGGAGAACAGTAGCCGCATTGATGATCAGGATTCCTGTCCCGTCCGGTTCGATGCGGAGGTGAAGGCGGGTTGGGTTATCTGAATCTGCCGGTGTCTGGGAATGGTATATTCCCGGGGAAATTGGTTTTGCTCTCTTGAAGAGATTGCGGAAGAATTGGGTGGTTTTTGCCATGATAACCTCCTGAGGTTTCACGTATCACGGGGATTTATACCGGAATATGGAGATAGAAGCGGACGAGAAACAATGCGAGCGCGGCACCAAGCAGCCCTAATCCGCTGCCAGTCAAGGTGTCGGTAATGAAGTGAGCGCCCAGTACAATTCTGCCGGCAGTAACAAGCAGTGCAATTGCGGCGGTAACGTATCCGGCGTATGGCGGAAGCGCAAACAGTATGGGAAAAACCATTGCCAGCAGCCAAATTCGCAATGCATCTCCGCTGGGGAACGACGTATCTTGCGGAATTTTCGGCTGGTGGATTTCAATCGCTGACGAGCAGCGAAACGGGCGTTTGCGTTTGAAATCCTTTTTTAAGGAGCGTTCGATGATTGCGAAAAAAAGATAAGAACCACTGACAATCAAACCGCTAGGTAGATGATGCATCGTCAGCAGGATCAGGGCAACGATGAGCACTCCGGAAGTACCCAGTACCCATAATTCACGAAAAAACGGCAGCACAAGGCGCTTTGCTGATAAACGCGGTTGAATGGTTTCGATCCAGCGAAGTTCCCGGTTGGCGACTGCGGGTATACGGAAGGTAAAACCGGCAGCTACCATCAGAAATCCGAAAATCGTCAGGGGTGTCAGGTTCATGGCAGCTGGTCTAAAAATTGGGGCCAAACCGGATAGAACATGAGCCATTGTTCCGGAGCCATGAGAATGTATTTTTCGATAACCTTGAGAACGGCTTCTCCATTGATGCGGATTGATTCAATCAGGTTGTCTTTGTGAATCATTTCGATGGGATCGGAAATGTAAATATCGTACTCCCCGGAGGGAAGCATTCTGGGAGCGACAACGGTAATGGGAACGTTGGCTTCGAGTGCCATGCGGATATGCCCTGCCGGAAGAGGACTGGGGTAACCAAAAAAGTTCATCATATGGCGTTTGTTCTGCACCGGCCGGTCGACTCCGGTGATGACGAAGCCTTTGTTTTTCATCCGGTTCAATGCTCTGGTGTAAAAATCTGCTGAATTGATCGGGACAATTTCCAATCCGGTCAGTTCCCGAATCTGGTTTTGGATGTGATAGCCGCTTGTCGGTTGTTCGTAAGTGAGCACCATACCCTGCAAGCCGCGATAGCCATTGGCGAGAAACACGAGATCGAAATTGCTCATGTGCGGGCCGGCAATGAATCCGCCGATTTTTCCGTTTTGGGTCAGCTCGATCCATTTTTTTGCGTTGGGTGTCAACGGGGCAAGCGAGAGCAGTTTTTCTTTATCTGAAAACACGTGAAAGAAATCGTACAAACAACGTGCCCCATGCGTAAGCACTTTTTTGACTTGAAGATCCAGCTCTTCGGCGTTGAGCTGCTTATCGTGTATGATCCATTGGTTCAGGCGAATGGATCGGTTGATTGGTGAATTCCTGCGTTTGAGAATCAAACCGATAATCAACTTGCTGATGAAATAGCCCATGCGGGGAGGAAAGACTTTGCCGATTGTCATTCCTGTACGAACCCCAAAGCGGCTGTTGATAATCGTCTGAATATCCATCGACGTTTTACTACTCATCGCGAATCAGCATCTTTTGCGGCAACGGGCGGATTTTTGATGAGGCTGTATCCTTCGACGAGTACCGGCAACCCTCTGGCGATGGTCAGACTAATGGCGAACCAGGAAAGAATCATAGCTGTGGTGTGAATTGCCGGCTGCCAGGTGCTGCCTTGTGTCATCAGGCTGAGATCGAGCGTGAGAAAAGAAAACGCAAGCGCTTTGGCTACACCGTACCCGGAACGCATGATTTTCGAAGATACCAGAAAGCGGCTGATTGGGGAGTGCACCTGATCGAAAGCGGCAACGCCGTTGCGCATCCCCACGGCGCGGATTGCGTCGACTGTGGTTCCCCGTGTAATGGCGATGAGGGGAATGATGATAGGTATCAAGCCGATTTGTGCAAAGACGACCCACAAAACGATTTCCAGCGTTCTGTCTGTGGCGATATCGAGAACGCTGCCCAGCAGGCTGACTTCACCTCTTGCCCGGGCAATGATGCCGTCGACAGTATCCATGAGAATAATCAGGATGATGAACGGGACATCCCATAACTGGAGCGTGGGATTGTTCGTGTAGAGTAATCCTACGTAAACGAATAAGAGCGGAAAACGTGCCAAAGTAATTAAATTTGCCATATATCTATTGTATTTCTCCAAAACGTTGAAGTGCTTTGTAAATTGCGTTGGTGCCGAAATCAACAGCTTCTACGGGAATGCGTTCGTTTGCTGCGTGTACCAGCGAAGAAAATTTGAAGTCCGGAGCCAGCTGCATGGGGGTGAAACCATAGGTTTGTATCCCCAGCCGGGAGAAAAAGCGTGCGTCTGTTACAGCTGCCAGGAAGAAAGGCATCGGATGCCCGGATGGGTCTGCTTCTTTGAGAATCTTTGCAAGCACCGGGAAAAGTGACATGTTTGGCGCGCTGGGTCCTTTGTCGGCAGCGACGATTTCGATTTTCAGGTCATCTCCCAAGAGCTGGTGAAGTTCGGTGATCATATCTTCTGCTGAAAACCCGGGCAGCAGTCTGCCATCCAGTTGCACGGTTATTTCCGATGGGATGACGTTGACCTTGTCCCCGCCTTTGATGATGGTCGGATTGACCGTGTTATGCATCAGAGGATAAAACAATTCGCTGTTCTTGCCAAGAGATTTCAATATCGTATCTGTCAGGGCGGGGTTGAGAATCGATTTGATGATCATGTTTTTGGGAAAAGGCAGCGCTTCAGCCATGCCTTCGAACATCAATCTGGCAGCACTGGTAACATGCACCGGCAGCCCTTTTTGATCGAGTGTGGTGAGTGCTTTTCCAAGTTTTGCCATCGCTCCGCTGTGGTGCACGAGGGAGCCATGCCCTGCCTGCCCGTGGAATGTCAGTTTCATCCAGCAAATCTGTTTTTCTGCAACCATAATCGGATAGAAACGTTTCCCGGCTGTTTCCATGGTGAACCCACCGAATTCCCCAAAGGCGAAACGGACATCCTTGAAAAGTTCCGGATGTTCTTCGACGAGAAAGGCTGCACCGGCGGAACTTCCTTCTTCTTCGTCTGCCAGCACGGTGAGAATAACATCCCCGGGAAGTTTGACATTGTTTTTCTTTGCCTTGATGAAGGCGGAAATCATCATGGCAACGGCGCCTTTCATATCCAGCGTTCCGCGCCCCCAAATGTAGCCATCGATGATCTCTCCGCCGAACGGAGGATGTTCCCACTGCTGGTTTTTGGTGGTAACTACATCGATGTGCCCTTGCAGTAACAAAGGCGGGGCGTTGCCTTCACCTTTCAACCGGGCGACAAGATTAGGACGATGCGGGAACTTGGCGTACGTTTGGCTGGCAATACCGTATTGATCGAGTAGTGATTTGATCCAGGCGATTGCCGCTTCTTCGTTACCGGGCGGGTTGGTGGTATCGAAGCGTACCAGGGTTTGCAGGATGTCGATGGGTTTGAGAGCGTTCATGCGTGCACCTTTTCTTAGTCGAAAGTATTCAGGATGACAAAATCTTTGTCCAGTTCGTCCGGGTCGGGTATCTTGTCGAATGGTTCCAGTACGGGGTGATTGGCTTCAAGGGAAAGCGGGCAGCCGCCGCCGCATTCGACAAGCAGGGAGCAGGATTTGCAAACCTTGGGTACGTAATTCCGCTCTCGCAAATTGACCGCCAGTTCATGATTCCAGATCGATGTCCAGGGGTCTTTGAGGATATTCCCCAATTGGACGTAATATGATTGGCAAGGAAGAACACCGCCATCCGGTTCGATGCACATATTGTAAAGGGCTGCGGTGCAACCTTTGACGCCTAATCCGTATTGTGTCGGATCGAAATGGCAGTATTGTGTCGGGGTATACCAGATTAATCGCTGGTTGTATTTCGATGTTTTTTTGTGAGCCAGTTCAAGAAGGGAGGGGAGGACTTGATCATCCAGCCCTGTACCGACTGTTTTCCCGTGCCCCGAATAAATCAGGGCATTCAAACCGACTGTGGGTATGCCCAATTCTCCGAGAAAATCCAGGGTTTCACCAAGTTTGCGGTAATTCGCCTGGAGCATTGTTGTGTTCGTCATGAGATAGAGTTTGCTCGCGAGGATGTTTTTCAAGCCTTGCAAGGTTTGTTTCCAGGCACCTTTTTTGTTTACCATAAAGTCGTGAATTTCCGGGTCGTGGGATTCAAAAGTGACTTGTACATGGTCCAGTCCGGCGTCGATCAGTTCCTGAAGAAATTTCTCATCGCTCAATCGTCTTCCATTGGTGTTCAATCCGGTGATTTGCCCGTTATTTTCTGCGTGGGCAATCAATGCCGGCAGGTCGTTTCGCAGGGTGGGTTCTCCGCCGGTGAAAACGATGTGGGGAATACCAAGTTCCCACGTTTTGTCGATGACCTGTTTCCATGCTTCTGTATCCAGTTCGGGGTAATTCCGGGCACGGGCGTTGTAGCAGTGGGCGCAGTCATTGTTGCAGCGGTAAGTAACTGCCAAATCCATACGGTAGGGGGCTGTCGGTCTGGCGCTAAAAGGGGCATCGATTTCAAGATCGTCGAAGGTGCAGATTGCGCATTGAGCCGGGTCCAGCAAAGCATCGATGCGGGCAGTCAAATTGGCGAAGTCTTTCTTTGCAGTTTTTGGAGAAACCTGAAAAGCTTTTGTCAGTCTGGAGATGACGTTTTTTTGAGGATAACCTTGTAAATAGGCATAAGCCATCCAGGTGGCGGTAGGGTTGAGATGAGTGACAGAATTGGCGTTGACAATCAGCGTTCCGAAACCGTCCGGGTCGACCCGCAGGTGAATACGGCTTTTCGATTGGGGTCCTTCGTTGCGGAAATGGTGAATGCCGACGATTTGCCTGATAAGAGGCAAATCGTCGGTGGTTTCTACCGTGTGGTTTTTTTTGATCCCGAACAGATTCATCATTTTACTCCGGAAGGGTTAGCGGCCGCCGCCGGCACAGGCACAGGCACATCCGGCACAAGCGCAGGCGCAAGCGCAACCACCACCGCCGCCATGGTAACCGCCGGAAGAAGACGATACCGGAGCCGGGTTGGTTTTTTCGGTAATGCCGCTGGTGAAGCTGGTAATATCACCGACCACATTGCTCGAAAAATTTTGAAGGCCGGTAACAACCGAAGCTGCAAAAGTACTTCCGGGCAGCGTAGGCATGGAGAAACTTCCGCCGCTTCCCGATGTCGATGGCTGGGAAGATGACGTTGCCGGGGATCCGTGCCAACCCGGATCATAACGGTTCCACCATACCGGTACGAAAACCGGTCCCTGACTGAAGACGTCTTTGGTTCGGTCTTCGAAATCCTTGTCGAGCATTGTCCATCCCATATACTCGTCGTATTTTTTACTTTTCACTTCGGGGGTATCCGCCGCTTTGATTTGCTGCCATGCCTTATCCATAATTTTTTCGTAATAGGCAATGGTTTCCTTGCGGCTGAACCCTTTCATTTTCTTGCTGACGCTTTTGATTAAATCGATGATCAATGCCTGGAGTTTCTTTTTTCTCCTTGCCGGAGATTTTTCGTCGAAGGCTTCGAGAAAATCGATTTCGTATTTCCGCAGACCGGCAGGGCGCGGTTCGGTCGTTTTGATTTTTAGAGGCTCTTTTGCGATGACTTTTGCAGCATTCTTTTTGATTACGCTGAAAAGTATCATGGTCAGAATCTTGTCGACCGGATGTTCCATCAGAATGGCTGCTTCGACTGCTGTCAAACCGCGCTTGATGCCATGCCCTTCGATACTGAGCTTGGGCGGCAGGTATTGTAATTTGCGTTTTTTGCTGGTCGTCTTACCTAACCAGGCGAAGAAAGCGAACATTGCCAGCACGGAACCCCAGCATGTGCAGCCGAAGATGGTATCTTTGCTTATCCCCAGCGTTTCGAAAAAGCCCGGGGTGACGATCGCAGTTTTGGGGACATAAGTTTTGGGGAAGGATGCCCCGAACTTGTAGGTTGAATGCCCGTTGGCTTGCGGATTGTGCCACGCGTAGACGACGCGTCCATGTTTGTCAAGATAGGTTTCCGGGGTTTGCGGAAAACCGTCAGGGGCTTTATGCCATTTGGGTTCTTCCGGTTTTACCCCCGGTGGCAGGTGAAAAACAACCGTCAGGTCTGTCGTTCCATAGACATATTCGTCTCCGAACCAGGTGGGGGCAAAAACTGCGCTGGCGTATTCCTTGTTTTTGGAATCCGTGTAGAGAACATGCGTGATGCCTTTGATGTAGAGATGAACCTTTCCGGTATCTCCGGGCTGGATAGCATGACTCCCCAGTCCCAAAGCAACGCCGTTATCCACATAGGGGGAAGTATCGATGTCCGTTATCGTCAATCCGTCGACATCTGCTGAAACATTGGCAATGTCGAAATGTTCGTTTGGAAAACCGACATCGACATAATCGATGGGATCTGCACTGGTGCTGTTGGAGAAGATGAAAACGTAGTCGATGGAGAGCGTGCCATCTTTTTCCCAGTAGGCGTTTACGATTTCTTTGTCGAGGCTGAAATAGTATGTTTGGGATAATGCCGGTGAAGGAATGGCAAACAGGAATATCAGCAAAAGTAACCCGGCGATGATTTTCTTTTTGAACATGGACATTCTCCAAATGAACAAACTTAACCGATAGAGTTTAATACACTATACGCAGTATCGAAAGATAAGTTGTAATGCTTACCATTTGGGGTCTTCGGTAAGTTGATAAGTTGTATGGCAGTAGGGGCAGGTAATCACCGGAGCGCCGGCAACCATCTTGATATCACCCTTGGTCAACGCTGCACCGCAAGATTTGCATTTCAGAGTATCCATATTGACATTGGACGGCAAATCGATGTTGAGGGTGACATTTTCGCCGTTGCCAGCGGCAGACATTGCTTTTGATTTGCCCAGAAACCAGATAATGCCGAAGCCAATGCCTACACTGATAACACCGACGATGAGCCAACCGATTTGCCCTTGCGGGCTGAATGTTGCCCAGATGAAGAGAATGCCAAAGAAAACCAAGATAGCAGCGAAAATGTACCCGATAATTTTACCGGCTGACATGATAACCTCCATTGAAATGACGGTTTTTGTTTAATTGCTGGGTTGTTTTCATCATTTTTTCTATCGATACGATTAAAACACCTTGCCATGCAATTATAGCATTAAAGAAAAAATGGCTTCTTGAGCATCAAGAAGCCATTGATTTGACGGTTCTGGGATTTACAAAGGGGCGTCGATAACGTTATCCATCGACCCGATTTCGATCATTTTGCCTGTTGCAACGTAAATAGTGCGCTCGCAAATGTTCGTTACACGGTCAGCCGCCCGTTCCAAATTGTGGGCAACCCAAAGGAGAAAATTGGCACGGTCGATTGTCGTAGGGTCTTGAATCATGAAGGTGAGCAATTCACGATACACCTGATTGTAAAGTGCGTCTACATCGTCATCCCGTTTCGGTATCTGACGTGCTTTTTCGACATCGGTTCTGACGAAAGCCGCAATGGCGTCCTGAAGCATCTGTGCGGTAATTTCAGCCATCCGGGGGAGATCGATCAGGGGTTTGATGGGAGGTTCCGACCCCATCAGGATGGTGATGCGTGCAATCCCTTTGGCATAATCACCGATGCGTTCCAGTTCACCAACCACTTCGAGAACCGAAGCCATGATCCTTGTATCTTTGGCTACCGGTCCCTGTGTGGCAATGACCATCATCGTCTTGTTTTCGATTTCGAAACGTTTTTCGTTGATGTTGGCGTCATTGTTGTAAATTTCCCGTGCCTTTGCAAAATCCCTTTTTTTCAGGGCTTCTATCGATGAAAGTATCGATTCTTCCACCATGCTGCCAAGGACGATGACATCATGGTACAGTTCTTTGATTTGACGATCCAGAATTTCTCGGGACATGATTGCCTCTTTCTTCCGGAAATCAAGGTGTCTATCCCTGGTCAATCCTTGATAGAAAACTTGTCCGGTCTAGATAGTTGGATTTTGTGTTTTTTCCCTGCAAGAGCCTCTTCGGTTCGAGATTGCCATGGTTTAAACCCGTTGCTGTCCGTTGAAAATCCTGACTGGCGCTTTTTCTTTCGCGTTGCGGGCAAGAAACAGGTCAGGTGTAGAATATCATTCAGGGCTGTGGTGGTACTAGTTGCCGATGTTCAACCCTTTTCTTTACGGAAGGACAATGTTGTTTTTGAACACATCAATTTGCAGCAATACCGGATGTGGTATTGTTTTCCATTGTATCTTATCCGAAGGATGTTAACGAATGCAGAAAGATTTGTTAAATTTCCGTCAAAGCCTTGTTAATTGAAAAAACAAAACAGTTTTATAAAGAGGATTATATCAATACCAATCTTTTCTATCAATGCTTGTAGTTTTCTGCGGAAGCGGAAAAGAGACGAAAAAGCAGGTGCACTTAGGCTTTTTTAACTTTCTTCAGAAAGTTTTGCGAGCGGAATGGTAAAAAGGAACGTGCTGCCTTCGCCTTCTGTGCTTTCTACCCAAATTACCCCGTTATGTGCCTCGATGATATGCCGGGAAATGGCCAGCCCCAAACCGGTACCGCCACCGGTTCTTGCCCGATCCGTTTTGTAAAAGCGCTCGAAGACTCTGGGCAAATCATCCGCGGGGATTCCAATGCCGGTATCCTGAATGGAAAAGAGGATGGTTTGCCCTTTTTTGCGGGTGGAGATTGTGATTTTTCCGGGAGGGGGTGTGAACTTGATTGCGTTGTGAATCAGGTTGACCAGCACTTGCTCCAGGCGGGGTTTGTCAGCCCGCACTTTCTCATTGCCATCATGGATGTCTACCTCGATTTCCAGCCCTACTCTTTGCGCCTGGACGATGAGCCGCTCGACAGCGGAGGTGATTAATCCCTGTGGTGAAACAGGTGCAAATTGAAATGGTACCTGCCCGGATTCGATTCGTGTCAATTCCAGCAGTTCCGAAACCATGTGGCTCAATGCATCGACTTCGGTCACCATTCTGTCAAGGAAACGGCGGGCAGCCGGAGGGTCTTCAAGCGCACCGGCTTGCAGGGTTTCGGTGAGGGCTTTCAGCGATGCCAATGGGGTGCGTAATTCGTGAGAAATGTTGCTGACGAAATCCCGCCTGACTGTTTCCAGATGGCGGATGCGGGTGAGGTCCTGAAAGAGCAGCAGGATTTGCCCGTTCAGCGAATCGCCCAATGGAATGGCGATACTTTGGATGAATTTTTGCTGAAGGGTCAGCTCGATGGCACTGGATTCTTTCGAACCGGAATCATGGCAGGTTTGCCAGAGATTGATTAATTCGTAGTGCCGAAGCACCTCGGCAACCGACGGCTGGCGCCAATTTTCGATTGTGACACCAAACATGGATTCGGCTGCCCGGTTCATCAGGGTGACAATTCCCTGTTCATCGACAATCAATACCCCGTCGGTCATCTGCTGGAGAATTGCGGAGAGTTTTTCACGGTCGGTTTGCAATGCGGAGAGTTTGTTTTTCAGGTTTTCCGTAATGGTATTGATTGTTTCGGCAAGTGTGTGTTCGACCCCGTGGTATTCGTGAGCCGGTATTTTATCCCCGGATGTTGCTGTGTTCAGTTGCCGGGCTGCTTGGGCAAGTTTTCGGATTTGTTCCGATGTTTTGGACGAGATGCCGGAAACGACGAATACGGCAAGTGCGGAAATCAGAAGACATGCGCCAAAAATGATTTGCCGGATGGTGTTAATCGATGAAATGATTTGGTCGTAAGGACGGGCAAGGCGAATGATGTTTATTGTTCCTGCGTGAGACTGACGGGAAACAGCGGCAAAGAGCGTTTTCGAACCGGTTGTTTCATCGTAACGAATGCTCACTCCGTCTCCGTTGGCTAGCGCTTGCATGATTTCCGCCTGGTTCTGCAGGTTTGGTATGGTGCTGGGATCCAGATTGGAATCGGCGATGACTTCTCCGGCGGATGTGCACAGCGTGATCCTTGCGTTGAGGATGTTGTGCCAATCTTCGAGTAGCTGGTTTCGTTCTTTTGTATTTGATGTTCCGGTTGGGCTGGTCATTTGTTCGGTAAGGCCGCTGAGAAGCCTGGCGTCAGCCAGTAGTGTGGCTGATGCTGTTTTCACCTGGGTGCTCTCGACTCTCCGGGCGAGGAAATAACCCAGTGAAATAATTGGCACAAGCAGAACGAGGATGAAAGGTGCCGATGTTTTGATAAGGAAACGTTTTAGCATGATAAGCGAAGACAGACCTGGGTTTGGAATTATCCTTCGAAGCGGTATCCTGTGCCGCGGACGGTTACGATACGCGCCGGTTTGGCTGGGTCGGGTTCGATCTTTTGGCGCAGCCAGCGGATATGGACATCGACTGTACGGCTGCCGCCGTTGAAATCCCATCCCCAAACCCGTTCCAAAAGTTGGTCTCTGGTCAAGGCCTGCCCCTGGTGTTGGGCAAGGTAATACAAGAGTTCGAATTCCTTGGGTTTCAAATCCACAATGGCATTATCAAGGCGCACTTCTCTCCGGTTGAGGTTGATTTTCATGTTTCCGAAAACAAGGATGTTATCTTCTGTCCCCGTATCGCTTTGCATTTCTTCGCGAATCAGCCGAATGCGGCGGAGCTGTGCTTTGATTCTGGCAATCAGTTCCCGCATGGAGAAGGGCTTGGTGATGTAATCATCTGCGCCGATTTCCAGCCCGATGACGCGGTCGATTTCTTCATCCCGTGCGGTCAGAATCAAGATAGGAATAGTCATTTCCTGACGCAGCAAACGTGTGACTTCCAGACCGTCCAGCCCTGGCAGCATGAGATCCATGATGATCAGATCCGGTTTGAAACTGCGGGCGACTGTCAATGCAGTGGAGCCGTTGCCGACTGCTTTGACCTGATAGCCTTCCTTGTTCAGGTTGTAGGTCAGAGTTTCCTGCAGGCTGATTTCATCTTCTACGATTAATATTTTCGACGGCATAGGTTTCCTGTTTTGTCAGGCTGGCAATAATTTGCTGCAACCTGTCGGGTTTCATCTTTTTTGCATGTGGTTGTCAACCGGATTATAGCCGTGATGATGACGGGATGCAAGCATTGCGGTTTCTCATAGGTATTTGTTTTCACGGAACCATGTCAAAGCATCCCGAATGGTTTCTTCTACCGGTCTGGGGTGGAGTGACAGTTCTCTTTGTGCTTTTGCCGTATTGTATCCTTGCCATTCCCGAATGGTGCGCAAATGGTTCGTGGGGATTTGCAAAAAGGGGAGACAATCGCTCAACCAGACGATGAAATCAAGAAAAGTCAGCGGTATCTCGAAGCGCGGGGGAGACTTGCCGGCGATGCTTGCCACGATGCCGAGCAGTTCACGGATCGTGTGGTTATGTCCGCCAAGGATATAGCGTTCTCCGGGAATTCCGTCGACGGCTGCACGTATGTGTGCATCGGCGACGTCGCGAACATCTACGATGTTGATTGTGCCCGGAAACCAGGCGAATCCATAGCCTTTTGCGATTGCAATCAGAATGCTGCCCATAGTCAGATGGACGTCACCGGGCCCAAAAACTGCTGTCGGGTTGAGTATGATGCAGGGCATGGCAGAGCTGTTGGCAGCCAGAACCGCTTTTTCCATCACGATTTTGGTTTCGTAGTATGCACTTTTTGGTTGGCTGCCTTGCCGGTAAACATCACGTTCGTCCGGAAGCCTGTCTTCGCCGGGCGGTGGTGTTCCGATTGTGGTCAGGGTGGAAGTATAGATGAATTTTTTGACCCCGCTGGTTTTGGCGGCATTCAGAACTGTCTGTATTTCGTTTTGGGCAATCCTGATTTGCCGGGGGACTATGCGGGGATTCCCATCGGTGGGGTAATACGCCGCGGCGTGGAAAACGACATCCACACCGGTCATGGCCGCACATAGCGAGTCGTAGTTTGTCAGGTTTCCTTCCTTCCAGACTATTTCGGTGTCGATATGCCCTTTGCTTTGCGGGTTGCGTCTGAATCCGATGACTTCCCAGCCGGATTGCAGGGCTGATTTAAAGATGTGCCCGCCGATGAAACCAGTGGCGCCTAAAATGAGAGCTTTCATTGTTTGTTCCGTTTCGTTTTATTCAGGTTGTACTGCTGCCTGATAAGGAAGGGCTTGGCAATCGACAGAGTGATTATAATCGTATTCGTGCACGATCCCCGAGTGGGTTGCATTGCTCATCACTGACTTGTCACTGGCACGGAGAAGCCTGTGCATAAACGGCGGCATGGGGCAAGTTTATGCGCCTTTTGTTTCATAATCCGGGAGAGAACTTGATATACTATGGTACATGGATGCATAGATGCAGGAAACCGGTAAGCATTGGCTTGTTTTTTTGATTTCTTGCCCTTTTTATCGCAAAGGATGGCTATTGTGCGATCCATAGCAGAGCGAGGTGGCGGATGGACGATGAAAAATTGTTTGAAAGATATCGGCAGTTGTGCAAAGAAATCAATTTTCATAATTATCGTTATCATGTTTTGGATGACCCGATAATTAGTGATTATGAATATGATCAGCTGCTTTTGGAACTCAGGAAAATCGAGGAACAACATCCGGAATGGGTTACTCCGGATTCGCCTTCGCAGCGAGCCGGCGCGGAGCCTTCGGAAAAGTTTGTTAAAGTTACTCATCCGGGCCCAATTCTGAGCCTGGCAAATGCTTTCGACGAAGCGGATATCCGCGCATGGCTGGAACGCATTGCCAGACTTGACGAACGGGTTTACCGAACCGATTTTGTCGTGGAACCGAAACTCGATGGTTTGAGTGTCGTTTTGCATTATCGGGATGGTTTGTTTGTGCTGGGGGCAACCCGCGGCAACGGAGAAGTGGGCGAAGATATTACCGCAAATTTGCGTACCGTTCGAACATTGCCGTTGCGCATTCCGGCATCACCTGACGGGCCGAAACCGCCTCCATATCTGGTTGTCCGCGGTGAGGCATTAATCAAGAAAGCGGATTTTCTCTCGCTGAATCGGCGCCTGGAAAAAGCCGGCAAAAAGACCTATGTCAATCCGCGCAATACGGCGGCTGGTGCTTTGAGACAGCTTGACCCGAACCTGACAGCCAAACGGCCATTGACAATCATGATCTACCAAATCATTACCGGGGAGGGGGATTTGCCGAAAACACAAGTCGAGACAATCAGATTTCTGCGGGCGATGGGTTTTTCGACCCCGGAAAGTATTTACGCAAAAGACATCGACGAGGCGATAGCGGTTTGTCTCTCGTGGACTGATAAACGGGCGGATTTGGATTATGAAATCGATGGGATGGTCATCAAGATCAATGACCTGGTTCTTGCCGGAGACCTGGGTATCGTCGGGAAGGATCCGCGTGGCGCAATTGCGTACAAATTCCCGGCACAGGAAGTTACCACAGCGTTGATTGATATCGGAGTCAATGTCGGACGGACGGGTGTGCTGACGCCTTTTGCGATTCTCGAACCGGTGGAGATTGGCGGGGTTACCGTGAAACATGCGACTTTGCATAATTTTGATTTCATCCGCGAAAAGGATATCCGGATTGGTGACCGGGTGCGCATCAAACGAGCCGGCGATGTCATCCCTTATGTGATTGGTCCGGTGACGGCAGCGCGCAGCGGGAAGGAAAAGGTTTTTGTGCCGCCGCAAACCTGCCCGACGTGCAATCAACCCGTCGAGCATATTCCCGGTGAAGTGGCATGGTATTGTGTCAATGCCGCATGCCCGGCGCAATTGGTGCGTAACCTGGAACATTTCGCTTCTCAAGGTGCGTTGAATATCGTCGGGTTGGGAATCAAAATCGTCGAGCAGTTGGTCGCCGGTGGCTTCGTGGCTGACGCAGCGGACTTGTATTTTCTGACAAAGGAAGATTTGTTGCAGCTGGAAGGTTTTGCCGAGAAAAAAGCCGAAAACTTGCTTGCAGCAATCGAGGCATCGAAAAAACAACCGTTGGCACGCTTGATTACTGCGTTGGGTATTCGGGGCGTTGGCGAGGTGATTGCTGCTGAACTGGCGGAACATTTCGATGACCTGGATGCGCTGGCACGTGCGAACAAGAATGATCTGGAAGAAATCGAAGGCATCGGACCGAATGTCGCACAGGCAATCGTCGATTGGTTTGCCCGTGAAAGGAACCGGATTGTTCTTGAAAAATTGCACCGGGCGGGATTCTGGCCACATAGGGCAAGCAAGAAAGAAGAAACCGGCTCCCGGCAGCAGCTCTCCGGGCTTACTTTTGTGGTTACAGGAACATTGCCTTCATTCTCACGTCAGGGTATCAAGGATTATATTAAAAGCCATGGCGGGAAGGTGAGCGGGTCTGTGAGCAGAAAAACCAGTTATCTCGTTGCCGGCGAAAAACCGGGTTCGAAATTGCAAAAAGCCCGGAACCTGGGTGTTCGGGTTATCGATGAAGCAAAATTGCGTGAATTGGCAGAAGGAAAAACAAAGGATGAAATCTAGATGATGACTACCAGGCAAACTATGATGATGCCGGTTGCAGTGCTGAAACCCGGGCGAGAAAAATCTTTGTTGAAAAGACATCCATGGGTGTTTTCAGGAGCGATTGCACAATACCGGGGGGACCCCGGGATTGGTGATACGATCCGGGTCGAGGACAGGTTCGGAAAATTTCTGGGGTGGGGAGCGTACAGCCCGCATTCGAAGATCCGTGTGAGGATATATAGCTGGAATGAAGCGCAAACACCAGGGCGGGCATTATTTGCAAATCGCCTGGCGAAGGCGATCGAGTATCGTCAACTGGTGTTGAAGAATGATGAGACGAACGCGTTTCGATTGGTGCATGCAGAGTCCGACGGTGTACCCGGATTGATTGTGGACCGGTATGGCGATGTGCTGGTGATGCAGGTGTTGAGTGCCGGCATAGAAAAATGGCGGGAAGAGATCGCAGACATCTTGCGGGACCTGACAGGAGTCGATTTGATTTATGAGCGCTCGGATGCCGAAGTGCGGAAACTGGAAGGGCTTCCGATACGAACGGGTTTGCTGGCTGGCGAATCTGCCGACGGGTATGTATCCGAAATCAAGGAGAATGGGCTGCGTTTTCAAGTGGATATTGCCGGGGGGCATAAAACAGGGTTTTATCTGGACCAACGGGAAAACCGTGCCTTTGTGCGTGCTGCTGCCGCCGGGAAGGCCGTGCTGGATTGTTTTAGCTATACGGGCGGGTTTACGCTGGCTGCGCTCAAAGGGGACGCCACATCGGTTGTTTCTGTGGAAACGTCTGCTGCTGCCCGTTCTCTGGCAGAGGAAAATATCCGGTTGAATGAGCTGGATGCAGGGAAGGTAACATTCCTCGATCAGGATGTATTCATTGCGTTGCGGAAGTTCAGAGACAAGCGGGCGCGCTTTGATATGATTATCCTCGACCCGCCGAAGTTTGCTCCCACAGCCGCCCAGGCAGCAAAAGCCGCCCGCGGTTACAAAGATATTAATTTGCTGGCGTTGAAGTTGTTGAATCCGGGAGGGCGCCTGGTCACGTTTTCGTGCTCCGGAGGTATCAGTGCGGAATTGTTCGGCAAGATCGTTGCCGGCGCAGCTGTGGATGCCGGTGTGGACGGACGGATTACAAAGCGTTTGTATCAGAGTGCCGATCATCCGGTCTCGCTGGCTTTTCCGGAAGGATTGTATTTGAAGGGGCTGGTCATCGACTTGATATGACAAACCGGCGCTTGCGAAAAGCAAAGCGCCGGTTTCTTTGGTGGAGATGGTGGGATTCGAACCCACGTCCGAAAGAATAGATCCTCGAATATCTACGAGCGTAGTCGATTGTCTGTGTTCGTCGGACGGCCTACAACCTACAAAAGGACTCGTCCGGCTAGCTGCTAAAGCCCGAAAGCTTTTCTTTCACATGGTTAGCAGCATCGCATGTGGCACTCCGACATTGTGACGCCCGTTATACCACCCGTCGGAGGAAGGGGTATACGGACGTGACCCTGTTTCGAGGGTCAATGTGCTCTTAGCTTACTGCTTAGGCAGCAAGGGGGAGAGCAGCATATTCAGTGCGGTTGGCACTTATTGTGTACGCTGATTTTACGAGATCGGCGTCTCTCGGCTCGCAATTCGGGACCAGCCTCTCCCGTCGAAGCCTGTCATCCCCGTGCATTGAAATTATACCATGAGGATATTAACGAATCATAAACAAACCCATCGTGATATACTTGAAAATTGTGATTTCAGATATCGATAGAATAGGCTGTTTATGACTTCGTTTTCAAATGTTGTATCGGATTTATCCACCCTTTCGGATGATGAAATTCTTGTGATGGCATCATCCGGGGATGTAGAGGCTTTTGGTATTCTTTATGACCGCTATGTGGGTAAAATCTATAATTACGTGTATTACCGGACAGGGAATCAACACGATGCGGAAGATTTGACCGAGCGTGTTTTTTTCAGGGCGATGAATCATATCCGGAATTATCAAAACCGCGGATTGCCGATTTCTGCCTGGCTTTACCGGATTGCGCATAATCTGATTGCAAACTGGCATCGGGATAATAGCCGCAAGCGGGAAATTTCCCTGGATGACGGTATTTTCATCAAGGAGCAACACGAACACCTTGAAAAAGCGATTATTCATGCAGAAGAAAAAGAACGTTTGCTGCGGATAATCCGCAGCTTGCCGTCAGACAGACAACAATTGTTGATATTGAAATTCGTCGAACGGCTTTCGAATGCTGAAATCGGGCGCATCATGGGGCGAACTGAAGGAGCGATTAAAAGCCTGTATCATCGAACGTTGATCTCTTTGCGGGATGAGTATCAACTTGTTTTGGATGAATGAGAAAAAGTGTTCCTGAATGCGCAACTAAACTCTGATTTTTTGGTTAATAAAATGAAAGCAAGATACTTGTTTCGATAGAGGCTAGGTATAGCGATGAGGAATCTGTTCAGAAAAAAACAACTGGTGATTGACAGCGAAATGCTGAATTTTGAAAAAAAACTTGGGATGGTTTTTCGTCCGGTCGAACCGCGTAAGGAATTCGTCAGCGGGCTGAGAATGCGATTGATGAAGCATGAAGTACAACCGGCAGCGACCGTAGTGCCCCAGTGGGTTAAAAATCCTTACGTAATTGCGGGCGGGGTTGTTGGCGGGTTGGTAATCCTGTTTACCGGGATTCGGGCGATCATTTCGATTACCGGGGGAATAGGTATTCTCTTCTACCATATGAATCAAAAATCGAAAGACCAGCCATCGGTTGCGTCAGTAATCCAAACCAGCAACTAATCATTTTGGTAATATCAATAACCAACCTGTACGAAGGTTGGTTATTTTTCTTAAAACGCTTTATTCCCGTTTTTTTTTGTTTGCAACTTGCACAGGGTGTTGGTGCGAAGTGCTAAACGATGATGTTTCGGGCTTGTGAAGCCGTCAGTCAACTTGAATATCGTTCAGTAACTGGTTAACAAGCCATTTGGCTTCTGCAACGAGATCGACATCGATAGGCAATGTGAAATTTTCGGTGACCCTGGTTGTCAGATGTTTGGTGACTGTTTTGATTTCAGGTGAAATCGAAGGCAGTTGTTGAATGTATTTGAGCCGGTCGATGGCACTTGGCCCGGGTAGTGGATAGCCATGCCGGGAAAGGTATTCGCCGATGGCAATCCCGGCGGCGCGTCTTGCACAGACGCGAGCTTGTCCTTCGTTCCCATTCATGCGCGCAGTTTCGGCACGCTGGAATTCTTCGTTGATTTTTTCTTGCGGATTAATTGGCATCGGTTTTATACTAAATCCTGTTTCGTTTTATTGTTTCCGGTAGGATAACATTTTCCTATCAAACCTGCAAGGCTGTGTACCGGAGGCATGATTATTGTCTATAATAAAAGCGTGGTCGTATTTCTCGATAAGTATGTTTTGGTAAACCGAATGGGAAAAGCAAAATGGCGAAAGTGAAGCGAGCCAAAAAGAAAAGGAATTTGTTCTACTCGCTATTGTCTGTTCCGCTCCGATTCAAAATCACGATTCCCTATCTTATTATCGCATCGCTGCTGGCTGGGCTGGCTACCTATCAGGTCGGTAGTTCCTTTCTTTCTTCTCTCGAAGCAAGATTCAAAACCCAGTTGGCTGATGCTTCCGCAAGGGTAGCCGACGGAGTGGTCGGTATCGAAGAAACCCATTTGGAGATGGCAAGGACGATTGTGTTTACCTTAGGCGTCCCGAATGCTCTGGCAAACCATGATGCGGATGAACTCAGAAAACTTGTTTCTCCAACGGTTTACAATCAGCGCTTGTGGTTTGTCGATGTCCTTGATGCTTCCGGGCAGCCGGTGTTGACACTGCACCGACAAACGGGGGCGTTGAGTTATCGGCAAGGAGAAACGACGAATTATACCGACTGGGGGATTGTCAGAAAAGTAATCAACGGGGAGGTCGATCAATACGGAGACAAGTTCATCGCTATTTACGAATCTCCCTGGGGTAAAGTGCTTTATACAGCCGCTCCGGTGAAAACCGAGGAGAAGATTATTGGTATTGTTCTGGTCGGTACTCCGCTGGATGCTGTCGCAGCTGACCTTTCGCAAAAAAGTATTGCTGATACAACGATTTATTCTCCGGACGGGAAGGCGGTAGCCTCAACTTTGGATGTCAATCGGATGGCTTCCCTTTCGGAAAATTTCCTTTCCGGCATATTTCAGGTTGATGACCTTCTGACCCGGGAAGCAACGGTCGGCAACAGGGAGTATCTCGAAGTTTTTACACCGTTGATTTTGCGGGGGAAAACAACGAAGTGGATTTTGGGTACGATTCTGCCCAAAACATTGGTTAGCGAACCGGGGGACACAGCAACGTATCAGCTGATTGCGATTTTCGTAGCGGGGTTTCTGGCGTTGATTGGCTTGGGCATTGTCATTGCTCATTTGATTTCCACCCCCATATTCAAACTTGTGGATGCTTCTCAGAAGGTTGCCAATGGAGATTTGGATGTGCAGGTTGACGTTACCGCACATGATGAAATCGGGATATTGACTCAACGGTTCAACCGTATGGTTGCCGCTTTGAAACAAAGAGAGTTTATCAGTGAAATGTTCGGGCGTATGGTTTCGAAAGATGTCCGTGAAGCGGTTTTGCAAAACAAAGTTCCTCTTGTCGGAGAAACCAAGGAAGTTGCCGTGTTGTTTACGGATGTGCGCGGGTTTACAGCGATATCGGAAAGGGTTTCACCGAAAGATGTCATCCGGCTGCTGAATGATTTCTTTGGGATTGTTACCCACGCAACTGCCAAACATGAAGGTATTATCAATCACTTTGGGGGGGATAGTGTACTGGCGGTCTTTGGGGCGCCGATTTCCAAAGCGCTCGATGTTTCGTTGCAACAAGCAATTCTTGCTGCCTGTGATATGCAGAAGGGTGTTCTTTTGTTGAATGCCCAACGCATCGAAGCAGGATTGTCACCGCTCAGGTTTGGTTTGGGAATCAATTCGGGCACGGTCGTCGCCGGCAATATCGGCTCGGAAGACCGTTTCGAATATACTGTTATTGGTGACGTGGTCAATGTTGCTGCACGATTGCAGGGGATTTCACGGCAATTTCCTCAATCTCCATTGCTGGTTCCTTCATCTGCTGTTGATTCCGTGCGGGATGAGATCCCTGTGGATTTTGACTATCTGGGTGAGTTCCGCTTGAAAGGGAAAAAACAACTTGTGCCGGCTTATGCTATTTTGGGCTTGAACAAAGGAATCCCGGATGGATTTGTCTTATTCGATGAAAGGGATTATTCAAGATCGATTATTTTCAACGCGTATTATCTGGCTTGTATGGGGTATCCTAATGAGGTAATCGCACAGGTTTTGCTGGTGGAAAAGCCTGTAATCGATCACTGGATGGAAAATGTAGCCAACTATGCAACGATTGTCCGGAATGTGATGGCTGAAAGTTATGGTGTGCCTGCCGGAAAAATGGATTGGCTCTCAGCAAAACATGAGAAGGCTTTGGCGAAGGAAGGTAACAATGAATAAACCACGGGAGCGACTGATTTGGATTGTTACCAATCTGGCAGGAATCTTGTTCGGATTTGCTGTGATTCTGGGGTCGTCTTATTTGGTGTATGCGCATTCTCTCGCTCAACCCTTGCCGGATTTCAGCAATCCCGGCAACGCAGATTACAGCCCTTACATGGTTTTCATCATTCAGCCTTTCGATGAAAAAATCATCGAGGCTGCCAGAGCTGATTACGAGAGCATTCATAAACAGATTGAAAAGAAAAAAGGGGGAATACTACCGGGAAAGCAGCCGAAAAATACTGCTGTAAAACCAAAAGTGACCACAGCCGGAACAGCAAAGACACCAAGCCCAACGGTGAAGATTATTTTGCCCACGGCAACACTTTCGGGGATGACTCCGTCGGCAACGCCGACGATCCTGCTTTCTGCAACACCGACATGGGAACTGACCAATACGGCATCGAGTACAGCGGTCATTTATCCGACGTTGACAAGCACGAGACAGCCGACTGTGAAACCAAAGCCGACGCGCACGCTGCCACCTGAAGCAACGAATACACCGGTCCCGAGACCGACAAACACATCGGCCCCGAGACCGACAAATACCCATGTTCCCGCACCGACACACAGACCCTCCCCGACAGTGGTCAATACACCGAGACCAACAGCCTATCCGGGGCCTGATCCGACGCAATCATACCCGTAGAAAAACGCCGAAGTATTTGCGCATAGTCAGTAATGCTTACGGGACAGATTTCCGGTTTTCTAATGGGGGAATTTGGCGGTTAATGCAAACTTTAAGGCAAGCCGCCGATTTGTGGGTTTCTTCCGGTTTCCGTTATATCTTTCCTTTTTCCCTCATCACCAAACAAGAAGCTGAAAGAACCAGCTGGAATTTTTACGAAAAGGCTGGTAATCTGTTATGATGAAACTTAAACAACTTGTCAGGCGTATTACTGACAGAAGAACAGGCTGTTTCGAATTTGACGATGATACCGAAAGATTACCTGACAGGATGACGAGACAATTCAAAATAAACGAAGAATTACGAAACGCCGGAACTCAATCTGATGTTTCGAAGACGGGAGAAATCAAATGAATATTACGCTTGCCCTGGGTGGGGGCGGGGCAAAGGGAAATGCTCATATTGGCGTGCTGCGGGTGTTGGAGCGGGAAGGTTTCGACATTCGTGCAGTTTCCGGGACAAGTGCCGGGGGATTGGTGGCTTGTATTTATGCCGCGGGTTATTCGCCTGATGAAATCGAAGAAGAAATTGCAAAGGCAAGCAGGAAGAAACTTTATGGGCTAGGCAGGACGGGTGCACCGGCGGTTTTTGGGTTGGATGGCGTTGCCCGAATTCTTACGGAGATGCTTGGCGAAAGGACTTTCGATGACTTGAAAATCCCGTGTGCGGTAACCGCAGTTGACATTCATTCACAGAAAGAGGTTGTTTTGCAAAGCGGGCGGGTTGTCGATGCGTTGATGGCAACGATTGCAATCCCAGGCGTGTTTCCACCCAAAAAATGGGGGGATGCGCTGCTTGTCGATGGCGGTGTGCTGGACCCGGTTCCTGTATCTGTTGCCAGATCGCTCGATGATACCGATCCGGTCGTGGCATCGGTGCTTAGCCCCGAACCGGAAGCCTGGTCGAATTTGTCTGCCTCGACCTTATTCCAAACACCGCCTGCCCTGGAGCCTATCACCCGATTGCGGGTTGCGCAGGCGTTTGAGATTTTCCTGAATTCTCTGGATATTGGCCAGAGAATGCTGACGGAGTTAATGCTGGAGAAAGACAAGCCCGATGTGATTATTCGTCCTGATGTTGCTGAAATCGGGGTGCTGGAAAAGGTAGATGTTTCCAAAGTGGTGAAGCTTGGGGAAATAGCCGCAGAGAGGGCTTTGCCTGAATTGCTCCGAATGACGGACTGGAAGCAGAGATTGTGGAGAAAGCTCGAATTCTGGAAATAACAGCTCTTGCCAGACACGCAGCCGTTGATTGAATTGAAAGGAAAAAGCGCGATGAGAGACTTGAGAAAGTACGCAAAGCAAACCGATTTGCAGTTAATTGCCGGTTTTGTGTTTCTTTTGTTCCTTGTTGGCGACGGCTTGATTTTCCTGTTTTATGGCAGGGAAGCGTCGATTATGGGGGTGTTTTGTTTGCTTGGCGGCTTGGCACTTTTGGCCGTTGTTTTTGGCGTTCTGGGTATGATGGAATGGATTGTTGCCCGTTCGAGGAATGGCTAGGTTAACGGAACCACAACCAGGTGAAGTGAATTTGAATAAACTATCCGCAATCGGTTGGGTTTAGGCGATTGCGGATGATTGTTTTCAGACGGCAGAACAAGTTGCTCAGGTGATAACCATGGGGAAGACTTTCATTTGACAATGCACAAGAGTGATTCGGTGCGCATATCTTTCATCCTGTTACGCAAAATTTCGGCGGCTTTTTGGAGCATTAGATACCCAAAACGGGGATTGCTCTTGAAGGCTTGTCGTAATTTTACGGAATCGAAACGGATAGCTTTCCCTTTGGTTAAACCTTTGACGTTTGCTGTTGCAGAATACGGGGGAACCATTGCCGACCATGCAAATACCTGTCCGCTGCCTACGGTGCTGGTTTGGATCTCTTTGGTTTCCAGTGTTTCACCGGTGAGCATTTTTGATTTCTGTTGTACTTTTTCAGGATCGGGAACTTTTGTGGTGACAGCAACTTTGCCTTCGACGACGATGTAGAAATGGGTAAGCGGGTCGTTTTCGTGCACAAGGTATTCTCCGGGCTCGAAATCGATGAATTCAGCGGCGTTTGCCAGCTGGATGATATCATCGTTGGTCAGACCCGAGAAAAACGAATACATGCGAATTGTTTCGGGTGAAATCATCCTTTGTCCTCCGGTTTCAGTTTGTCAATTGATTGTCAGCCAACAGTTCTTCCATGATTGCCTGGGTGACAAGCGGAATGCTTTTTTCTACATTGGCGGTCGGTTTTTCGCTGAATTCGAGTACGTTTTCTACGTCGATGGCGTAGATGATAATTTGCTTGGGTATGGAAAACCCCAGCCTTTCTGCCATATCGAGCGCTGTTACCAGCGTGGTATCGTGTGCAGATGCGCTGTGTTGTGTAGGGCTGAGGTTCCGTAAATCTTCGATTGTGATGCGACGATACGTGCCTGTTCGGGCTTTTTCTTTGTTTTCCGGTAGGATTGCATCGATGATGAAAACACGCTCATAATCCAGCAAGGTTTCCATCAAACGCAAACCCCCGACCGAAGCTTCGGTAACGGTGACATCAGGCAAGGGGTTCTTTTCAAGCGTTTCGCGAATACGATAGGCGACTTTGACACCAACACCATCATCTGTCAGTATTGGATTTCCCAAACCGATTACAAGAGTTTTCATCATAGTATATTTTACAATACCGGCAGGGTTTTGAAGCCCTGCCGGTTTTTGTATTAATCCAGATATTGGGTCAAGCGGTCGATTTGGTTGCCATCGGCATCGCGGATGATAAGCTCCATCGGCATTTGGCCCGGGAGGGAGTGCGTAGCACAAGACATGCAGGGATCGTAATTCCTGAATGCCATTTCTACCATGTTCAACAATCCATCCGAAACGACCGTACCTTTTTTGATTAACCCCTGAGCGGCTTTCTTGATCGACATATTAATTGGGGCGTAGTTGTTCGTTGTTCCTACAACCAGATTTACATGTGTCAGAATGCCGTTTTCGTCGGTTTTGTAATGGTGGGTAAGTGTTCCGCGGGGTGCTTCGACGCTGCCAATTCCCTCATCCGGTTTTTCGGTGATTTTAGCACGGACATTCGGGCTGGTGATTTCAGGATCATGAATCAGCTCGACCATGCGTTCGGCTGCGTAGAGCATTTCGATCAGGCGTGCCCAGTGCGTTGCCAGGCGGAAATGAACCGGCTGATAACGTCCGTCTACTTTCTTGCTCCCCAAAGTTTCGTAGAATTTTTCATAAAATTCCTGTGCTTTGGGTGTCGCCATTCCGTCCGCTGCGTTCAGGCGTGATAACGGTGTGGCACAGTAAACGCCGCTGTCCTTGCCATCCACGAAGCCTTTCCATCCGATTGCTTTGAGGTAAGGGAATTTGAGGTACGACCACGGTTCGACATGTTCGGCAATATGCTTCGCATAGTCTTTCGGGTGGTACTTGATGAACTCTTTTCCTTCCGGACCGACAACCCGAATCTTGCCATCATAGAAGTTGAT
The DNA here is from genome assembly GCA_964457375.1 of uncultured Anaerolineales bacterium. Lineage (GTDB taxonomy): Bacteria > Chloroflexota > Anaerolineae > Anaerolineales > UBA11858 > G519. Next base: position 91,306 of record CAYWFK010000001.1, read on the forward strand.
GCGGTTGTTTTCGTCGACCGTCCCCATATAGTAAGTATGATGGGTGAAGGTATCGGACGTGATCAAATCCACATAGGATTTGTTGCCCAGCACGATATCTTCGAAGAGCTGCAAACTGAACAGTGCAAACTCGACATTTTCGTTGGCATAGCCTTCGATTTCGTCCCGCTCTTCTTTGGTCATTGATTTCGACCAGCCGCCCGGAAGCCCGGCGACCGGGTGAATACCGCGTCCACCGAGCATTTGAATAATGTGGTGGTTTCGTTTACGGGTATCGATGACTTTCTTGCCGATTTCGACACCAACTTTGTGAATCACGCCGAGGATGTTTCTTTCTGCTGCGGGGGCATCCGGGCCCAGAATGAAGTCCGGGGCTCCCAAAGCATAGAAGTGAACGGTGTGGTCGGTGACGTAAAAGGCAGAGTAAAACAGTTCACGCAGCTTCTTGACTGCCGAAGATGGCTCGACATGGAACAGCGCATCCAGTGCCTTGGTGGCTGCCATATGATGGGCTTCGGGGCAGACGCCGCAGATGCGGTTGGTGATTCTCGGCATTTCTTCCGCAGGGCGTCCAACGGAAAACTGTTCGAAGCCGCGCAGTTCCGGGATCTGGAGATAGGCGTTGGCTACTTCACCTTCCTCGTTGAGAAAGATTTCGATTTTCCCATGTCCTTCAAGCCGGGTGATGGGATCAATGGTGATGCGTTTCATACTCAATCTCCTTTCCCGTTACCGTTAATTCGTGTTCTGCGAAGTATGGATTTTGCCATACTGAACCTGTTGAAAGTTCCCGCAGGGTCAGGGATGGTGGCGATGACCTCTTCGATTTTCTTTTCCAATTCTTCTTCGCTGCCGGGAATTTCACCGATGTCGATGACAGAGGCAATTGCGCTTAGCATGCTTGCGCCCTGATCTTCGACCCCGGGCAGCGGACCGTAGCAGCCCCTGCATCCCATACCTACCTGGGGGCACAAGGCGCCGCAGCCACCGCGGGTTGCCACGCCCATGCAGACGATGCCTTGTTCGAGAAGGCAAAGGTCAGGGTCCGGATCGATTTCGTATGGACGGTAGAAGCGTGCAATGACTTTCTCGTTGCGTTCACGCGGACATTCTTCACAGACGGCAACATCTTTCGCCCCGACGACAGACCCTTTGGGGGGCAGCGGCCCGCCTTTGGTGAGTGCAGCAACGACGATTTCCAGCACCGCCCAAATTTGATGAGGCTCAGGGGGGCAGCCGGGAATGTAATAATCAACGTCGACAACCTGGTCCAGTGCTTTGACGGTATTGTAGAAAAAAGGCAATTCCAGTTCCCCTTCCGGCATTTCTGTGGTAGTTTGTGGAAGGGTGCCTTTTTCGTTGTCGATGGTTGGGTTGTCAAGATAGACTGTATTAAAGGTCGCTTCTTTGGATGTGAGGTTGGAAAGTGCAGGAATGCAGCCTTCGTAGGCACAAGAGCCAAATGCAACCAAAATCTTCGATTTCTTTCGAAGAAGATGTGCCATTTCCTCGTTCTCGGAATTCCGGATAGCGCCGTTGAAGAGGGTTATATCGATGTAGTTGTCCGGGTATTCGAGCACATCCTTGCGTTTGAAGTCAGCAATGCAGGGGAAGAAGGCTAAATCGAAGACGGCATCGACATCCAGAATATGTTCGTGGATGTTGAGCACGGAAATTTCGCAGCCACCACATGAAGAACTCCAGTACATTGCCAGTTTCGGTTTTCCGTTTTCACTCATGCGGTTACCTCCTCGTTTGCTTCGATAGACACAGGGATAGGGTGATTGCCGTTTTCTTCGAAGTTCTTTTCCCAGTTCAGGGGTCCCAAAGCTCTTACTTTTTCGACCATTTTTGTTACTTCTTCGGCGAAGCGGGCGCCCTCTGCTGCACTAACCCAAAGCAGTTTCAATCTGTCTTGTTCCAAACCCATTTGTGTTAGGTATTTTTTCAACAAGACAAAGCGTTTTAGCATTTTATAGTTTTGTTCCAGATAGTGGCATTCCCCGGGGTGGCACCCGGAAATCAGGACTCCATCAGCGCCGCTTCTGAAAGCTTTAAGCACAAAAGCGGGGTCAAGACGGCCAGAGCACATCATTCTTACAAGCCTGATATTGGGTGGGTATTTCATCCGGGACATTCCTGCCAGGTCTGCAGCACGATAGCTGCACCAGTTGCATGTAAACCCAACAACAATTGGTTCAAATTTGGTTTGATCTGTCATGGTTTATCTCCTCCTGCCCTCAGGCCGGGACGGTCTCCGGGGTTTTTGCTTGTGCTCCGTCAACGGGTAAAGACAAAATCCCTTCGATTTGGGCAAGAATTTGCTCGTTGCTGAACTGCGTTCCGTAGATCGCAGCTGACGGGCATGCTGCAACACAGGTGCCGCAACCCTGGCAAAGAGCCTGGTTGATTTCTGTCACTTTGCGTTCTTCGTTGAAAGTTATTGCATTGAAGGGGCAGAGATCGTTGCAGATGCGGCATCCGGAGCATTTTTCTTCGATGACGCTTGCTCTTACCGGTTCGAGGAAAAGTTCCTTCGACTGGATACGTCCGAGCACGCGTGCAGCGGCAGCTGCTCCCTGAGTAACGCTCGATGGAATATCCTTGGGCCCCTGGCATGCGCCGGCGATGAAAATGCCTTCTGTCAAAGTCGCGATCGGATCCAGTTTGGGGTGCTTTTCGATGTAAAAACCATTGGAGCTGCACGAAATCCCGAATTGTTTGGCAACTTCGTTTGAATCCTTTCTCGGCTCAATGGCTGCGGAGAGAATGACCATATCGACAGGAATGCGTCTTTGTTTTCCAATCAAAGTATCTTCCGCCTGAATGATCAGCTTTCCTTCTTCGCCAGGCTGGCGGGCAGCATCAGTGACTTCTGCCACTTTGCCGCGCACGAAATGTACACCCTCTTGCAAAACCCGCTAATAGAACTCATCGTAATCTTTGAAGGCAGTACGCATATCGATGTAGAACTCGTATACTTCAGCGCCTGTGCGTTCCTTGACGAGATGCGCGAATTTCAGGCTTTGCATACAACATATCGACGAACAATAGTTGTTGTAGTTTTTGTCTCTGCTTCCGACGCAGTGGATGATTCCAACGCTCTTGGGTTGGGTTACACCGTCACGCAGGAAGACTTTCCCTTCTGTCGGCCCGGAGGCGTTGCACATACGTTCGAATTCCAGGCTGGTGAAAACGTTTGCCAGACGTCCATATCCGTATTGCGGGATTCTCCGGGCATCGAACAAATCATACCCTGTTGCCAGGATGATATTGCCGATGTCAATTTTGATGATTTCGTCTTTTTGTTCGAAATCAATGGAGTTCGGTTGTGTCGGGCAGAAGAGCTGGCACGCTTTGCATTTTCCGCGCTGGAAGTAGGTGCAATGTTCCGTATCGATGACCGGATACTTTGGTATTGCCTGGGGGAAATTGCGGTAGATGGCTTTGCGGTAGCCCAAACCGGCTTCGAAGTTCGTATCGATGACTTTGATTGGGCATTTTTCGATGCAGATTCCGCATCCCGTGCACGCGTCTTCATTGACGTAACGGGCGTGTTTCCGGATTGTGGCTGTGAAATTGCCGACATAGCCATCGATTTTTTCCACATCACTCAAAGTCAACAAAGTGATATTGGGATGGTTGCCAACATCGACCATTTTTGGCGTGAGAATGCAGGCTGCACAATCGAGCGTCGGGAATGTTTTGTCAAATTGCGCCATGTGCCCGCCGATGGAAGAATCCCGTTCGACGAGAATGACCGGAAAACCGCTATTGGCAATTTCCAGAGCAGCTTGAATACCCGCAATCCCTGCTCCGACAATCAATGTTGCCGGGTTGATAGGAACGCGGATATCTTCGAGCGGTTCGTCTTTGACTACTTTCCGGACGCCGCCGGCGACGAGTGCTTTGGCCTTTTCCGTGGCGATTGCCTTATCTTTGTGCACCCAGGAAACATGTTCGCGGATTGACACCATTTCACAAAGATAAGGGTTCAATCCGGCGTTCTTGCACGCGGAGCGGAAGGTTTTTTCATGCAGGTGGGGTGAACATGCGGCAACGATGACGCGGTTCAACCCTTTTTCTTTGATATCTGCCTGGATGAGTTCCTGCCCAAGACTCGAGCACATGAACTTGTAATCACGGGAAATGATGACACCGTCTTTGTCCAGATTTTCTCCGACCCATTTGGCAACTTCTTCGACATCGACTGTGCCGGCGATATTCGTTCCGCAGTGACAGATGTAAACACCTATTTTTTCTTCGGTCATGGTTTATCTCTCCTCCGGTAAAACAGGCAAAGGCAAAGCTTCTTTCGGTCGGCGTTTCTTTTTCGCCTTTGGTTTGGGAGCTTCTGTGCCGATCTTTTCCAGCACTGGTTTGGCATCGACGAATTCTTTTCCGAAACCCAAATCGTTTTCCGGCAGGCCGAAAGCCAGCCCCATCAGCTGGGTGAAGTAAAGAACGGGAATATGATAATTCGTGCCGAAGTGCTTGTTGACAGCATCCTGGTAAGCATCCAAATTGAGCTGACACATCGGGCAAAGTGTAACGATCATATCGGCATTGTAGTCAGCGGCGTTTTTCAAAAGGCGTCTGATGAGTTCCAGCGCAGTGTTTTCACTGATTTGGGTCATGTGACCACCGCAGCAGTGCGCTTTGAGCGGAAAATCGACGACTTCTGCGCCGAGTGTTTTGGTCAGTTCATCGAGACTGGTCGGGTATTCCGGGTCATCGAATGATTCCATCGACCCGGGACGTGCGATCAGGCACCCGTAATAGGGTGCTACGCGGATGTTGTATAAAGGCTTGGTAACTTTTTCTTTGATGGCATCGAAACCGATATCGTTGACGATGATATCGAGCAGGTGGCGTACTTTTACGCTCCCCGGATCGTAATGCAGCCCGCCAGCTGCCAGTGCCTGATTGACGTCGTTGTTCAATTTGTTGTCTTCAGCCATGTAATGGTCGGTTTTGAGCAAATTGAGGTAGCAGGCGCTGCATGGTGCAATCAGTTGATTTTCGTCACCATTGGTTTTTTGCTGAGATGCCAAAGCAAGGTTTCTGCCGACGAGTGCATATGCAGCCAGTGCGTCGATAGAAAAGTATTCGGTGGCGCCGCAGCAATTCCAGTCGTTAACTTCCACGAATTCGATCCCCAGTGGTTTGGCAACGGCCATCGTTGATAAATGGTAAGCAATTGCATTCTTTTCCAGTGAACAACCGGGGTAATATCCGTATTTCATGCCTCACCTCCGATTTCTTTTGCCTTGTTCAATATTTTTCTGAGCTGGGGCATGTTCTTAATTCGCGTTGGCTTCAAATCCATACGTCCTTTGAGAAACATACCAAGACCCATTGTCGTTGCAATGCGCATGGCGTTGATTGGATGATAGCGCAAGTGGTGTTTGGTAGCCAAACCGAGTTCGAAGCTGCGCCCATAATTCTCCACGTATCCGATGAAGGTTTCGGAAAAACTGGGGGCTTCAGCAGCACTTGACTCTTTGTAATAGCCTTCTTTGATCGCCATCCTTTTGAGTGTGTACATAATGTCAGTGATATGGATTTCCTGAGGACAGCGCACCATGCAGTAATAACAGGAAACACAATACCATGGTGTGTTGCTGCTGAGGACTTCTTCCTTCATGCCCGCATTGATCATGGCAAAAAGTTTCCTGGGGGTATGATCCATATCTGCGCCGGAGGGGCACGACCCGCCACACGTTCCGCATTGGATGCAGTTTATTAATTTCGGGTCTCCGCCTGGAGTAGCAGTGACCACTTCTTCGAAAAACGTTGGCGCTCTTGCTGTGCTTATTGATGGTGTTTCCATAAAGACCTCCTCAGTCGTTGTAAAGGATTGCTCACCATTAAAGAACGAATTCTGAGCATGTGTCTCTGCGCCCCCTTTCGCCAGATTTTGTGCTCATTCTTTAATTAGTATTGTCCATTTCAAAGCGGACCTTTGTGCGTAGTTAAGTATTAAAGAATATAAGTAAATACGATAGTTATGAATAGCACAAACTTATTGTGATGGTTGTCACATAAAAAAAGTGTGGAAAAATATTGTCATTATTATTGGCGAATCGAGTTCGGGAATGCAAGAAGTAATGACAGGGTTTGCCTTTCGCAAAAACATGCTACCTGATGAACTGCATGAGAAAAGGTATAATGATTGGGATATAATTCGATGAGCACGAGAGAATATGATTGGTCAAGGAGCAAAAATGAGTGGCAGGATCGATGAATTGCATGCTTTGGGGCAGGCGTTATGGTATGACAATATCGAACGCGGTATTTTAAAAAATGGTGCTCTTGCACAAATGATTACAGACGGGGATATACGCGGGGTTACTTCCAACCCGAGTATTTTCAAAAAGGCGATTGCTCAAACCAGCGAATATGACCGGGCACTTGTTCCTTTGGCGAAAAAAGGTTTGGATAAAGTCGGTATTTATGAAGCATTGGCTGTCGAGGATATTCAGGCGGCAGCGGATTTGTTCGCTCCGTTGTATCGGGAATCTTCCGGCGGAGATGGTTATGTAAGTATGGAAGTAAGCCCCTTTCTGGCGCATGATACCCAAGGCACCCTGAAAGATGCCAAACGGATTTGGGCAATGGTAGACCGTCCGAATTTGATGGTGAAAATCCCGGCGACCAAAGAAGGATTGCCAGCGATCACCGAGGCAATTGCCGAAGGAATGAATATCAATGTTACCTTGATTTTTTCGCTCGACCGCTACCAGGAGGTAATGCAGGCTTATCTTTCGGGACTGGAAAAGCGGTTGGAACAGGGATTGCCAATCGACGGGATTGCTTCCGTGGCGTCCTTTTTCGTTTCCCGAATTGATACTAATGTCGACAAGCGGCTGGATGCGGCCGAAGCCGAAGGCAGCAAAACATCGAAAGCTGCGGCGTTGAAAGGCAAGCTGGCTGTCGCGAGTGCCAAACTTGCGTATCAGGAATTCAGGAAAACTTTCAACTCCCCGCGTTTCAAGGCGCTCGAGGAGCACGGTGCGAATATCCAGCGGCCCTTGTGGGCGTCGACCAGCACGAAGAACCCGGCTTATCCGGATACTTTGTATGTCGATAGTTTGATTGGCCCTCATACGGTCAATACTGTTCCGCCCAAGACTTTGAAGGCATTCAAGGATCATGGAACGGTTGCCTTGACACTCGAACAGGGAGTGGAGGATGCCAGAAGCGTATTCGCAGAAGTGGAAGCGCTTGGGGTATCGATGGCAGCGGTTACCCAGGAACTGGAAGACAAGGGTGTCGAATCTTTTGCCGATGCTTTCACTGCGCTGCTTGCTTCTATCGAGGATCGCAGAAAGAAAAGTTTATAGTGCATCAGGGGAATTCATGCATGTTGATGTACCGGTTTCTTGTGTGGTTCGGTATCAGGGGCCCGGAAAAGGGGAGCAATCTTCGCTTCACTATGGGCGCGGGATTGCTATCCGGTATTTGACGATTTTGGAAAAGGAATTCAACCGCATATTGTGTGCATATGAAAAAAGAGGACACACCCCGCCCGTACCTGTTCGATCAGCCTGATGCTCAGGGTGAACACACGCAGGACCTGCCGAATGTATGGCAGGCAGCGGAAGAGATGGTTTATCCGGATCTCCCGGTGAGAGAGAAAGCCGTCGAGAAATTGCTGGCTATTCAAGCCCCGAAAACATACCCGCTGGTTGCCTATTTGTTTGCCACACGAATCCTGGAAACGGATCTCGATTTGCGCTATCAAATTGTGGTTGCCTTGGGGAATGTACTCGTTCCTATGGACAAGGGGGTGACTGCTTCCGGGAAGGTCAGGCAGATGTTGAAAAGCTTTTTGTCGGGAATGCGGACGCGGGAAATTTACAGCTTGCTGGAATTGGCGGATAAGTATCCGCCGGCAGAGGCGAGTGTCGCTTCGTTGCTGAATGCCTGCTCGTTTGGCGGAAACGCATTGGCTTTCTTGTTTTCCGACAGGAAGATGCCTTTGACAATCAGAAAACAGGCGATTCGTTTTTCCGGGCTGGTCGGGTATCTGGATACGATTCCGATGCTGGAGCGGCTGGTGACCAGGCTCGAAAACCGGAGCAGAGGACAGCGGGCGATGGCTTTTGCCCCGTCTGCACAGGCGGAAGAAGATACGTTGCTGGATGCAGCTCGTCAGGCATTGGTGTTGCTGAAAGGCTGATTAAGTCACCGGTTTGTTTACTGGTGCTTGTCCGTTGGTGTGATGAAGCCGCTTCACGAAAACAGGTTGGTTATCGGCAAAAAACGGGGGTGTTCATTGGCGCGGATTTAATCGATTGAGGAGACGGATTGTTTTCTTCGTCAGTGAATACGCTGGCATTTCAACGCGTGATGTTTCCCGCTTCGCAGGTTTTCGCTTTTGGTGTGTTGAGAACGGGGGATACTGAAAGTTTAGAGATTGTACCCGCAGTTCGGGCAGGTCGTTTCTCCCTTTTTGAGGACGAAACCGCATATCGGGCATGTGTTTGGCTGGCTGTTACCTAACGGGGCACCGCAGGCTATGCAGTTTGCCTGACCGACAGGGTTGGGGGTGTTGCAATATTCGCAGACGATACGTTTTAGCCTTTCCGACAATTCGAAAGATGCCCTGGCTGAATGGGCTACATCGTTGATCTTTTCCCAAATTTTATCGGTGAGCTGAATATTCTCGACATCCTGGGCAATATCATCCAGACGGCTGATAATCGAAAAAGGATTTCTGATGGCAGAGAGTGCCGAGACACCCAGACTGGCAGCAATACCAAACCACGATTGGTTGCCTACTTCGATCGAGACCCCGTCTTTCACTTTCTTGATCGAAACCGATACAGCCGTATCACCGCCAGAAGCCCGCATTTTCGGGGTTGCAATCTGGACGATGATTTCATGCTGATTGCCAATTTGCTGTGCAACCAGATTGCCGTGATTGAACTCGGCAATCAGCGCTTGCGCAAACAGGGATGGTTCGATGTCACCGTGGTATATTTTAGCAGCCATGATTTGTTGGATTATATCAGCAAACGATTTAAGCTGATATGGTTTTCGCCTTTTTGGTTGTTCATTCTTCTACTATAATATACGCTTGAGATGTTATTTGGTTTCGTTTGGAGGTTTTATGCAGAATCGGTTGAAAGGGATGTTTATCAGTGCATGCCTGTTACTTGCATGTTTTGCGTTAGCGGCGATCGTACCCAGCGGGTATGCCGGGCCCATGCACCAACAACCAACTGTCGATGTTCCCACGGTAACGGGAACGCCGACAGGGCCGATAGCGATTGTTTATTCCGATCCTGAAGATCAGATTAATGTACGTTCCGGGCCGGGTGTTGATTATCCGGAAGTTGGTGTGTTGCTCAACAGGCAGCAGGTGCCGGCAATCGGGCGTACACCGGGCGGTTTGTGGGTGCAAATTGTTTATCTCGGTGTCGAGGGAAGTGTAGCCTGGGTGTATTCACCATTGGTGCGCGTAAAAGGCGAATTGCCAATTGTCGAACCGCCGCCGACTCCTACTCCGCGGACAACACCAACCGTCGATCCTACTCTGGCTGCGCAGTTCGTTGTGGAAATTCCGCCGACAAGGCTGCCGACGTTTACACCGCCGCCGCCGTTGGTTATCCCGACGTTTACCGTTAAGGAAAGTCATTCGGGCGGGGGGCTTCCGATGGGTTTTCTGATTGTCGGTATGGGAATTCTGGGTTTGTTTGGAATGATGATTTCCATTTTAAGCAGAAGATAGTATTCCCGCCCCGTGTTCTTTCATTCAATCAATGTGGCTGGCGTAGCACAACGAAATAGCCGGAAAAGCGTGAGAAGACAAACAGGCTTTTTCTCACGAAGATTGAATCACTTCCGATGGTTTTGTTGGAAAGCCTGTTTGGTTGCACACTGCCGGTTCTTGTTCGGAGCATTGATTTTAAAGCCGGTTTTGGGTTGGGTATCGTCATAGTCGATGGAAGCGCCCCGAAGATACTCGATGGATGAAGGATCAATCACAATGCGTATCTCCTGAATCTCGATGAGCGTATCATTATCCCGGATTTTTTCATCGATTGTCATGCCGTAGCGTATTCCGGGAATACCAAGGTTTCGGGCGTATAGTCTAATGGCAGCACTTTCGCCGGATTGCGCAGCGATGACTTGCTTGATGGCTTGCACGGCGGCAGGCGAGATTTTGATGATTGCGTTCGAAAATTGATCAAGGTCGAGTTTCAACGGTTCCATATTTGTACGTTTCTATTTCACGCCGGATGAACAAGGCTATCCGGTGTGCCGGTTATTCTCCCAGTGTTTGTTCAACTTGGCGGTTTAGTTCACCGCGAAGCACCAACTCTCTGACCGTGTTGATTTCAGGGCCCCACCAGCTGTCTTCTGCCCGATAGGGTACGTGGGCACGAATGAAGCGGTGTGCGGTCCGGGTGCCAAGCCCTAATTTTGCGTGCGGATATTGACGCATGCGGATATCCAATGCTCTGGCTGCACAATAGATTTCCGTGGCAATCACGTGAGCGGTATTTTCGACGATCTGACGGGTATGCCTGGCAGCGGTCATGGCGTTCGCATTATGGTCTTCCTGTTCGGCAGAGGTGGGCAGGGAATAAACAGAATCCGGAGACGCGAGGGTCTGGTTTTCCAAAACGAGCGAAGCGGCGGTATATTGAGGCATCATTAGCCCGGAATTCAGCCCGGCTGCTTCGGGGGAATCGACAAGCATGGGAGGCAGCCCTTCGTTTAGTTTTGAATCGGTAAGGCGGAAAATACGTCTTTCGGAAATTCCGGCAACTTCCGTTAGCGCGATGCTGAGAAAATCCATCGCCATTCCGATTGGCTCTCCGTGAAAGTTCCCGCCTGAAAGTGCCACACCGGGGTTGAAAAGCAGGGGGTTGTCTGTTGCTGCATTGATTTCCCGGGTGATCATTTCGCGAATGAAACCAAGGGCATCGATTGCTGCTCCCTGCACCTGAGGGGCGCAGCGCAAGGAGTAGGCATCCTGGACTCTTTCGGTCGAATCAACCAGGGTGCTGCCAGCAATCAGGTCACGCAGGTTTTTGGCGACGATGATTTGTCCGGGGTGGCTGCGTACCGCGTGGATTCGGGGATCGTAAGCGGCGGTTACGCCGAGCAATGCTTCCATGCTCATTGCCAGCGATATTTCCGCAGAACGCAGCAGACATTCTGCATCGTGAACGGCAAGGGTGGCAATAGCGGCCGAGAAAGAAGCGCCATTGTTCAATGCCAGGCCCTCTTTTGCCTGCAAGATGATGCGTTTGATTCCGCCTGCCAGCATGGCTGCCTTGCCGCTCATTTTCTTTCCTTTGTAGGTTGCCCAACCCGACTCTTCTTCGAGGTCTTTGGCATCCGTTGTGAAAACCAGCGCGAGGTGGGAAAGCGGGGCGAGATCGCCCGATGAACCCAGGGAGCCTTGTGAGGGGATGAGAGGAATTACATCTTTTTCAAGCATTTCCAGCAGGGTTTCGACAATTGCAGGCCGCACCCCCGAATAGCCTTTTGCCAGTGTATTGGCGCGAATCAGCATGGCAGCACGGACGACCTCTTCCGGGAGGAACGCTCCGGTACCGACCGAGTGGCTTAATATCAGATTTCTGCACAGTTTGGCAGAATCCTCGTTGGATATCTTCCTGTTGGAGAAAATACCAAAACCTGTATTGATTCCGTAAACCGGCTTATCCTTTTGGGTGATGGTCTCGACCCATTGTCTGGACTGCCGGATTTTCTTAAGGGCTGAAGCCGCCAGTGTAACTTTTTCGTGATGGCGTGCAACCCGCACGACTTCTTCGATTGTCAGTTGGTTTCCATTGATAGGTATCATATTTATCCTGATTGTCGTTATTATTTGAAAGTTGTTATGGGAATAAAACCAATCCCAGAAGGACGGCTGCAAAGGTTACCGTGAAATTGTCGATGTCGTTCAAAGGCAAGGATTCAACGATCGTTCCTGCAACCGCTATGACCGTGACAGGGAAAATATAAGAAGTGAGTGATCCGGGCAAAGCTCCCAATGCAGTATACACCGCAATGATGAAGACAACGAAAATCCAGCCTCCGAGAAGCATACCCAAAGAGCCTACCCAGGTTTTGCGGGGTGCCCATGGCAGATGTGTCTTCCCGTAGGCCCTCCCCAGAATGTCAGCAAGCCCGTCTCCACCGCACATCAGCATCAGGGCTGTCATCCCGATGGCGGATTCTTTCCAAAAAAGGATAGTCATGATTACGAAGACGATTCCGTAAAAAAGCGGTCCTTTGAGAACTTCACGGCGGTTGCCGGAGCGGGACATGGCTTTGACGGCTGCTTCGTCTTCGATGATGCCAAGCCCGATGAGTGCGAACTGGATCGTGATTAGCAATGGAACCAGTGCGGCAAGGTATCTGGCAATCGGGGCGTTGTCGAAGAGCAGCCAGCATAAGACGAAGACCGGTCCCGTACCCATGTGAATGATTTTGCGGCTCAGGTGGCTGCTAACCCAGCCTTTGTGTGCAAAGTAATCATTGACACGCAGCCAGACGATGGAAACAACAAATGTAATTACTAATGCGATGAGATTGTTGTGTAACATAGTATCACCATTGACAACCCGGGCACGTACATACGCCGGCATGTTTCCCTATTTGTTTGTACATCGTTACGTTTGCAAACGGGCTTCCCAGGATACCGTCGTGGATCGCCCACGATCTCAGCCTGATGCTGTTTGCTGCTTCCGGTGTGCGAAAGGGGGAGGTGTTGTTCAGCAATGGCAGCAGGTTCCCCTGAGGTGAAAAGCCGTCCTGGATTTTTTCCATAAGACGGCGTCCAATTTGATAGGCGAACCCATAGCGTTCGAAAATAATCGCGTTATGATAATAAAGCGGTTCGACGAAGTAAATATCGTGCCCCAGATACTTGACAAAAGCTTCGAAAGTCGTTGTTGCTGCGAGCAATAGATGTGGTCCCCGCCGGATTTGGCCGGGTGCCAGCCCTGCCTGCATCGATGCGGTTTCTGCGGGGATGTTCCGGCGTCGTGTTCCGAACCGGGTTGGTGTGCCATCGGGCATTTTGTCGACATCGAAACGGGGTGTGTTTGGGTCGTTGAGAATGTATAGCAGGATGTGGAGCCTTCCCGCAAGTGTATCAGTGATGTGTCCGTAAAGCACGGGGTCCGGAAAGCCGAATTGGTGAAAAAGAGAAATTTCAAGGCTGCTTGACCCGGATGGGCATTTCAGGAAGAGCAAATCGTTCCCGTCCGAATCAACGAAGGATGACGGAATGTCGAATACAGACAAGAGCCGGGGAGGAATCAGCCGAGAATAAATCCTGCGTTTTTCCGGCAGGGAAAGTTTATTGATACCTCCGATGGTGGACGGTAGGGTCATTGACGTGTTTAATCCCTTCGACGGGAAAATTGTCTTTCGATTTCCCTTTGCGCATCACGTTTGGCAAGGGTTTGACGTTTGTCGTACTGCTTTTTCCCTTTTGCAACAGCAATTTCCAGTTTCGCACGTCCATATTTGAGATATAGGCGCAGGGGAACAATCGTCATGCTTTTTTGACGTACTTTATCCCACAGTTTGTTGATTTCTTTTCGATGCAAAAGGAGTTTGCGTTTGCGCCGCGGTTCATGGTTGAAGTGGCTTGCCTGATCGTAAGGTGCGATATACGCGTCGACAAGCCAGGCTTCATGATTCTCTATCCTGATATAGGCTTCCTTGATGCTTACGTGACCAGCGCGCACGGATTTTATTTCACTACCGGAAAGAACGAGCCCCGCCTCGTAGGTGTCGTAGATGAAATAATCATGTCTTGCTTTGCGGTTGGTTGCGATTGTCTTTTCATTCATACAGCAGATTTTAGCATAGAAAGAACTGCATCAGGAACGGGTTTTTCGGTTTGGGATGATTTCCCGTTTTTCCGGCAGTCCTTGTAGTCCCCGTGAATTTTACCCGAAAGGGTTTGCTTTTGGTGTTGAAAGCGTCACGCCATCCGGGGAATGTAGCCCGCAAGAGCCAAAAGAGACAGATGCAGGCTGCCGCCGCAGTATTGCATCGGTGAGCGGTTAACCATAGTAATGAAAACACCTCCCCGCAGCGTGTTGAGTTTGCCGGGAGGTGATGGCTTTGATGCAGGAACGGTTATCTCGAAACGGTGATTTTGACGACTTTCCCGTCACCATCGAGTGTCAGACGGGCAAAGCTGTTGTGCACGTGTTTTGATTGCCGGACTTGTTTGCTCAGAACCACGACACTATGACCGGGTTTTTGCTCACCGGATTTCGCTTTTCCTGCTTGTGATGTGCCGTTTCGAGTGGGGAGTGTTTCCTGATGGACTGCGATGTTTGCTCCTGACATTGTTGGCAGGTATTGCTCGACGACGGATTTTACCTGAGCCATAATTTGCGGCTGGATGGCGTCATTGTCGTCCCAGGTATCACAACTGTCACACACGGTATTGAGATGGGAAAGCTTTTTCTTTTCTCTGAAAATCCCTTTTTTTGCCTGGTTTTCGACCAGCTTGGCGTGTTTTTTATGGAAAAGCGGAGAAAGATAAAGCGGATCACCCAGATGGACGAATGAAATCAATGTTTTTTGGTCTTCACCGTCCAGATAATTATTGCGCTTGTGCATCTCGCGGGCGTAGAAGATTTTTGCCCGGTAAAGCGCTTCGCCTGTCGGGTAACCTTCTTTGACAAGCCGCCAGAAGGTTTTTGCCAGAAAATCGGCGGAAGTCAAATTCATGTCGATGGAACCGTATGCCGTTGCAGTCGAGCCAATGAAAGTACGTGTACCTGCATGCAGGAATTTCAGTGCCATGGATTCTTCGATGTTCTTGTCGATGAAATGTGCGCCATAACATGCTTCGGTGAAGATGATTTCCGGTACGCGGTTTTTCGAACCGTTGCCATTCCGTTTGTTTTCCAAAGAAGATGGCGTGATGGCGATGGGGTAGAACAGGTCGCCGTTGTTGATTACCGGGTCACTTTGTCCGTACCATTCCGGGGCGTCAGGCAGCCCGTGGAGATTGAAGTACCCCAGATGAAAATGTGACAGGGAATATTCTTTGGAGAGTTCACTGGGTGGTGAAGTTACAACCTCTTCCGGTTTCCCGATTGTACGGTAGACCGAAACGGAGGCTTTCAACCACGCTTCTGCACTAAATCCGAATGGCTCATGTTTGGGGCGAAGCGGGCGAACCTTGCCTTTGAAAAGCGATATCAGCCAGTTCAGCCAAACGATCAAAGGCTGCTCCTGTGCCTTGTTTTGCTGGCGGTGATAGGCAGTAATTTTGCGAATTGTGCTAATCAGCAAACCGGGGTCGTTTTCTTTTCCGCCGGGAATGCGTCCGATTGGCCATTCCGGGATGAAGTAGTTTTCGTCTCTGGTGGCATACGGATTGTCGGACGGAATCTCGGCATCCTGGTCATCGGTTGGGTTGGGCAGCATGTGGTAAGGAACGATATCATGCCCGCCTACAATCAGAACCGAACCAATCATCGAGCCTTTTTCGCCCAATTTTTTATCGAGTTCCTTGATAGCCAGTTTCAGACTCCACGGGTCGGCTGCTTTTGCCGGTTTGATGCCGAATGCAGTCATACAAATCGGGTCGTCTGCGTATACAAGGGATGCTCCCCAATGTTCCTTGTTGCGTACTACGGCAGCCAGTTTTTGCAATTCTCGATGAATAGCCTCGGTTGTTTCAGCCCCGTATTTGGAAATCAAACCTTGTTTTGTTGTGAAGATGACATAAACCGGAAAACGACCGTCTACTTTTGCCAATTGTGGTTTTTTGATTCTTCGGGCAACCCGTTCCAACTGCTTTTCGACGGATTTCAAAACTTCCGGTTCGGTTGTTCGAGCGGTCTTCGTTTTGTTTTTTTCGGTTTTGAGGGCATCCAGTGAAACTGCAACGGGAGTACCGGCTTTTGTTTGTGAGTCCGGCTGGTTTTCGGTTTCGTCTCCTTGCCCTTGTGAAAGCTGGTTCCATCCGAGCAGGGAAGCGACATCTGCCGGAATTGACAAGTCTATATACGCTTCGAGCTTTTTCGGCCAAATGTTCAGGTACTGGTGATGAGGGCCCCACAAACTTTTAGCGACCTGAGCGCCGACATCTCTGGATGCTGCATAGTGAAGCAGGGCAACTGCCTGATTTTCTTCTCCGGCATCCATAAGGGTATCGACAAGAACAAGATCAAAGAAAAGGCAGGATGGCCACTTTTTATGATAGTGTTCTGTGATTGCCCGTATGGAAGACAAGGGTGTATCTGTCGGGTGTTCGGGAGAACCGAGCATAGCCCGAATGTGGGTGATTGCGCCCAAAGGAGATGGCGGATCAAGAGCAAGAACTTCATGTGCAAGATTTTGAGCCTGCTGGTAATCGTTTTGATTGATTGCGCGGCGGGCGTAAATCAGGCTTTCGCTCCATTTTGGCAATTTGATTTCCCCTTTGTATTTTCCACTTAATGCGTAAACATTCCCGTTTGTCAAAGGTAAAGAGGGGTGTTTCGAGTTGCGTAACAATTTTTGGTAGAGTTTCTGCGCAGAGAGAAATTCAGGGTCGGTTTCCACTACTTTGCGGAGGATTTCCGTTGACTTGTTGAGCTTCTGCCGGGCAAACCATATTTTTGCCAACAGGTACTGGAAAGTCAGGTCTCCGGGGTAAGTATCGAGCCATGCCTGTGTCAGACTGCGGGCGAAACGAAGCGAGTTTGCGCTCAGTGCCGTATCGACTAATGTGCGGACGAACGGGCGGGGCCACGGTTCACCGCTGGGAATGGGAGAAAGCCTTGTTTTGATCATAGTTACTCTTCTCGTGTAGTTTGGACGGGTTTATTCATCATCGTTATCGACAACACTCTGACGATTGTGTACAAGGTTGATTGCCACCATTGCGCCTAATTGGCGATGAATATTCAAATCGTTAGGGGCATATTCAGCGGCTTTTCGGAACATACTTTCGGCTTTGAGATAATCCTTGATGCTTTTATAGGTCAACCCGGCGTAGTAATATGGATCAGACAGGTTCGGGGATATTGCAATGGCTGATTCAAATGCTTCGATGGCTTTGTGATATTGGTGGCGTTCCTGATAGGCACGGCCTGCTTCGATGTATGTTTGTGCATTTTCGGGTTCTATGCTCAATGATTGTGAAAGGTGATGAATTGCATGGTCTTGCTGTCCGGTTCTGCGATACAAGTTTCCCAGAAGGTAATGCAATTCTGCGATGTCTTTGCCCGGGTTTTCTTCTTCGCACAAATTCAGGGTTTGTTTGACGACCCGGATAGCATCGTTGAATTGGTTTCTTTGGATGAGTTCTTTCGCATAGCTGGATTGTATGGAAACACTTTTCGGGAAACGTTCGGAAAGCAAGGCAAGCTGTTTGTAGGCAATCTCTTTGCCTTTGGTAAGACGGAGCAGGTTGACTTTTTCGAGTTCCAGGCCAATATCATTCGGTGAAAGAATTTGTGCCCGTTCGAGCGCTTCGATGGCTTCTTCTTTTCGGTTTAGCCCGATCAATGATTGGGCGAGGAGCTGGTAAGCCTTGGCGTTTTGCGGATCCTCGCGGGTGATCTGGCTCGCCATTTTTTCTGCGTTTTGATAGTCTTCATTTTCGACAAGCAGGTTGGTATAGAATATCAGGTTTTCCTGATTGTCCGGGTCTATTTCGACCGCTTTCTTGCAAAATGCGACGGCTTTTTCGGTTTCTTTGCCGGTTCGGTAAATGCCGGCAAGTGCCATCCATGCTTCGGGACGGTCGGGGTTTTCCCGGGTGGTTTCTTCCAGTTGTTTGATGGCGTCGAATAACCGTCCGGCAAGCCGGTAGGTTTTTGCAAGAGAAACCTGATAGTGGATGTTTCCGGGTTCGAGCCGGATGCAGCGTTCCCGGTGACTGATTGCATCAGCCAGCTTGTGGTGCGGGATGGCATGTGCTCCGGATTTTCGGTTGTTCCCGGTCTCCATTTCCAGAAGGGTGTCGGCGTAAAAAGCATGCCATTCGGGTTCGTCTTCCCACATTTCAAGGGCGTTTTCGATAGCTTCGACAGCCTTTTGATGGTCTCCGTCTTTGCGGGCGGTGATTCCCAACAAGGCGTAGAGCAGCGGCGTGGAAAGGTGGTGATTCGCTTCTGCCAGTTCGGCTGCTTTTTGCAGCATCCCGACCGCTTTGTGGGCATCCAACCCGGCCAGGCCAAGCCCGATGATGAGTGCATATTTCGGTGTAGAGAGAATGAAGTCTTTGTCTTTTTCAAGGTAGCCGCTGGCTTTTTCTGCTGCTTCCCGGATATCTCCCAGCAACCTGAGCGCTTCGATATGTGAGAAAGCCAGGCTGCGTTCCGGTATGGTCTGGTCGAACTGCGAGGGGAGATTTCTGCCCGGGTTGAAAACGGCTTCGCCACGAAGCTGCCAGTTCCGGATTATCGTTTCGGCAGTTTCCTTTTCGGGAATGGATTCTCCTGAAAGGAGTGTATTGGTTTTGTCGATAGCGTTTTCGAATTCCTCATAGGCGGTATGAGCAATGGCGGTTTCACCGGGGGCATGTTTTTTGACGAGCAAGTCCACACACATTCTTTCCATTTCCGCACGTTCTGCCAGCAGGCGTGCAATCTTCAGGTGAGATTGCGGTTCGAAGGGCGCCAGCCGTGCACCTTCTTTGGTGAGAAAGTATGCGGTATCCCATTGGTGGAGATCAATAGCAGCTTCGGCTACTCCGAAGTAATCTTCTGCTGAGAAGATTGTATTTCGCAACCCGGAAGCAGAACCGGTTTCGTCGGTCAGTCCGGCAATCGGGGCTTGATTGCGGGGGAACGCTTCGCCGCTTTCCAGTGCTTCAACGGCGCGGGTGAGAATTTGGTTGGCGTTGGCAATTTCACCCCTGCGGGCGGCAAGCCGTGCCTGAATAGCCATGACGCGGGGATGCGCACCGGATAGTTTCATGGCAATGGTCAAAGCATTGGCTGCTTCGATTTCATCGTTTTCCTCCATTGCGAACTCTGCAAGGGTGCATGGGTATTGGATATCGTTGATTTTGTCGGCTTCGAGTGCATTGCCGATGTTTTTGCTTTTCCCGGATGGGGCAAGCCTGATGAGTTCCTTGGCGGCTTTTTTATCCAGCAGTGCGGTTTGAATCCCGGCTGCAAGAAGGCGGGTGCGTTCGTTGTCCGGGATGGCTGCCATGGCAGTGTTTGCGTGCAGCAGCGCCGGCACCAGATCGCCAAGGGAGCGGTGAAGCTGTGCTTTCAGGTAATGGCATTCCGCGTTATCCGGATTGTTGTTCAGGGCGTCTTCCAATGCTGCCAGTGCCGCTTGTGACCTGCCGAGAGTGTGGAGAAGTCGGACTTTCATCAGTTTGACTGACAGGTTGTCCGATTCATGGCTGATTTCTTCCAGTAGTTTTACGGCTTCTTCCGGTTTGTCTTGCTGTTGATAGACTTGCGCCAAATCAAGCGCAATTTCAACTTTTGCCTTGTTCATGGTGTTCGATTTTCCGGCTATGCTCAATGCACGCACGAGTGCATCGGCTGCCAGTGCATTATCATTGAGTTTCAACAGGAATTCGGCAGCTGTACGGAGTTCATCGACTCCCGCGTTTTGGTTGCCCGCAATATCAGCGAAAGTGCTATGGGCAAGGTCGTTGTTGCCCGCTTCATAGTAGGTTTTCCCAAGAGCAACGAGAATATCCTGTCTGTCAGGTGCGATTTCTTTGGCTCGTTTGAGTACTTTGATGGCTTCGCTATCCCTGGATAAAGACTTGGCGATTTTTGCGTACCACAAATGGGTATCGACATCTTCGGGAAATTTGTGTAATACGACGTTGCTGATTTCGGATGCGTTTTCAGGTAGTTTTGCCTGAAGATACGCGTCTGCGAGTGTTTTCAGGACATCGACGTTGTCGGGGACCTCTGCCTGTGCCTGTTTGAGTGCGGCAATTGCCATATCCGTTTTCTTCATTTGCAGGGCAACTTTGCCGGTGCCAAGGAGTAAACGGACAGACCATGACGGGTCCTCTTTTAATGGCGTTTCCAATGCATTCTGGTAGGAAAGCAGGGCTTTTTCGAATTGATTGTTTTGGGCGTAGGCATCTCCCCGCAAAGCCAGTGCTTCATGGTTTTCCGGTTCTTTCGACAGGACGAAATCGAGCGCCTGAATGGCTTCTTGCGGATCCTGCTGGGTGCTCAGAAGCGCCTTCGCATAGTCCATATAGGGCGCGGTATCCTGCGGGGTGCTTTGTATTACCCGCACGAGCGGCGGAATGGCTTCCTGCGGATGGCCTGCTGCAAGCAGTGCCGATGCATACTGGTAGGCGATGGCTGTTTCTGTCGGGTGCTGTGCGTGCACTTCTTGCAAGGCTTCGATTGCTTTTTGATATTTTTCTGTTTGGATGTATAAAGCGCCCAAAGCAGTTGCGTTCTTGATTCTGAGGTGGTTGTTTTTCGAAACGGGAAGTTCAGCCAATGAATCCCTGACGGTTTCCAGATGTTCAAGTGCTTCGGTGTAATTCTTGTTTTTCAGATGAATTTCACCGATTTTTTGTTTGATTGGCAAGTTGTTGGGGTTGGCATTTAATCCGCGTTTGAGAATTGCCAGTGCTTCTTTTGTTTTCTTTTCTCTGGCTAACGAATCGGCGTATCCCAGCCAAACTTCCGGTTGTTCGGGGGTGAACTTCAATGATTTCGAATAGTTTTCGTAGGCTTTCTTTTGTTTTCCGTCAGCTTCATGAATTTGTGCCAACAAGAGGTAGATGAGTCCGTCTTCCGGGTTGAGTTTAAGACCGTAGTTACAAGCTTTGATTGCCTGCTCTTTGAAGCCGGCTTGCCAGGCACATTCAGCGTAAGCCCGCAAGTCTTCCTGGCTGGGTGTTGCTTGTTTGTCGAGAATTTCCACCCATTGGCTATTTGCTTCATCCCACATTCGGGCGGTTTGGTAGGCTTTGGCGAGCTGCCTGTGAAAAGTTTTGTTCTCCGGGTCCAGGGCTGTGGCCATTTGTGCTGTATCGATGGCTTCTTCCTGAAGGCTGGTATCCTTTGTGTGTGGGGTGATGATTTCCAGCGTCTTTTGGTGTGCTGCGATGATGGAGATGTCATTCGGATAGTGTTTCAGTGCGGTGGACGAAACACGGTAGGCATCATATGGATACCCGAGGTTGAGAAAGAAATTGACGAGTTCGAGGACTTTCTTTTGATGGTAATGATTGCAGAAAGATTTTGAGTTGATATTCAATAAATGG
>CAYWFK010000001.1:112523-119769 GCA_964457375.1 uncultured Anaerolineales bacterium
TTGAGCGCTTTCGTAGGCTTCTTTGAAGTTGCCTTTCTCGAAGGAAAGCAGGGCGTTCGCGAATGCCAAATCCGGATTTTGCCGGCGAACATGGCTTTTGGCTTGTATGCTGGTGGTTTCCTGTAATACACGGCTGGCTTCATCGAGATTTTTCTTTTCGATTAGCTTTGTGATGAAATCGGCTGTTTCAACCGGCAAGGTGTTCGTATACTCTGATTTTACTTTTTCCCATGTTTCGATAGCCGCAGCGAGTTGGCCGTCTTCGACAGACCGGATGGCAAGAGCCAACCCGATTTTGGCTGCCAGTTTTCGGGTTGTGTTCCAGACGTTTTGCAGGAGCGGTTGCAAGCGTTCTGATTCCCGGGCGAGGGTGAATACACCGCTTTTGGCAACGAGATTGTTGATTTCATCGGATAAAGAAGAAATTTGCCCGTCAACCGTCCGGAATGTCTTTTTGGGTATACTGCCGGATATTTTCAGGGCAACGTTTTGTGCCAGTTGGCTGTCGGCTTTGTTTAGCGCTTGTAGAAATTTGTATTGATCGGGTAAGGGGATGGATTTCAGCAGCTGCGAAAACGTCTGTTCGCGCTCATCCGGTGCTGCCGGGTTGGCAAGGACCGCGTGGATGCAATATGTTGTGGAACGAGTAGCGTGGTAGAGCGCTTTCAGGAATGAAGCGGGGGATACGAACCACCCATAGACGCATGCGAGCGCCGTTTTATAGGCGGATTCGGGTATGGATGTGCCTTGCCGCGTAAAGAGAACCTTGAAGGTTTCGTTCCAGTTGTGGCTTTCGTTGTATTGGTCTAATATCGCAATTGCCAGGTAACCGGCTTCCGACAAAGTTGTCAGCGGTTCCGGAGACTGGTTATATTTACGATAAAAGACCTTTGCTTTCTCGAGCAAGTAAGGAATGGTCACCGGGGATTGATTGGTGGTGAGCATTTCCTGCGAAACGCTGTCATCCATTGCCAGCAACGCCAGATTTGCCGGTGTCCACAAGAGCGGATTTTTCCGTAGTTTTTCGACAGCTGTTGCCCGGAATTTTGGTTCCTGAATTGATTTCCAAACGAGAGGATCAGACCGGAGCGAGGGAATAACCCACGCCCAGGATTGTTCGGGAAATACGGATTTCAAGTGAGCAATGATGTGCTGATTATCCATACCTTTTTATCCTATGTTGGTGTATAAAACCACTCCTACGGCAGTTGACATGAGAATTAGCCCGATGACAGTGAGAAACACGCCTACACCGGCAGCCGTTTTGACCAGATCGCTGGTTGCAGTCAATAATGCGGATGCATTGCCAACCAAGCCGGCGACATCTTCGGCAAACCCTTTTTGGGTGAGTTTGGCAGTTTGCTGAGTGAGTATACGGATATCTTTGCCAAAGGAGCGGGTGACAAGAATGATAATACCCGTAACGAATGTGATCAAGCCCAGAATGAATAAACCGGTGGTCATGACAAGTATCATTTGTGGTTGTGGGATCGAATAAATTTCCATAGTTACCTCCAGAATCGTCTGGTTTAGTAAGGTGCAAGAAGCGTGCCGCTCACAATCGTATTGGCTGCCCGTTTTACCGACGTGTTGCTGGTTTGTGCAAACGGCCGTTGTGCTGATACTTGTATCATCGTCAAGACAATATACCATAAGGAAAGCAGCTATTGACGAATACTGCCTTCCCAGTTAAAATGCCGCCATATTGGCGTCGTCGCCTAGCGATAGGTGGCGTTGTTTTTTTGCCAAATGTTGTCATCAAAGCGCTGATACAAAACGGAAGGTTGGCGCAACTAGAGGAACGAAGGTAACCTGTTTGGGTGAGAGGCGTTCCGAGGAAGGAAATCATGGAAAAAATTCATATCGATGCAACAAAAAGAGAAGTCATCGGCAAGAAGGTAAAGAATCTGCGGAAAGAAGGCAAACTTCCGGCGATTATTTACGGGAGCGGTGTAACACCGACCCCAATTACGCTGGACAAAAGAATCGCGTCCAGAACATTGTCGAACGTCGGTTCTTCGACATTGGTCGTTCTCAATGTGGAAGGGAAAGAATACAGCACTCTTGTGCGTGAACGTCAAAAAGATCCGGTATCGCGTGCCTTGCTGCATGTGGATTTTCAGGCAGTTTCCCTGACGGAAAAAGTCCGTGCCAAGGTTCGGATTGCTTTCAGTGGCGTTGCTCCGGCTGAAAAAGAGTTCAACGCTTTCATTGAAACGGGACTTGAAGAACTGGAAATCGAATGTCTGCCGACAGACCTTGTGGATCAGTTTACCGTTGATCTCAGTGTCTTGAATGCGATTGGTGACTCGATATCGGTGAAGGATATTCCGTTACCCAAGGGTATCGATGTTCTGGAAGATCCGGAAGCGATGGTCGTTATGGCTACACCGCCTGCAACAATTGAAGAGGAAGCTGAAGACGAAGAGATCGAAGTTGAAGGTGAGGGGCCTGAAGTTATCGAGAAGGGCAAGGGGGAAGAGGAAGTCGAAGAATAAGCATGCTTTGCCATCCTGCATTCATTTGTGTAATGCAGGATGGCTTTTTTGCAATCAATTTTCTCATTTGTTTGTCTTAGGAAGTATTTCCCCATGACTAAAAGCGAAAGAAAACGGTGGCGGATACCGGCAGGTTTCCTTCTCGTTATGGTTTTCGTGCTGGTATGGGGGTTGTTTGCCTGCCAATCAAAAAGCCCGGTTGGTCAGGAAGACGTTGGCAGCGTACTCTCGGCAAGCCAAACGATTGATGCTACGCGCTCAGTGAGCGGAACACAGGGGACGATCACTCCCCCGGTTGGAATTGGTCAGAAACGATCCAATCCAAATGAAATCCGGCAATGGGCGATAAACGCCAGTGCAAGCAGTGAGTTTTCATCGAAAGAATGGAGCGCCAGGCAAATGATTGGCGAACCGGATACACCACGATGCGGGGATTACCAGACTGCCTGGGCATCTGCCGGAAGTGATTCGGTCGAGACCATTGTTTTGACTTATACGTTGTCGGTCAAAGTAAGCAAAATTATCATTTACGAAACGTTCAACCCGAACCAGGTTGTTCAGGTTACTTTGATTGGCAGAAAAGGGGAAAAGGAGGATGTTTATTTTCAGCCTCCGAAAGCTATCGACCAGCCTTGCCCGTATCCTCTCGTCATTCATGTGCAAAATCCGAAATTCAAAGCCAGAGTGGTGCAGATACGCCTTGACCAGTCGGTTTTGGGGCTGGGGTGGAATGAAATCGATGCCGTTGAACTGACAGGCACGATTAAATAACACTTGCTGCTTTTACAGTTCGGCGTCAGGGGAGAAGCTTTAATGCATGAAGCAATGTATGCATAATCCTTGCACTGGCTCCCCAGAGTACTTCGTGATCATATTCCCGATACGTGATTAATTGCAAAGCGTTATCTGCGTTATCCCGCCGTTCGCTAATCGTGAAATTATTCGGGTTTGCAAGCCATACCAGCGGGATGGTAAAGATACGCCGGACCTCTTCGGGCTGGCGGGTGAGTTTTGCGGATGCTGGTATTGCTCCCACAAACGGGGTGATGCGGTAATCCGTAACGGTCACAAAATCATTTAGCTTGCCGAATATTTCGATTTGCCGTGGGGTAACCCCGATTTCTTCCCGGGTTTCACGGAGCGCAGTTTCCAGGGCGTTGGTGTCGTTCGGGTTTGTGCGACCGCCGGGGAAAGCAACCTGCCCGCTGTGCCTGTCATTGGCGTTATCGGCGCGATGAATGAACAGCACGTGCCAGGTTTCATCACGATAGATGAAAGGAATCAGGACCGCAGCTGGGTGAAGTTTCCGGCTGGGAACCCGTGAAGAGGATTTTTCGGTGGAGGGGGAATATTCGGCGGCAAAGGATGCAAGACGCTGCCGAATCAATTCGTTTTTCAAGTGCATAAGAGACCCGATACAGTGCGGTAGTCGTGCGGTTGATTGATACGGTTGCGGTGATTTTACTACTGTTTTCTTCCGGCTTCGCTTCCGTATGGGAAATGAATTGATTGACGGACAGGGTATTTGTTTTGTCTGGCAGAGATGCTATTTCGTTTTTCGCAACATGATTGCCACAGACCTCGTTGTGCGTGGTTTGGTAAAACGTCAAATTGATGAAACCGGTTATTAGTGCAAGCTGAAAAAACTAGTTTCAACCGGTTGTCGAATGCGAACAGATGAAAGAGAAAATCAGGAATAGTGTCAGGATTTGACTTTGGGGTGGGCAGGTTTCTTATGGTTTGTCAATGCCGGGCTTTTCGGGAGACGCGCTGATGAATGCTGCTACCGCGAGTGCCAGAAAACTTGTGGCAGTCGCCAGCCCGGTGTGCAAAGGACCGATTTTCAGGAAATGCCAATCGAGCTGGATGCTTAAGAAGTGGCCTGCCCAAAAGCCCCCCCAAGCCATTATCAGAAAAAAGATCAATTTTCCCAGACTGCCTCCCCGCCAAACGTGGAAAAGGGAGCCGTACAGGGTTGAAATTACGAAACCGAGAAGAATAGATTGAATCGTCATAATCGTTTCTTTGCCAGATATTTTTGCGGTACAAGTATAGCATATCCGCATTAATCCGGGCATGAATGCGCAAGACGCCGCAGCAACGGACGGAAGCTGTCAGGGGAGAATGACACCACCGCCGAGGCAAACATCCCCCTGGTAAAACACAGCGGATTGGCCGGGGGTAATATCCCGCAGCGGGCGGAAAAATTTGACACGGACTGTTCCATCCGGTAATGGGGTAAATTCAGAGTCGATTTCCGCGGATCTGTAACGGATTTTAGTTTGCCCCCGGGTGCTTCCCGCCGGAGGTTTGCCTGCAATCCAGTTTACGTTAGCGGCTATTAACTCGTCTCTCCCTAGCTCCCCTGCGGTTCCGACAATCAGGGCATTGTCTTCGATGCGTTTTTCAATCACGTAGAGTGCCTGGGCGGATGCGATTCCGATACCTTTTCGTTGCCCGATGGTATAGAATGCAAGCCCCTGATGCTCTCCGAGGATGTTGCCGTCGATGTCGATAATCTTTCCTGGGTTTTTTGCTGCGGGAGCGTTACGTAACAAAAACTCTTTGTAGGGTTCGTTCCCCAGAAAACAAAGATCCTGGCTGTCGGGGCGTTCGGAGACGGGAAGCCCGAATTGACGGGCGAGCTTTCTGACAGTTTGTTTTGAGTAGCCACCGAGAGGAAACATGGTTTTTTTCATCTGTTCCTGGTTTAAGACGTGGAGCACGTAGGATTGGTCTTTTGATTTGTCGGCGGCTTTAAGCAATTGAATATGACCATCAGGCGACGTCCTTGTGCGAGCATAATGGCCGGTAGCCATGTATTCAGCGCCAATTGCCAGGGCGTGTTCGAGCATCAATCCCCAGCGGATTGACCGGTTGCACAGCAGGCATGGATTGGGTGTCAAGCCATCGAGATAGGCGGTTATGAAATAATCCACGACCGTCTTTTTGAACGGACGTCTGGCATCGATGCTATAAAATGGAATATCAAGAAGTGAAGCCACATGCTTTGCCTGTGCCATCGAGTCAAGCGTGCAGCACTTGTTTTCGTTTTCCTTGCCCGGTTCGCTCCAAAGTTTGAGCATCATTCCGGAGACATCATAGCCTTGTTGAACGAGTAAGGCAGCAGTAACGGAGCTGTCTACGCCGCCGCTCATTCCTACAACTACTTTTCCTTTCTTTTTTTCAGGAGAGTTCCCGTTTTGTGTGTTCATAACATCGTCTTTGGGGTTTCAATCGACCGATAATTTGCGTGCCTTGCTGACAGCGAGCGGGATTGCTTCCAGGAATTGATTGATATCATCTTCACCGGTGGGCCTGCCGATGGTGACGCGTAAAGCGCCTTTGCTCCATGTCGGGTCGAAACCCAGGGCTTGCAGGATTTCGGAAGCACCCGGCGTGCCTGTCTTGCATGCTGAACCGGAAGCGCAGGCAAAACCCATCGAGTCGAGGATCATCAGTAAATTGTTGCTTTCCAACCCTCGAAAAGCGAAGCTGCAATGGTTCGGTAACCGTTCTTGCGGGTGACCGGTAAGCCGGCAATCGGGGATGGTTTCAAGGAGGGTGCGGATGATTTTGTCGCGTAAAACGGAGAGATGGTGTTCGTTGTTGTCTTGCTGTGCGGAGACCAGCGACAGGGCTTCTGCCATCCCGACAAGGTAAGGTACGTTGGATGTGCCCGCGCGCAGGTTGAATTCTTGAGCGCCCCCCGTTTGCGTGGGGATTATCGGGGTTCCCTTTCGGATGAAGAGGACGCCGGTCCCTTTGGGCCCGTAGAATTTGTGTGCGCCGATACTGAGCAAATCGACATTCATGGTTTGCAAATTCATTGGGAAGTGTGCGGCGCTTTGCACGGCGTCTGTATGGAAAAGTACTCCGTGTTCATGGCATACCGCACCGATTTCCTGCACCGGATTGATTGTCCCGATTTCATTGTTCCCGTGAATGATGGAAACGATCGCTGTTTCTCTTCTCAATCTGCGGTTGACTTCGTCGGGAGTGACCATGCCATTGGAGCCGGTCGGGATGAATTCCAAATCGAACCCGAACAGAGATGCGAGTTGTTCCGCAGTGTGACGAACGGCGTGGTGCTCTACCGCAGATACGAGAATGTGGTTCGCCCCGCGGCGGGTGCGTTCTGCCAGAGCTGTGCCGCGCAAAGCCAGGTTATCACTCTCGGTGCCGCCTGATGTGAAGATGATTTCGTCCACGGCGCAGGAAAGCAGCCCTGCAATCGTTCTGCGGGCGTTTTCGACTGCCGCATCTGCACGCTGCCCGTAACGGTGAATAGATGATGGATTCCCGAATTGTTCGCTAAAATAGGGGAGCATCGCTTCCAAAACACGGGGGTCAAGCGGAGTTGAAGCAGCATAATCCAGATAAATCATGGTTGGTCTCTTTTCTTCATTTATTACCGGTAAAGTTTCGGAACGGGTCGATTGTGGTAACGTGTGTTGTTTTCTCTGGTTCCAAAAGCCGTTACCGGAAAGTAACCGATGATATACAAAGATACCAGAAATCTGTTTTCTTGAACATAGGAAGACGGGCAAAAGGATTGTTGTTTATGGGTGCTTGTTTGATTCGATGCGCTGGTTTACGGACGAAGCCTGATTGCAAACGGATTGGCGGGGAAACAAGCATTTCTTAGGCAGCGGGGTATCTTTTTGCGTCTTTCTGCATGGGTTTCCCCGGTTTGCCGGATGGTTCGGTTGAAAGCGGTGGGTTGGACTTGCTGCTTGTCACCGTTT
>CAYWFK010000002.1:0-46814 GCA_964457375.1 uncultured Anaerolineales bacterium
GTGATGGGGAAATACTACCAAAGTTCCCTTTTTTGGTATACAATTAATCCATGAGATATCGCTGGCATCCATCTTATCCGGCTGGTTTTCGCCACCCGGACCATGACCCGCCTCAATCGTCTCCTTAATGACCCGGCTATTCATTACGATACCTCATTATTCTTTTTCAACAAAAAAAGCAATTCAATTAAGGAGATTGAGTTATGGCAAATATTCCTTTTTCATCGAAACGTGCTCCCTATTATGCGGATGTTCCGGATGACAAGTGGAACAATTGGCGCTGGCAGCTGAGCCATCGCTTGAACACCATCGAGGAATTCGAACATATTTTTCCGCTGACGGAAAGTGAACGCAAGGCATTGTCTTCACCGGAACTGTTCCGCGTCGATGTTACCCCTTACTTTGTATCACTAATCGATCCGCAGGATCCAAATGATCCGGTACGCAGGCAAATCATCCCGACCGACAAGGAACTGGTTCCCTTTACGGCAATGATGGATGATTCGCTGGCGGAAGACAGACATTCTCCGGTGCCGGGGCTTGTGCATCGTTACCCGGACCGGGTGTTGATGCTTGTGACTACCCAATGCGCATCATATTGCCGTTATTGCACACGTTCCCGCATCGTAGGCGACCCCACCGCCCAGTTTTCACGCACCGAATTCGAAATGCAAATCGAGTACCTCAAGCACACACCACAGGTCCGGGATGTGCTTCTTTCCGGAGGAGACCCGCTGATTCTTGCTCCGCGCATTCTGGAAGAGATTTTGAAGCGATTGCGCGAGATCCCGCATATCGAAATCATTCGCATTGGATCACGGGTGCCGGTTTTCATGCCCATGCGGATTACGGATGCGCTGACCGATATGCTGCAAAAATATCATCCTTTGTGGCTCAATATTCACGTCAATCATCCGAATGAAATTACCGCTGAGCTTGCCCGTGCAACCGACAAACTCGCCAAAGCCGGTATTCCTCTTGGCAACCAATCGGTCTTGCTGGCGGGGATCAACGATAACGTACACCTGCAGCGGAAACTCGTGCAGGATTTGGTGCGTATCCGTGTGCGGCCTTATTACCTGTATCAATGTGATTTGGTGCATGGGGCGGGACATTTCCGCACCCCCGTTGCCAAAGGTATCGAAATCATGGAAGGCTTGCGCGGACACACCTCCGGCTTTGCGGTTCCGCAGTTCGTCGTCGATGCACCGGGCGGCGGTGGGAAAATACCCCTTAGCCCCAATTATCTGTTGAGCATGTCCGACCACAAGGTTGTTTTGCGGAACTTCGAAGGGTACATCACCACCTATGAAGAACCTACCGATTATGTGCCGGAAAACGCAGCGAGGTTTGCGCTTAAACGCCCGGAACCCGGGCAGGAAGGAATCACCGGTTTGCTGGATGGCGATCAGATGTTCATCAAGCCGGAGCATTTCGATCAGCTCCATGAACGCGGCGGTATTCAACATCGCCTGAAAGATGCCAAAAAATGGCAGCCGCTGGGTATTGGCAGCGGTGAAAAAGCGCCCGAAGCGGAGGAATAAACGGCTTGATTGTATTTCGCCGATTGATAAAAAAAGCAGGCAAAACTCGCCTGCTTTTTTTTCTTGCCCGGCTGGCAGGTGCCCTTGACTTCGCGGCGCATGAGTGTAGAATAAGGATGAACTTTATCGTATTCAAATCATTGTGGAGCAAGTTTGATGTCTTTTCAGTGCATCTGTATGGGGCGGGGATCCTGAACCGCCCTGACCGTTGATTTTTCCGAATTCCCCGATTTTCGATTCATTGTTAATTTCCAGCGTGTCACAAACCCATACGGGCGGTATGTTCCCCGCATGTGCCAAGTGTTTTCCTGTAGCGCAGGTAAACTTTGTTTGCCCTGCCCGTTGTTTGTTGCATTTCGACAGGTTGAGCGCAACTGTCGATGAGATACGTTTTGGAGATAAATATGAATACCGGAAATTCAATATTACAAATTAAAACTCCCCGTCCATTGGACGGATTGACAACTTCGATTGGAAACACGCCATTGCTTCCAATCAAACGCATCGCCCGGGCATTCCTGCCGGATGTGCGGGTTGCCGCCAAGGCTGAATGGTTCAACCCCAGCGGATCGATCAAGGACAGGCCTGCATGGCAGATTATGCAGGACGCCATCGCAGAAGGTTTGTTGACGGAAGACAAACGTTTGCTGGATTCGACTTCCGGGAATATGGGAATCGCCTATGCAACTTTTGGGGCAAACCTGGGTGTGGGGGTAACGCTGGTGATTCCGGCGAATGCCAGCCCGGAACGAATCCGAGTGCTCAGGGCATTGGGGGCGGAGATCATCCTCAGCGATGCGGCTGCCGGCGCAGACGGCGCGGTGACTATTGCCCGTGATTTGGCGAGACGGTATCCCCGGCGGTTTTTTTACGCAAACCAGTATGACAATCCTGCCAATTGGCGCAGTCATTACCAGACAACTGCGCCGGAAATCATTGCCCAGACTTTCGGGCAAATCACGCATTTCGCTGCGGGGGTGGGCACTTCCGGCACGCTTACCGGCGTTGCCCGCTATTTGAGAACGGTCGACAGGCGTATTGAGATCATCGCTGTTCAGCCGGATCGGCGAAAACACGGTATCGACGGGCTTAAACATATGCCGACCGCGATTCGGCCGGCGATTTATGATCCGGCGTTGCCTGACCGGATTGTTCGGGTGACGACCGAGGAAGCCCGGACAATGACTTCGCGGCTTGCGCGCGAAGAAGGCTACTTCACGGGCATTTCTTCCGGTGCGAACCTCGCTGCCGCGCTCAAAGTTGCAGCCGGTTTGAAGCGCGGGCTTGTCGTTACCGTTTTCCCCGATGCGGGTTTCAAATACCTCAGCGGGGCGGGTTTGTGGGATGGCGATTGATTTTCTTTCGACGGCCGGAAAGAGGAAACCTGCCGGGATCATGATACACTTGACAGCTAAATGTGCCTGCCGCTTTCTGACCTGCTATAATGCAGGTATCTGAAACGGACGATTCTTTCGAGAATGAAAAATGACGAAGGCAAATGATTCACTCCCTGACCTGACGAATGAAGAGATTCTTCGTTATTCGCGCCATTTGATTCTTCCCGGTGTCGGGATGCGGGGGCAGCAGCGGCTGAAAGCCGCTTCGGTGCTGCTGGTCGGCGCCGGCGGGTTGGGTTCGCCTGTGGCGTTGTATCTGGCTGCCGCCGGGGTAGGGCATATCGGCCTGGTGGATTTCGATACGGTTGCATGTTCCAACTTGCAGCGTCAGGTCATTCATGACACAACGATGCTGGATAAACCGAAAGTGGAATCTGCCAGAAAACGGATGCTGGCGCTGAATCCTGCTATCCAGGTGGATGTTTATCGGGAGGCTTTTGCTGCGGAAAATGCCGCCCGGATTGCCGAGCCGTACAGGTTCATCGTCGATGGCACGGATAATTTCCCTGCGCGTTATTTAATCAATGACCTTTGCGTTCTCACCGGCAAGACCTATATCTTCGGATCGATTTACCGGTTTGACGGGCAAGCCAGTGTCTTCGATGCTTCGCGCGGCCCTTGTTACCGCTGTGTTTTTCCGGACCCGCCGCCGCCCGATGCGGTGCCCTCTTGTGCGGAAGGCGGTGTGCTTGGTGTGCTTCCGGGCACTATCGGGACGATTCAGGCGACCGAAACGTTGAAATTAATCCTGGGCATCGGAACGCCGCTGATTGGCAAGCTGCTGGTCTATGACGCTTTGGATATGGCTTTCGAATATATCAAAATACGCAAGAATCCGGCTTGCAGAATCTGCGGAGAGCATCCGGAAATTACCGGGCTGAATGATTTGCAGGCATATTGCCAGCCTCATGAGAACGAAAAGCCGGATGAAGATGCTCTTGATGCTGCGTGGATCATCACCCCGAAAGAGCTTGCCGCCCGGCTGAAAAGCGGTGAAAAAATCCGGTTGATCGATGTGCGGCAGCCTGACGAATTGGCAATTTCGCGTTTTGCCGGTGCAGAATCGATTCCCTTGGAAAATCTGGCGGAGAGACTGGATGATTTGAAGCGTGATGAGAAAATCGTGCTGATTTGCAGGATGGGAAAACGTTCGGCGCAGGCGCTTCGAATCATGCAGGACGCCGGATTTCACCGGGCGCAGCATCTTGCCGGGGGCATCAATGCCTGGGCTGCTGAAATCGACCCGTCTTTGCCCGTGTATTGACTTTCGGCGGGGTGTCGTCTAACAAAATTGCCCGTTTTTTCGCTGCCTGGCAATCGATATTTCCGGTTCGACCGGATAAGGAAATCATTCAATATGGCAAATGAAAAGAAGACCTTGCTTGCTGTTCTCGCTCATCCGGATGATGAGACTTTCGGGATGGGGGGAACGCTGGCGTATTATGCCGGTGAAGGTGTGGAAGTGAATTTGATTTGTGCAACACGGGGAGAGGCGGGCGAAGTGCCTGCGCCATTGCTGGCAAATGGCAAAACGATTGGCGCGTTGCGTGAAGAAGAGCTGCGCTGTGCGGCGCGTGAATTGGGAATTTCCCGTTTGTTTTTGCTGGATTACCGTGATTCGGGGATGAAAGGCTCGCCAGACAACGAACATCCTGATGCATTGATGAATGCTCCTGTGGAGGATGTCGCCCTGAAAATCGTCCGTATCATCCGCCGCACTCGTCCGCAAGTGGTTTTGACATTCGACCCGATTGGCGGTTATTATCATCCTGATCACATTGCTGTTCACCGTGCCGCTCTTCTAGCTTTCGAACGATGCGCCGATCCTGCATTCGGGGAGGATACCCCGCCTTTTCGACCTGATAAACTATATTTCCATTTGATTCCAAAGCGCTTTTTGAGGTGGATGGTGCGCTTTCTGAAAATCACAGGCAGAGACCCGCACCACTGGGGAAAGAATGGTGATATCGATTTGGCTTCTTTGCTGGAAGTTAATTTTCCGGTGCATGCACGGATTGATTACACAGCAGCGGCAAGTCGCAAGGAAGCAGCCGCACAATGTCATGTCAGCCAGGGCGGGGGGAAACAATCCAACGGTTTGATGCAGCGGTTTACGCGTTTTCTGGACAGGAAATACCGGTATACGGACAGTTTCATGTGCGCTTTTCCTGCGCCTGATTCCGGAAGTGATGAAATCGAAACGGATTTGTTCGCAGGGATTTCCTGAAAGTTTCCCGTTTGTGCTCCTTTTACGGAACAGCGCACTGCCCTGACACAGCCCTGCGGTTATGCTTGACGGAGGCATAGGGTAGTGATACACTGCGCGCAAGGACGTGTTTTATGCAATCGGATGCACCGGATCAATTTACACAACGAACGGCTGATGAAACAGCCGGAAAGACGGATTTTGGAAACGACCTCGCCGAAAAGGACGCGCCGCACGGGTTTCTCCGGGCGCGGGATTTTTGGCTCGATGCCAAATCCAATGCGGCGGTGATGCGGTGGGGTACCCATTTGGCGACGATTCTGTTCGTTTTGGTCGTCATCGTTCTGATGCGTTCTTTTCTCGTCACCGTGCAGCCACAGGCAAAGGGAGGAAGCGAAGCGGCACTGGCAGCACCATCGCCGACGCAAACGGTTGTACCATCTCCCCCGGAATTGCAGCCTCTCCGGAAAACTGAAGTTGTAGCCAGAAGTTTGTATGGCATTCTGCGCCTTGCAAAAATCCATACGTCTATTCCTTCCCGCCCGCGGGTGGATGTCATTACGTACACAGTTCAAACCGGCGATACGGTTTTTGGCATTGCGGATCGATTTGGCCTGAAACCGGAAACACTGCTGTGGGGGAACTTCAATATTCTTTCCGATAACCCTCATCGTTTGAGTCCGGGGCAAATCCTGAATATTCTTCCTGTCGACGGTACTTATCATAAATGGAGTGCCGGGGAAGACCTGAGTAAAGTGGCGGAGTATTATGGTGTAGACCCCCAGGTGATCATCGACTATCCGGGAAACCATCTTGACCCGTTGACTTTCGACCCGGATAACCCGGACATCGATCCCGGAACGATGCTGATCATTCCCGGAGGAACACGGGAATATGTCAATTATGGCCCGCCGCGTATTCCGCGCGAAAATCCTGCTGTTGCACGTACTTATGGGCCCGGATACTGCGGGGTAATTTCAGACGGGGCTGTCGGGAACGGCACTTTCATTTGGCCGACGACGGAACATTACCTCTCAGGGTATGATTACAAACCGTCGGCGAATCATCCGGCAATCGATATTGCCGGCAGGATTGGTAACCCTGTCTGGGCGGTGGATGACGGGGTTGTGGTGTATTCCGGCTGGAGTAACTTCGGATATGGCAACCTGGTTGTGCTTGACCATGGGAACGGCTTTCAGTCACTGTATGCCCATTTGAATGATATTGCCGTTGTCTGCGGCCAGTCGGTCTATCAGGGTACCCAGATTGGGACCTTGGGGACCACAGGAAATTCGACCGGTGCCCATTTGCATTTTGCCCTGATTTACAACGGCAAGAAAGTCAATCCGTGGGATTTTCTTCCCTGATTGATTCCCGAAGGTTTGTCATGCCGTTTTCAGGATTTGCAAGGCGGTCGTTTTATCCTGTTACCAGCGTACTCCTAAAAAGGGGATGAGCATTTCATCCGGGTGCAGTCCGCCATGGCGCCCGTGCAGTGCGTTCTGATTTTTCCCCCACCAGATATACGCGTCGTCGCGTGCAATGGCAATCAAATCTCCCAGGCGTTCCATCAGGTGCGGATGCTGTTTTCCGGGGCCGAACAGGCCAGCGGAGACGGCTTCTTCCGGCGTCAGCAAGACGAATTGCCCGGGCCAGGTTTTCCGGAAATACTGGCGGACATTATCTACACATCCGGGACGGATGTACAGATAGGTCAGGCGGTTTTCTCCGGTGATCATGTGCAGGCACTGATCAAGTGCGGGGTGCCGGCGCAGATCATAGACAGCCTGAACGGGGGTGTGTTTCATGCCGTGGTCGGC
Organism: uncultured Anaerolineales bacterium; assembly: GCA_964457375.1. Taxonomy (GTDB): domain Bacteria; phylum Chloroflexota; class Anaerolineae; order Anaerolineales; family UBA11858; genus G519. The sequence continues at coordinate 6,968 of CAYWFK010000002.1, forward strand.
GGTGAGTATCAGTGCGGTATTGTTCAGGGGTTGTTTGCCAAGTGGTTCGAGAAAATTGCGTTCGAAATCCCTGCTGAAAGAAGCGAATTCTGCTGACACACGTTCATCGTCCGGGCCGTATTGGTGCCCGTAATGATCGACTTCTCCCCAATATATCCAGATGAAGCGTTTTTTTCCGGTTGGCTTTTTGAGCAGCCGCCGGATATTCACCCAAAGTTCCGAAGGCGTGCCGAACATTTTGAGATTCGTGTCTTTCAGGTGCATCCGTGATAGCCCGGAATCGGCAATGTGTCTGCTGAGAAAAGCGTATGTTTGGACGCCGTGTTCCAGCAGGTGCGTTCCCAGTCGTTTTCCTTCGAGGAAAGTATCGACATCGAAACCTGCCCGCTGCAATCCGCCGTTGTCGCCTTTGTAGGTAATCGGTTTGTGCAGAAGCATGTTGGCAACGATGCCGTATTCTTTGAGCCATCCTTCATACCCTGCGATGCCATGGCTGGCGGTACTTTGTGCGCTCCAGATTGAAGTCAGGGCTGAGCATGTGGTGGAGGGTACGATCGAGGTCAGCGGTGCAAGAATGCCTGCCTGGACCAGGGGTGCCCAGACCGGTGCTGTCCCGTCGTTGATCCATTGTCTGAACTTTTTCAGGGAGAGTGCGTCCATCAGGATCGTGATGACGGTTTGCAAATCTTCTCCCAGGGGTGACAAGTACGTTTCCCGCAGCGGCATTTCATTCAGCACAGGTGCATCAAACAAGCGGCAAATGCTTCCCGGCAGATTGAGAATGGATCCGCCCTGGTAGTCGGGCAGGACGAAACTTTCATCCAATTCGAGTTCTTGATACCGCCGGTTCAGGAATGAGGAAAGCAGGGAATCTGTTTTATCAGGCATAAGTGCTCCATTTCTGTTGATTGCGTCTTGGTATTTTTCCGAAAGGACCAATTCGCTCGGAGACATTATAATAGGGAACGGAAAGAACTGGCGGTTCGTACCCAAGAATCGGGAAAGAAACTCTTTATGCGTAAATTATTGGCGTTCGCGGTATTAATCACAATCATCACAGCTTCAGGCGTTGTTTCCTGCACCCTGCCGAAACAGCAAAAGTCTGTATCCGCGCCATCCCGAATTGCTGCAACCGATGGCACAGCAGCCCGTTCCGGGTTAATCACGCCATCTCCGCAGGTGACGGATGGCATTCCTGTCCGGCAAGGTCAGCTCGAAGGAACAGTCATCACTCTTTGGTATTCGTGGAGCGGTGAAAGGGCAAAAACACTTGTCGACCTTGTTACGGCATTCAACGCGAAGAATCCTTATCATATTCGGGTTGAGGCCCAAAAGCGCGGGGGACAGTTTTATCATGATTTTCATTCGGTCTATGGAACGGAAGATGTTCCTGATATTCTTGTCGATGCTGCCATACGGCTGCCGGAAGCTGACCGCTATTTCCCGCTGCTCACTGACCTAAGGCCTTATTTAAGTGATTCTCAATGGGGGCTGGCTGAAAATGCCGGGCAAGGGATAATCCCGGCTTTTTTACCAACACGGCAGGATGCTGTCATTGCCGTTCCTTTGTTCCGGGCGGCGAACGTGCTTTTTTATAATCGCACGCTGGCGGATGAACTGGGTTTTTCTGATTCACCGAAGACGCCGGATGATTTCATCAAACAAGCCTGCACGGCAGCTGATTCAGACGACGGGGTTCAGGGATGGGTGGCGGATATGAAGCCGACGACTGTGCTGAGCTGGATGTATGCCTTTGGTTCGGAAGTGCTTTCTCCCGACGGAAGTCGTTACCGATTTGATTCTGTACTTGGTGAGAACGCATTTGTGTTCCTGAAAGAGATGGCAAGAAAAGGCTGCTGGCAGGATGAAGCGGCGGAAGACCCGCTGAACACCTTTGCTGAACACAAGGCGTTATTCATCAGTACCAGTTCACTGGCTATACCAGCCCAGGAAAAAGCGTTCGAGTCCACTGGCATTCAGGACGAGTGGTCTGTCATTGCTTACCCGTCCGGGAACGGGGAGCCTGTGATGATTGCTTATGGTGCGGATGCTGCGGTTATTCACAGCGACTCCGTGCATGAAACAGCCTCCTGGGTGTTTTTGAAATGGCTGCTTGAAGAGGAAAACCAGATGAAATGGATCGGGGCGAGTGCCCGCTTTCCCGTTATCAAAACGGCGCCTGCGATTGTTTCGCATGCCATGGCAAATGATGCTCATTGGCGGGAAGCATTTGCACTTGCCGGTAACAGTCGTCAGGAGCCGATGCTGTCTTCGTGGCTGACGGTGCGCTGGGCGCTCAGCGATGCTGTCAAGGCGATGCTTCGGTCTGATTTCCCTGAAAACAAGATTCAGGCGCTCTTGCAAGAGCTGGAAAGCACTTCCGGCGAAATTCAATCTCAACACTAATTTTAAATACGAAGGAAAAGAAACTGCATGGTCGAAAAACGACGTCCCCGCATAACAATTTACACCGATGGCGCCTGCCGGAACAATCCCGGTCCCGGTGGATGGGCAGCCCTGCTTATTTCCGGAACCCGGAAGCGAGAATTGAGCGGTTCGGAAAAATATACGACCAACAACCGAATGGAACTTACCGCAGCTCTCGAAGCCTTGCGGGCGGTGAAAGTGCCTTCGGCGATTGATTTTTATACGGATTCGACATATTTGAAGCGCGGGATAACCGAATGGATGCCTGGCTGGCGGAAACGAAACTGGCAGCGAAAGGGCGGCAAACTAGCCAATGTTGATTTGTGGAAAGCCCTCGACCGGGTGATCCGTCCTCATACCATCCGCTGGCACTGGGTCAGGGGGCATGCCGGGGACAAGAACAACGAGCGTGTCGACTGGCTGGCGCGCAAGTCGATCGGGGGTTGAAAAGTGCTGGTGGTGATGCTGCCGGTGCAGCGCAGGAAAACTGCCAGCCAACGGGAGTTATTTGTTTTCTACGATTCTTTCCAAAGCTTCTTTGTCGAAAAGCGTGATTGTCGCGCGGGTAACTGACAAGACTCCGGTACTTTGGAAATGCTGTAAAATGCGGCAAACAACCTCGGGGGAAGAAGCCACGCGTGCAGCGATGGCATTCAGGGTGAGGTCGCGTTCGACGGAAGAATCTTCGGCATCGGAAAAGCGTTCCAGCAAGAGCATTGCCAGCCGGGCAGCCACAGGCTGGAAAGCCAGCCCGTAGATGATATTCCGCGCTTTGCGCATGGTGCCTGTAAACATAATTGCCAGTTCCCACAACGCTTCCGGGTAGCGGTGAAGCAAGGGGACGATTTGATCACTGTGCCAGCGCATGATTTTGGTCGGTTTGATTGCTGACAATGATGCCGGCATAGGCTGGTTGTCGAACATCGAATGTCCCCAAAACACATCGTTGGTATCGACAGTAAACAAGACCTGTTCGCGCCCGCTGATGGATAGAATCGTCCATTGCAGTTTCCCCTCCAATACGAAAATCACATATTTCCATTGGTCCCCCTGATGGCAAAGATATTCGTCTGTGTCCAGTGAGCGGACGACTGCACGATTTACCAGTTCTTTGCGGACACCTGGCGGGAATTTTTCGAAGATGGGGGTGTGAGCAAGGAGTTGTGATGGATTTGTCATGGTCTGCCTCGTGATGGTTGCATACTTGGCGGGGTGTTGATTGGCTTTGCAGGAGCGGAATGGGTTTTCTGTTATCCGTAACAAGTCATGGTTGGATGAAATATTGGGAAATAATGGAAGAGTTTTTGACAAATATCAAGGTGAACCCGGCAAGAAATCCTTATCATGGAATTGAAGAATAATTTAAATTTATTTCATTCATAAGGAGAAGAGTATGTCTAAAAAATCCAAATTAGTGTTTGCCTTGGTGCTCATCGCGGCGATATTGATGATAGCGTTGATCCCGTTCATCGCTTTCGATATGGTCAATCCGATTGTTTCCAAGCAACTGGAACGGATAGCCCAATTCAAGGCGGACGGGAACGCAAAGTGGCATTTGCTCACTTTGACGACCTGGCTGGTTAGTTTCTTTTATCCGTTTTGGGCAACTTTGACTGCATGTGCCGGTATTGCTCTGCTCGTGTTTGCCAAAGATTTGTACGAGGGAAAAGACTGGGCACGCGGCCTTGCGCTTCTATGTCTGGCCATTCCTTCTATGGGCGGCGCCTATATGATTGTACCATGGATGAACTTCATCGGAAGCAAACAAGGCGGTTTTCCTCCGGCTGTCATCATTATGATGGTCGGTTTGATTCCGTATTTTGCAATCCTGCTGCTCGACAAAGGCGATATCAAGCAAAAAGTTGTTGACTTCCTGGTTTTCCTGATGCTTGGTGTGACGGCAGCCGAAAGTTTTGCCAATGGCCATGCGGCATTCCGCGTCCTCTACGGACATCCAAAACGTCCTTTGTTCGCTCCGGGAATTGCCATGACCTATTTCGGATGGGTTGGTTTGTGGGTTGCATTCGGCTTGCTGGTTGCTGCGATTTACAAACTGGGTTGCAGAAAAGAATCCGGCTGGTATTTGATGCTGGTTGGCGGTGCAATTGCTTTCGTTGTCGGCCTTTCCGTGCATTATGTGCGCCATGCCACGAATGATTATCTTTTGAACGCAATGATGGGATTGAGCCTGGTTGTGATGGCCTTAATTCCGCTGTTCAAGGAAAAACTGCTCAACAAACCTTCCTGATTTCGGAATGCCGGCAGATAGATGAATAAGTGAAAGGGATTACCTGTGCTGGTAATCCCTTTTCTTTGTTTTCAGGGTGTTTTCGCAAGGCGGCTGAGAAATGGCTCGGCAAAGTTGCCTGCACTGCCCTGGCGATGCGGCTCATCCCAAGAATATTCGCCGTGCATCCGGGCTGTTCAGGCGGATGGAACGGGTGGATGATGTTTTGATTGATGCCTGCGGGTGTTTCCTGCGGTGAGTTTTTCTCCGCAAAAACACCTTTGGGGCGGGGAATAAAGCCTTGAACATTGTCAGGGCTGTTTTTCCGGGGTGCATTCGCCGCGATAGTATGCCCACTCGTCGCACTCGGAGCCATTTGCGAAAACGCACATGCCAAATTCGCTGCCATCATCCGCCGTGCGGATTTCGAGTTTGCCACCGTTTTTCTCGCAATGGACCGATGCCGGGTTGGCAATTTTCGAAAGGGAATCTCCGGGTTTGCATTCGCCGTGGTAGAACGCCCATTCTTCGCACTCGGAATCATCTTCGAAAATACACATGCCGAATTCACTGCCGTCATCCGCGGTGCGTATCTCCAGCTTGCCCTTGTGTTCTTCGCAATAGACCGATGCCGGGTTGGCGATTTTGTTCATCGCGTTATCTGAGGTTGGCGTTGGTGTCGGTGGCGGGTTTCCGTTGCAGCCTGCAAGCCACAGGAATCCGGCAGAGAGGGCGAGATATAGTATTTTTAGTTTCATTGTATGGTTCCTTTCGAATTGTATTGATTTCTTTATCAGCACAGATACAGACGTGTTTCATAACAGGTCTGTTCCATCGCAATTTGCGTTTGCTGTGCATTGGTTTCAAAACAATCTGTTATGGCTTGGCCGGGTACTTGACAGACTGCCTGCGGCAGATACCATGATTGCCCAAAGGTAATATACCAAAAAAAGGATGAAAACAGATGGAAAGCGCAAAGTGGGATATAATTTGTGATGGCAGGCGATGCCTCCGAACAAGTGTTGTTCGGGTGATGGATAAGTTTTGCGCATATCTGTTTGATTCCTATTTTGCGGGATTGGTTTTTCGGCAATCACGTTTCTTGTTTACGGGTTGATTTGTGAGCGGTTGCGGTTTTTATCTGCGGTGCGGGTGAAAACCATGTCGTGGTGTTTAATCAACCAGCCCGGAGCAGCACCGCATGGCAGCGAGATTGGCGGAATGGTTTGCAGGAAAGGCACGGGGAGCCGACTGGCAAGTGAAAAACGGATAGTTACCGGCAAGCCCGATTTGCATCATCGGGCTGATTCCAAATCAGGAGGAGGTTTCATTTATGCAAAATATGATCGAAGTAAAAAACCTGACGAAGGTCTATGGTTCCGGGAAGAAAGGTTTCCTGGCTGTGGATCATATTTCTTTCGAAGTGCGAAAGGGGGAGATTTTCGGGTTTCTGGGGCCGAATGGCGCAGGGAAGTCGACGACCCAGCGCATGCTGACCACACTTCTGGAACCGACCGATGGCAGTATTCGCATTCAAGGGCATGATTTGAAAAACGATTCCTATCCGGTGAAATGCATGATGGGGCTTGTGCCGGAAGAATCGAATGTCTATACGGAATTGACTGCATGGGACAACCTGATCTTCACCGCCCGCTTGTACCGCGTGCCGCGTGCCGAGCAGGACGAACGGGCTGCCGAATTGCTGAATGCATTCGGCTTGTGGGAAAAGAGGAATGTCAAAGCCGAATCCTTTTCCAAAGGAATGCGCCGGCGATTGAGCATTGCCATGGCAATTATCCATAAACCGCAATTGCTTTTTCTTGACGAGCCGACACCGGGGCTGGATGCCCAAAGTACGATAAAAATCCATAATCTGATACGAAAAATGAACGAAGAAGGTACGACGGTTTTCCTGACGACGCACCAGATTGAGGATGCCAATAAACTCTGTGACCGTGTGGCAATCATCAATCACGGAAAAATCGCCGCAATCGATACACCGGAAAAACTGAAAGCCGCTTTCAGAAAGGTGCAATCTGTCGAGGTTTCTTTCGAACCCGTGGCGAACGATTTGGAGCAAACCCTTCGCTCGCTACCCTCGGTTTCCACTGCGGTCAAGATGGGGGACAAATGGCGAATTTACACGGAAGATCCTTCCGGTTTGCTGATTATTCTCGTCGACCTTGCCCGTTCAAAAGGATGGCGCGTGATTAGCCTGAACACTCTTGAACCCAGCCTCGAAGATGTGTTTTTGGAAATTACCGGGCAAAAAGTTGGCACAGTGCGCCATGAGAATTCGAATGACAATCCGCGCAAGCGCTTCGGAAGACGAAACAAAGGAGGCCGATAATGACTCAATCATGGATACAGCGAATCCGCTATGAAATTTCGATTGCCTGGGCAGTTACGGTAAAGGATATCAAGGTGTATTACCTGCGTCCCGGAATGATCATGTTCGGATTTTTGATGCCATTTTTTATGTTTTTCTCGTTTTCGGTGCGCAGGCAAATGGGTGTCGAACAAGGCGTCGCCCGGCTGCTGGCATTGACGACATTTTTCACTGCGGCAGCAGCCGGCCCGTTCATCATCCCGCTGGAACGGCGGTTAGGAACTTATGACCGTCTGCTGGCGGCACCGATGTCATTGCTTTCCTTGCTCCTGGGCAAGACAGCCGTAGGCGCCTGCTTTGCACTCGGTGTATCGGGATTGTCGGTGCTCGCCGGCAAGGTGATTTTTGGCGTTTCGATTGCACATCCGTGGTTCCTGCTGGCGGGGATTGTTCTCGGTTCTTTCTCGTTTGCCGCATTGGGGTTGATTTTCGGGTCGATTCCGACGCGAAACCCTGGGGACGTGCAAATGCCCAGCACGTTGCTGCGCTGGGGGCTGCTCTTCATTAGTGGTGTGTTCATCCCTTTGGCTGATATGGGCGCAGTTGCACGGGCGATTGCTTATATTTCTCCGCTGACATACGCACAGGATTTGATGAATCATGCGGTTGTCGGAGCTGGCTTGCTCAATCCGTATCTGGATATTGTCGTGCTGGCATGCAGCTTCGTTTTGTTTTTCATTCCTTCTGTTTCGATGCACAAGCGCAGCAAGCGGCTGGGGTTCTAGCGCCGTTCGTTCGTATCCAGTGTGCCGCCCGGCTGACTTGCCCGGGTAGGTATCCATCGAAAGATGCAATCAAGAGAGGCTTCCGGCGGTTATTGCCGGAAGCCTTTGTGTTATCCGGTCTCATTGGCTTATGGTGCTTGTCGTTGTTTGAAAGTATAATGTTTAGGTAAAGATTGTCCCGTTTTTTTGATTCAACCCTGAAGGGAGCGTTAATGATGAATAGCATACTGAAACGACCTGCCGGAGCAGCAAAGAGAAAACGGTTTTGGCTGCGGTTATTTGCGTTGTTGGTTTTCTTGTCGATTGCCTGTAACGTTCCCGCGTGGGGCAATCCTTTCGGAACCGGCCAAACCGGAAACGAACAAAAAGGGATTTCCTCGGAGCCGCCTACGCCGATTCCTTCACCGACAGCAACTTCCAAGCCGCTGCCACCGGGGGTAATCGAAATGAAACCGGCACCGGGCAGCGTTTTGTCTGCCAATCAGCCGTTTACGATGTACTTCAACCAGCCTATGGACCGCGCCTCAGTGGAAGCGGATTTGCGTGTGGATGGAAAAACCCCGGCGCGGGTAAGCTGGCAGGACGATTCGACGTTGGTGTTCGCAACGGGGCAAACCATCGAGCCGGATTCGGAAGTTGAAATCAGGCTGGGAAAGGGTGTACGTGCGAAAAACGGCTTGACCCTGCCTGATGAGGCGCGTTTTCATTTTCGCACGGCGAGCTTTTTGAAAGCGATTAACGTATTACCGCTTCCTGACGGAACGGATATCGACCCGGCGTCGGCTATCATGGTTGATTTCGATCAACCGGTTGTGCCGCTGGGGGGCAGCCCTGAGACATTGCCGTCTGCCTTCATCATCGACCCGATTCCGCAGGGTATCGGGGAATGGATCAATACCAGTACCTTTGTGTTTCGTCCTGATCCGCCGCTTTTTGGGGGCAAAACGTACCATGTGCGTCTCAATGAAAATTTGCGAAGTGTCTATGGCACTCCGCTGGATAGTGCCATAGAGTGGTCTTTCACGACAGCTAAACCGAAAATCACGGAAATCAAACCGGAGAAACCGAATCAAACAATTCGTCTGGATACACCGTTCCGACTGGGTTTCAATCTGGCGATGAATCAGACTTCGGTCGAGGCTAATTTTTCACTGCTCGAAAACCGCGAGCGCCGGGTAAGTGGCGTTTTCGGATGGTTCGATGATGGGCGGACCCTGGTTTTTACACCTACGCAGCTTCTTCGCCGGAATACGGACTATACCTTGTTGCTCAATGGAGAGGCACAGGCAGAAGGAGGAACGCCGCTTGGAATTCCTGTTATGGCACAATACCATACAGTATCTGCCTTGTCTGTAATCCATACAAAACCCGGGCAGGGTGGAAAAATTGGCGTTTATGATGGCGTCGAGGTGAAATTCACTGCACCGCTGAAGCCTGATCAGGACTTCGCCCGATATCTTTCGGTGCAGCCCGCAGTGACCAATCTTGCTGCGTATTATAGCGGCGAAAATCGTACCCTGTATATTCGCGGCGACTTTCTGGGAAGTGCGGAATACCATTTGCGGATCGACCCGGGCATCGAAGATCCCTGGGGCGGGGTGCTGCGAGATGCTTTTGAGTTGTCTTTTGTCACCAAACGTTTGCGTTCCGATTTGACATTTACTTCGGGGATGTCCACTATTTTCGTTATGCCGAATGCGCCTGTTTTGCAGGCTCAGGGAACGAATCTTTACCGTTTGGACATGAAGATGGGAAATTTGCCCCTGGAAGACTTCGGAACGTTTTTCGGGAAAGATGGCTATGATTCCCGGAAAAGCTATGTTCCTGCATCTGTCAAGGAGTGGCCACTTGTTCCGGATTTGCCTGAAAACCGCAGTGCGTTCTTCGATGTGCCGCTTACCTCGGATGGTTCGGATTTGGCACCGGGGCTTTATTTCCTGTCGATGTCAAGCCCGGATTTGCGCTTTTCACCTCAGCCTTTGGTGATCCTTTCGAGTAATGTTCACCTGACGTTCAAGGTTAGCCATACGAATCTGCTGGTCTGGGCGGTGGATTTGCGAACGATGCAGGCGGTGGCGGATGCTCCCGTGGAAATTTATGATGCGAACAGGGATCTGCTGACCAGCGGGCGCACGGATGCCCAGGGTGTTTTCGAAGCAACGCTTCCGCAAGGTAGTATCGCTGATTTGTATCAGCCTGTTTTTGCTGTGCTTGCCCGTCCGGGAGATGAGCGCTTTTCTCTGAGCCTTTCCACATGGAATACCGGTATCGATGTCTATGATTTTGCTTTGCCATCCGATACACACGGTGAGCATTTGAAAGCATATATTTATACGGATCGTCCGATTTACCGCCCCGGGGATGCTGTTCGTTACCGGGTGATTGCCAGGAATGCTTACAACGGACGTTATACGCTCCCTGCACAAGAGACGATTACGATGACCGTGCATGGCGCTCAGTATAAGGCGATTGATACGATTGATTTGGCTTTGTCGGCATTTGGTACGGGCAACGGGGCATGGAAAATTCCGGAAAATGCGCAGCCCGGAACGTACCAATTTGTTTTGGGGGACGATCGCATTGAATTTCAGGTGGCGGACTACCGTAAACCGGAAATCGATTTGCATGTTGGTTTCGACCAGGATGAGGCTCTGGCGGGGCAGGCATTGACGGCGAAAATCGACGCTCGTTACTACTTCGATGCACCGGCGGGTAATGTTCCCGTGGTATGGACACTCTCTGCGTTTCCGGAAGGTTTTTCATTGCCCGGTTACGAGGTCGGGCTAACCGATGATGACTGGCTGTTCCCCGGGTGGATGATGGGGTATCGTCAGTTCGGAGTTCAGCTGGCTGCGGGGAAAGGTGTTACCGATGGCAATGGACAGCTCGAAATCCGTTTCTCCGATGACGATTTGAAAACAGATTATTGCCGGCAGGCATGCCGGTATGAATTGGAAGCCACGCTGACGGACGAAAGCGGGCACGCGGTTAGTGCTCGCTCACAGACGCTTGTTCATCCGGCAAGGTTTTATGCCGGTGTGCATCCGGATGTTTGGGTGGGGAAAGCGGAGCGCGAAATTGGTTTCAACGTGCAACTGGTGGACTGGAAAAAAACACCTTATGGAGAGCAGAATCTTCACGCTGATTTTCAGAAAGTGCGCTGGGTGCCGGAAAAGAAAAAGCCCCTGAGTTTGTACGAGATTCCGGAATATAAGAAAGTAACTGAAACGCTGGCAAGTACGGATTTCCGCACGGCTGTTGATGGACGTGCCAGGATTGCGTTTACTCCTCCGGAACCCGGATTGTATCAGCTGGAAGTTTCCGGAGATGGTGCGCGTACGCAGGTTTTGTTGTGGGTAGGTGGAGCAGGACAGACGGTTTGGCCGTCGCTGCTCAATCAGCATTTGCACCTTGTCGCCGACAAGGATGCTTATCAGCCGGGTAGCCATGCCACGGTTTTCATCCCCAATCCGTTTGCCGGCCCGTCACAGGTGCTGCTGACAATCGAACGCGGCGAAATTCTTGACCGGAAGCAGTTTGTCATCGATGGTCCCGGCAAAAGTATCGATTTGTCTTTAACCGGTGACGACGCACCGAATGTTTTCGTCTCCGTAACCTTAATCGGGACGAACGACAAGGGCGTACCCGATTTCAGGCAGGGATATCTTGATTTGAAGGTGGCTGCGGATGCTTTCAAACTGAACCTGAAATTACTGAGTGAGCCGAAACGAATCGAACCCGGCGGAAATCTTGCCTTCGATATTCAGGTTAGTGATGCGCAGGGCAGCCCCGTACAGGGCGAGTTCTCGTTGTCTGTGGTCGATGAGGCGGTTTTGGCTTTGGCCGACGAGAATGCCGAGGATATTTTCAGTGCGTTCTATGGCGCGCAAGGGCTGGGTGTGCGTACCGGTGTGATGCTTTCGGTTTACAGCCGGCGTCAGGTGTACCTGCCGGGCGGTCTTGGCGGAGGAGACGGGAGCGGAATTCCCCCTGGAATACGCCATAAGTTCCTCGATACGGCCTACTGGAATGCGGCAATCACCACGGACGAAAACGGCAAGGCGACAGTCGAAGTGCCCTTCCCGGATAACCTGACAACATGGCGGATTTTGGTGCGCGGGTTGACGGCAGATACACGGGTCGGTGAGCTTCGAACCGAGGTGATTACAAGCAAGGATTTGCTCGTTCGTCCGGTTACCCCGCGGTTTTTCGTGGCGGGTGATCATGTTCAGCTTGCCGCTGTGGTGCACAACAACACGGACCGGGATTTGCTAGTGACTGTCGGCATGCAGGCTGCCGGTTTCGTGCCGGATGATGCTGCCACGGAAACACAAATCGTTGCAATCCCTGCCAATAGCCGCTACCGTGTAACCTGGTGGGGTGTTGTGCAGGATGTCGAAAATGTGGCATTGGTGTTCGCAGCAGAAGGAGATGGGCTTACTGATGCGGCTCGTCCGGAGATGGGGAAGATCCCTGTGCGCCGCTATCTGGCTGCCCGTTCGTTCGGTACGGCAGGCATGATTTCGGAACAAGGCGAGCGTGAGGAACTGGTTAGTTTGCCGAGAACCTTCGACCCGCAGGGCGGTGATTTGAAAGTCGAGCTTTCTCCGTCTCTGGGTGCCGTTTTGCTTTCTTCTTTGGATGCTTTGGATAAAATCCCGGATGAAACTACGGAACAAACCATGTCGCATTTCCTGCCCAACCTTGCGGTCTATGAGGCTTATCAAAGCCTGGGGTTGAGTAATCCCGAACTGCATGACAAATTGACGAATACGCTCACCGCCAGCTTGCAGCATCTGTTGGCGGCGCAAAACGATGACGGCGGATGGGGCTGGTGGCAGGGAGAAAAGAGCAACCTTGATTTGTCTTCCTATGTGCTGTTCGGGTTGCTCAGGGCACGGAAAGCCGGGCTTCTTTTGGACGATTTGGCCATTAAAAGGGCGGAGGGTTTTCTGGCAGATAGTCTGCCGGCAAGCGGAGAAAGTGCTTCACCGTGGCTGCTGGACCGTTTGGCATTCGAAGCCTATGTTTTGACCAATGCGAAAGAACGGGAACTGCCTTTGATAAACGGGTTGTATGCAAGGCGAGAGCAATTAAGCCCGTGGGCGAAAGCTTTACTGGCGCTGTCGATGCAAATAACCGGGCATGACAGTGACCAACAACGTACCTTGCTCTCTGATTTGGAAGCGATGTCTGTCCGCAGTGCTGCCGGTGTGCATTGGGAAGCAAGCCCGGATATGGAAACGTACCGGACGACAGCGAATTTCAATACGGCAGTTGTGTTGTATGCCATAGCCCGGCTGGATGCCGGTTCAGCGCTTGTGCCGGGTGCGGTGCGGTATCTGGTTGCCAACCGCTCCGAGACGGGATGCTGGGCGTCGTCGTATGAAACATCCTGGGTGGTGATGGCGCTTTCGAAAGTGATGGAAAACAACAAGGAGCTGGCAGGTTCGTTCGATTATGCGGCAATGCTCAATGAAAGTAAAATCGCACAGGGAACGGCCAGTGATGATTCGCTGAATTCGGTGACCGCTTCTGTTCCGGTCAGCGGTTTGCGTCCCGATTATCCAAATTCGTTGGTGATTCAGCATGGTGAAGGGAATGGTGTGCTGTATTACAGTGCGTATTTGAACGTCTTGCAGCCTGTGGAAAGTGTTGAACCTCTCAACAAGGGGATTGTCGTTCAGCGGCAGTATTTCCCCGGGCCAAAATCTTGCAGTGACGGCAAATGCGCACAAATCGAGGAAGGAAAGCTTGGGGATGTCATCCGAGTGGAACTCAACCTGACACTTGACCATGATATTTATGCACTGATGGTAGAGGATGTTTTCCCGGCTGGCGCTGAAATCGTTGATTTTTCCTTGAAGACAAGCGAGCAGAATCTGCAATTGAACAACCCGGAAGAGGCATTCGATGCGGAAAAAGGCTGGGGATGGTGGTATTTTACTGCTCCGCAATATTATCGCGACCATGTGGTTTGGGCGGCTGATTATTTGCCGGCGGGCACCTACCAGTTGACTTATCTGCTTCGGCTCGACCAGGCCGGCGATTACCGCGTTTTGCCAGCCCGTGCCTGGGAAATCACTTTTCCGGATGTGCAAGGCACCAGTGCCGGCAGGATTTTCAGGATTCATGAATAAGCCTGTCCGTGTGGAGATGTGGTTTTTCAGGATGCGCCGAACGAAAGAGATGTTTCCGGATTGCGGATACTATGCAAGTGATAACAGAAAGCTGAAATAGTTTGTCGTTGCCCGGAAGCAATGAACCTCGGAGAAACACAGTGGAGCAGTCGAACAGGAATAGCCATGCCGAACAAACCTGGGGAAAACGTGCGCTGGCTTACGCCGTGGAAATAACGGAAAAGTTCTTCGGGCGCGGGTCGGCGACCCCAATTGAAATTCGTACGGCAGAGTTTATCCGCAGCAGATTGCTGGAGGCGGGTATCACGGATGTCGAAATGCAGCCTTTCGAAGGGGCACGCTCGATTTGGCTTTTCTTTGCGTTTGCTTTTGGAATTGCCCTCAGCGGGCATCTGGCATTTTGGGTGTTCCGTGTTCCTTTTGGCAGTGCGCTTGCGGGGGTGATTGCTTTACCCTTTTTCCTGCTGAGTGCATGGCTGCTTTACCAAAAGTTCACCTTCCGTACAACGTTTGCTGACAAACTGCTTCCCCGCGGTTCGAGCCGGAATGTGATTGCCAGAATTGCGCCGGTGCAGGCAGCGAAGAAGCGTGTGGTGCTTGTTGGCCACATGGATACCCATCGTGTCGTATGGTGGTTTTCCGGTGACTTTTTGCTGAAGATTTATGCCCTGGTTTCACCGCTGGCAGTTTACGGCGTATTTTTCTCGCCGGTGTTTTATCTATACTCGGCTCTTTCGGGGATTTCAGTGTTCGCCTGGCTGGGGCTGGGGGCTGCGGTGTTTCATCTGTTGGCATGGTTTAGCGGATTGTTGGCAGATATGAGCATTTATTCGCCGGGGGCAAATGACAACGCCTCTGCCGTCGGCACGTTGCTCGCAGCGGGTGAGAGGCTTTCGAAAGATCCGCTGGCTACTACCGAGGTTTGGCTGGCTTTTACAGGCTGCGAGGAAACCGGCTGTGACGGGATGCGCCGTTTGCTGGATGAATACGGAACGGATTTGCGTGATGCGTTCTTTCTGGATTTCGAGCTGGTCGGCATTGGCGGGCAGCTGCGGTATTTGCGCCGTGAAGGTGTCATTCGCCGAAACCGAATCGATGCGGATGTGGAAGCCATCGTTCGGAAAGCGGGGGCGTCATTTGGTGTTTCCGCAGTTGGCAGTGCCGGCATGGGGGCGTTTACCGAGATGGGGGTTGTGTGGGAACGGGGGTTGAAAGGGGTGTGTATGGTGACTTTACGGGACGGGTCGCCGATACCACCGGAGTGGCACAGAATCAGTGATGTTCCTGCCAGGCTGGAAGCCGGGGCGTTTCAGCGCGTGCATGCTTTTACGTGGGCGTTATTGCAAACCCTGGACGGAAAACCGAACGGGGAGTAAATGTATCGGCATGAGGGGGATGAAGTGCGTATTTTATTCGGTGCGGTGAAAGGGAATGATCGTCGTTTGGTATAGTTCTTCGAACGCAGCCATGAAATCATCTGCATCGGTGAGGGTAAACAGGTGTGTGCGTTCCGAGCGGCTGAGCCGGTAACAGGAGAGGTAAGCGGCGGCGAATTTCCGGAAAAGTTTGAGGCCTTGTTCACGGCCATAAAACGCAAGGTTTCGTTGAAGATGGCGGATTACAAAGGCGCGCACCTGTTCGGGAGAGACGTCGGTTCTGTTTTGATGCGAAAAAATCCACGGGTTGGCGAGTGCTCCCCGCCCGATCATGACCCCGTCGCAGCCTGTGTGTGATTTCATGCGGTCGATGTCAGCCGGGGTGCGCACATCCCCGTTTCCGATGACCGGTATCGAGAGAAGTTGTTTGATTTCTGCGATGGCGTCCCAGTCGGCACTGCCTGTGTATCCTTGCTGCCTGGTTCGGGCGTGTACGGCAAGCAGAGAGCCGCCGTTTTCTTCGATGATGCGGGCAATCAGCCGATAGCGGCGGTCGTTTTCATCCCACCCCAGGCGGATTTTGGCGCTGACGGGGATTTCCAGAGCGGCTGTCAACCGGCGGATGATACGGGCGATTTTTACCGGTGTACGCAGCAATCCGGCACCTGCCCCGCGGTTCGAGATAGACCTGGTGGGGCAGCCCATATTGATATCGATGATATCCGGTTGAAGTTCCTGAATGCGCAAACCCGCTTCAACCAGTTGGGTTGTATCTGCACCATAAAGCTGGATGACGACAGGGCGCTCGGCAGGGTCAAAGGCAAGTTTTTGCAGGGTTTTTTGCTTGCGGTGAAGAATGTCTTCGGCCTTGATGAATTCCGTGTAACTCATTGCCGAGCCAAGTTCACGGCACAGGGAACGGAAGGGGTAATCTGATAATCCGTTCATCGGAGAAAGCATGCAATCTCCGAATACGGGCAGTGTGCGCACGAAAAAATCGGGTTGAGTTTGTGCCCGGCTTTCCTGCCGGTTGATGTTTTTATGATTTGCCAAGGCCGGATCGTGCATTTGTTTCGAGAAGTGCGCGTTTGACTGCTTCACGCAGTGAGCGCACTTCGATGATGTTGATTTTTGCTTTCAGGGGAGCGCCTTTCCGCAGGCGTTTCGGAATAATGGCGGTTTTGAATCCAAGTTCGGATGCTTCGTGCAGGCGGGCATTGATTTGGCTGACCATGCGCAACTCACCTGAAAGCCCGACTTCGCCAATCAATACCGTATCTGCCTTGACGGGAGTGTTCCTGACCGATGATGCGATTGCAACAGCGATGGCGAGGTCGGCAGCGGGTTCGTTGATTTTAAGCCCGCCGACGACGTTGACGAAAACATCCTGCTCTGCCAGACGAATGCCGACCCGCCGGCTGAGCACTGCTGTCGTCAGCAGGAGACGGTTGAAATCCACTCCGTTGGGTGTGCGCCTGGGGTTTCCGAAGGATGTCGGGCTTGTTAGCCCCTGGATTTCCACCAGCAGCGGACGGGTGCCTTCCATGGTGACGGCAACGGCAGAACCGGGCGCGCTGACCAGCCGTTCTGCCAAAAACGCCTCGGACGGATTTTTGACCTCGATCATTCCCCTGTCGAGCATTTCGAATACCCCGACCTCGGATGTGGCGCCAAAACGGTTTTTCACGGAGCGCAGCAAACGATAAGCCTGGTAACGGTCGCCTTCCAGATAGAGCACGGTATCGACGATGTGCTCGAGCACGCGGGGACCTGCAATTGTGCCTTCTTTGGTAACATGCCCGATGATGAACACGGAAATGCCGGATGATTTTGCCAGTTCCCGCAAGCGTGAAGCACATTCCCGAACCTGGGATACCGAACCGGCGGAAGATTCCAGCTCGGTGAGATACACGGTTTGGATGGAATCAATGATCAGGAACGACGGTTTGACTTCCCGGACGTGTTCCAGAATGGTTTCCATATTGGTCTCGGTAACCAGATAGAGGGAATCGGGGATGCCCGTTGTTATGCCGGGGGCTTTTTGCAACAGGCGCATTGCCCGCATTTTGATCTGCCTTTCGGATTCTTCGCCGGAGACGTAGAGCACACAGCGGCTTTTGGCCATTTCAAGTGCGGTTTGCAGCAGCAGGGTGGATTTTCCGATTCCCGGGTCTCCGCCAATCAGCACCACTGAGCCGGGCACGATGCCGCCTCCAAGTACGCGTGCGAATTCCCCGATGGGGAGATGGATTCTCTCTTCGATATTGTCCGTTATTTCCAGGAGTTTGACGGGTTTGGAGCGGGCAGTCAGCCCGCGCAAGCGTTGTTTCCCCTTCTTGGGTTTGGGCGCGACGATTTCTTCCACCATGCTGTTCCATTTGCCGCATGATGGGCAGCGGCCGAGATAACGGATGGATGTATGTCCGCAGTTTTGACAAACGTATCGGGTGGATTGTTTGGGCATTTGTTTTTCCAAAGAAAATTTTTGTGATGCGTTGTTATTATAAACGAAGAGCATGCCATATTTGATTTGATCATGGCATGCTCTTTTTTGGATTGCTATGGTTGGGTCAGGCGGCAGCGACGACTTCTTCGGAAGTTTCTGCCGGGTTGGTATCATTTTCCTTTTTCAGGATGATTTCCGGCTCGGAATCCTCTTGCAGCTCGATATCGATAAGGACTTTATCGCCTTCGGTGAAATCGCCGCCCAGCAGTGCATCGGAAAGCGTATCTTCGACTTTTTGCTGGATGATTCTGCGCAACGGGCGGGCGCCCATATCGGGGTCGTAGCCCAAGTCTGCGAGCAGGTTGATGGCTTCCCGGGTGGCGGTAAGGGTGATTTCGTGTTCCTTGACGCGTTCAGCAACCTTGTCCAGTTCCAGCGAGACGATTTCTACGAGGTCTTCCTTGTTCAGGGAACGGAAGACGATAACGCTATCCACGCGGTTGATGAATTCAGGCCTGAAAACACGCTTGAGAGAATCGGTAAGTTTTTTGTGCATTTCTTTGTATGCCAATTTCTCTTCGATATTTTCATCCCGTTTAAGGGAGAAACCTAGCGAGGTCTGGCGCTTGATCAGGTCTGCGCCGACATTGGAGGTCATCACGATGATCGCATTGCGGAAGTCCACCTTGTGCCCGCGGGCATCGGTGAGGTGGCCTTCTTCCATGATTTGGAGAAGCATGTTATGTGCTTCCGGGTGGGCTTTTTCGATTTCATCGAAGACGACAATCGAATAGGGACGGCGGCGCAAAGCTTCGGTGAGCTGGCCGGCTTCTTCATAGCCAATATATCCCGGAGGGGCACCGACGAGGCGGCTGACGGAATGGCGTTCCATGAATTCCGACATATCCAGTTGAATCAGGGCTTCTTCACTACCGAAGAGAAAACGGGCGAGGGCTTTGGTGAGTTCGGTTTTTCCGACGCCTGTGGGACCCAGAAAAACGAAAGAGCCAATCGGTCGTTTGGGGTCTTTGAGACCTGCACGCGCCCTGCGTACGGCTTTGGAGATTGCCTCGATGGCTTCGTCCTGGCCGACGATATGTTTGTGGAGTTCTTCTTCCATGCGGAGCAGTCTCTCGGATTCTTCCTGGGCGATTTGCATCACGGGAACCCCGGTCCACATAGAGATTACCTCGGCGATGTCTTCGGCAGTAACGCGTGGGCTGGTGTCCCTGTCCCAGGTTGTGCGCAATTCATCGAGTTTGGCTTCGAGTTTTTCCATTTCCTGGTGCCGGTGACGGATATCTGATTCCCGGTGTGCTTCCAGCGCTTCTTTGTAGGCTTTGCGGGTCTCGCGCAGTTTGGTGATTATTTCTTTGGAGGTCTTGGCAGCGTTGCTTTTATACATGCGCACCCGTGAGGCGGATTCGTCAATCAGATCGATGGCTTTATCCGGGAGGAAGCGGTCTGAAACATAACGGGCGGAAAGGTGGGTGGCAGCATCCAGGGCTTCGTCGGAAATTACCAACCGGTGGTGGGATTCGTATGCCGGGCGGACACCCCGCAAGATTTCGATGGTTTCCTCGATTGTCGGTTCTTCGACGACGATCGGCTGAAAACGCCTTTCGAGAGCTGCGTCGCTTTCGATATGTTTACGGTACTCTTCCAGCGTGGTTGCTCCGATGATTTGCAATTCGCCGCGTGAAAGTGCGGGCTTGAGAATATTGGCTGCATCCACGGCTGAGCCGGCGGAGCCTGCCCCGACCAGCATGTGAAGTTCATCGATGAAAAGAATTGCCCCGGAGACGCGCAGTTCCTGAATCACGCGTTTTAGCCGTTCTTCGAACTGCCCGCGGTACATGGTGCCGGCAACCAGCGAGCCGACATCCAGCTGCAAAACGCGTTTGCCGAGCAAGGGTGCCGGAACGTCACCATCGACAATTCGTTGAGCCAGCCCTTCGACGATGGCGGTTTTTCCGACGCCCGGTTCCCCGATGAGGGCGGGGTTGTTTTTCGTCCGCCGTGCGAGGATTTGAATCAGGCGTTCGATTTCCATCTGCCTGCCAATAACGGGGTCCAGTTTGCCTTCTTCTGCCAGCTGGGTCAGGTTGGTTGCCAGCTGGTCAACCATCGGGGTTTTTTGCTGTTTTTTTTCTTCCTTGCGGGCAACCGGACGTTTTTTGGGCTGTTTGGCAGATTTCTTGTTTTCTGTCAGCACACGCAGCACCGAACGTTTGATTTGTTCCGGGGTGATGCCCAGTTTTTGCAGGGCATTGATTGCCACCCCTTCGTTGTAGGCTGCCAAGCCGAGCAGCAAATGTTCGACGCCGATGTAATGGTTGCCCATTCGCCTGGCTTCTTCAATGGCGAGTTCGAGCACTTTTTGAGTGCCGGGGGAGAGTTCCGGTTTGCCGGTTGCGTGGCCGATACCGGTGATATTCTCGATGATTTCATAAACCTGTTCGCTATTCAGCCCCAGGTCCTGCAAGACACGACCGGCGACACCGCCGTTTTCCTTGATCAAACCCAGCAGCAGGTGCTCAGTACCGATATAGTTGTGCTGCATCCGTTCAGCTTCCTGCGTTGCAAGGCTGAGTACGCGGCGGGCACGCTGGGTGAATCTTTCCATTCCAGACAAAGTATTACCTCCTGGAATACCGGAGAGCGAACCGATTTTCTTTCCGGTATCTGTGGATACAGGTTCGCGGGTTCATGTTGGTTTCCGGTATTCGAACTTTCCTGCATCTGCCCGATTGATGAGCAGACTTTTTCTATTTTGATTCTACCAAAAATTCATCCGGTGGGGTTAGGCACATGGGTTTCTTACGAAAGTCTAACAATCCGGGTGGATGTCGGTAAGAAGTATATGAAAAAGCGCACCGGCTGGGGTGCGCTCGAATTTGATTGCGGGCTAAGGAGTGTTATCAGCCGCCTCCTGGGCGTCCGGTTCCTCATCCGGAGGAGCATCTGCCGCTGTATCCGGCGCTTCCGCTTCGGTTTCTTCCGGCGGAGTGGCTGCAGTCTCCGGTTGTTGTTCTTCTTCGGCAGGCACATCAGCGCTTTCGGCCGGTGTTTCTTCTTTGCTGCCGGCTTCTTCGGGGACGATCATTTCCTGTACTTCTTCGATTTCATCGCCGAGCAGTTTCCAGTCCAGATCTGCGTAGGCGGCGGAATCGACCTTGCGAAGGCTGAGCCCGATGCGGCGGCGTTCCTGGTCGATTTTGATGATGCGCAGGGTTCTGGTTTCTCCTTCGGAAACGACTTCTTTCGGATGGGCAATGCGCTGGTCGCTCAATTCTGAAATGTGAATCAAGCCTTCCAGGTCATCTTCGCCAAGGCTGGCAAATGCGCCGAATTTCGTCAGGTGGGTAATCTTGCCTTCGATGAGCTGCCCTTCACGCAATTGGGCGACACGTTTGATCCATGGGTCTTCCAGCAGCTGGCGAATGGACAAGCCGATGCGTTTTTTCTCCTGATCGATGCTGATGACTTTGACTTGAACTTCCTGTCCGATTTTCAGCACTTCTTTGGGGTGCTCGATGCGTTCCCAGGAAATTTCCGAAAGGTGAACAAGCCCGTCTGCGCCTTCGATGTTGACGAACGCGCCGAAGTTTGCCAGGCTGGTTACCCGGCCGGTGCAAATATCACCAACTTTCAATTCTTCCAGCAGGCGGTCTTTGAGGGATTCGCGGGTTTCTTTCTTGGCTGCTTTTTCAGAAAGAATTAGCCGGCGTCGTTCCCGGTCTACTTCGATTACGCAGACCTCGATAGGTTCGCCGACCAGATGCTTCCAGCGTTCGTCGGGGGAAACATCACTGCTGAATTTTAGCCGACGGGTTTGGCTGACTTGCGATGTAGGTACGAAACCGCGCAGTTTACCAACGGAGACAATCAAGCCTCCTTTGTTGTACCCGATAATTTTGCTTTCGTAGCCTTTTTGTGATTTCATCAATTCTTCTGCGAGTTCCCAGTCGATTTCTTCCTGGGCACGCGTCAAAGAAAGCATTAAATTCCCGTTCTTGTCTTCCGGGGTAACCACGTAGACGGGAATTTCTTGCCCAACCTTGAGTGCTGCTCGTTCCTCATCACTCATCTGGTCCAGCTCTTTGGAATAAATCACACCTTCTGATTTTGCGCCAACACTGACCAGAATTTCATTATCGGTGATTGATGCGATGATACCTTTGCGGGTTTCTCCTTTGTGGGGTAAATCCAAACCAAGGCCTTCTTGCTCCAAGAGCGTTTGCATATTGAGAGCTTCTGGGGGATTAGATTCCTGATTTGGTTCGTCGTTTGCCACCTGCCCATTGTGGGCATCTTTTTCTGCCATAGCCGTCATGAACTCCAATTTAATAGGATAGTGCTCCCATTATAAAGCGTAAGGGACAAGTTGACAACCTTTATGGTAATATTAGGTCTCATGAAACAATTGCGTAACATTGAAGTTGTATACTAAAGCTTTATAAATATAATACAGGAGTGCGGATTTTACTCTATGGCGCAAATTATCTATCCGTTTACAGCAATCGTCGGGCAGGAACGAATGATTCGGGCATTGATCATGAATGCCGTCAATCCTCGCATTGGCGGTGTTTTGATTCGCGGGGAAAGAGGAACAGCGAAATCCACTGCTGCACGTGCACTGGCTGCATTGTTGCCACAGGTCAAGGTGATTGAAGGCTGTCGTTTCGGATGTGATCCGGACAAACCCGCAAGCTGGTGCACCGAGTGCCGCGAACGGGCTACAAAAGGGGAGAAGATGACGGCTGCCTACCGGCCGACGCCTTTCATCAATTTGCCGATTTCAGCGACGGAAGATCGGGTCGTCGGCACGCTGGATATCGAAATGGCTATTCAGAAAGGGGTACGTCATTTCGAGCCGGGTGTGCTTGCTGCTGCCAACCGGGGAATGCTGTATATCGATGAAGTGAATTTGCTCGATGATCATGTGGTGGATTTGTTGCTTGATTCCGCCGCAATGGGAATGAATATTGTCGAACGGGAAGGTATTTCGTTTTCGCACCCGGCACGTTTTTTGCTGGTGGGGACGATGAACCCTGAAGAGGGAGACTTGCGCCCTCAACTGCTGGACCGTTTTGCCTTGTCTGTGGAAATCCGGGGTATTCGGGATGCAAGGGAACGCGTTTTGATCATGGAGCGGAATCTCGAATTCGAAGCAGCCCCGGAAAGTTTCAGAGAACAATGGCTGCCGCAGGAAAAAGCCTTATCTGAAAAAATCGAAAACGCACGCGGAATTTTGGACGACGTGCGTTATAGCCAGCGGGATTTGCTGGCGATTGCATCGTTGACGGCTTCGCTGAATGTCGACGGACACCGGGCTGATTTGGTGATTCTCAAAACTGCACGGGCGCAGGCTGCTTTCGAGGGCAGAAAGGCTATCAACCAGCATGATATTGCCCTGGCTGCCGAATTGGCATTGCCGCACCGCATCAAACATGGTCCTTTCGATCAGGCTGAAATCGGGATCGAACAATTGCAGGAACGCATCGAGCAGCTGGAAGGTGCAAGCGCCGCTTCGGAAAAAGCATCTGCGGAAGAGAAGCAAACGAAGGAAAGCCAAAAAAAAAAGTAACTGAAACGGAAGGTGTGGAACACCAATCCAGGGAAGCGCCGCCTGAGGCAACCCGGCGCGATGTCTTCGATGATGGACAGGCAAACTGGTGGAACGGGGGCAAGAAAGTGAAAACCGGGGAGACGTTTACGCCGCGCAAGCTGGATACACCGCTGGATAAACTTACCCGGCGTCGTGATGGACGCCGTTCCCAAAGTAAAACACAAATCAAACGCGGGCGATATATCAAAGCGCGTCCTGTGCATGGAAGACCTACCGATATTGCTTTCGATGCAACCTTCCGTGCAGCAGCACCCTACCAAAAGGACAGACAGGAGCAGCGCAAGGCAGTCGCCTTTGCCATCGTTCCTTCCGATTTGCAGCAGAAAATTCGTGTCAGACGGACGGCAAACCTGATTCTCTTTGTCGTGGATGCTTCCTGGTCGATGGCGGTTTCCGAACGCATGTCTGCTACCAAGGGAGCAATTCTCTCTTTGCTCACCGATGCCTACCAGCGACGCGACCGGGTCGGGCTGATTGTTTTTCAAAAGGACAGGGCTTCGTTGATCCTCCCGCCAACGAATTCCGTTCAGCTGGCGCAGCGTGCACTTTCCGATATTCCCGTGGGAGGAAAAACGCCGCTCTCTGCGGGATTGTTCCTTGCCCATCAGGTAATCAAGCAGCAAAATATCGTTTACCCGGATGTCGAACCCTTGATGATTTTGTTGACGGACGGCGCCGCGAATGTTTCCATGGGGAACATGACGCCGCAGGATGAAACCTGGTTCATGGCAGAGCAAATTGCCCGCGAGAGAATACGCAGTGTGGTGATCAATATGGAGCATGCCGCATTCGACCAGGGATTGGCGCAGACGCTTGCTGACCATCTCGAAGCCCCGTGTTACACGCTCCATGATCTCAAGGCGGAGACGCTTTACCGGGCTGTTCGGCAGGAAATGGGGCATTGACGCTGTTGTTGGTTTCTGAAAACCGCGTGTGATGTTCGTGCCGGATAGTGAACCGATGGATTGTTTTCTTTTTTCGTTGAGATGAAAGATGATTAAAAGACTTAGACCTGTTCGAGGTGAAAAATGACTGAAGAAACCCGGAAGGAAAACCAGCAGCAACCCAAGGAAATCGTTGCCGATCATCTATCGACGACCAGTCACCGGATTAAGTTTACCCGCAAGACTATTCGTTATTCGGCAATTGCCGGCACTATCGTGCTCAAAGAAGAACCCGCAAAAGCCGAAAGAGGCAAGGAAGCAACGGAAAACGAAGTGCCCAAGGCGTCGATTTTCTTTGTGTATTACATGAAAGACAAACCGGAAGGTACCAGTGAGGCAACTTATCGTCGGAAAAGGCCGATTACTTTTGCCTTCAATGGCGGACCGGGTTCTTCTTCTGTTTGGCTGCATATGGGGATGCTGGGTCCCAAGCGTGTTTTACTGGATGATGACGGGATGCCGTTTCCACCGCCGCCGCGGCTGGTGCCCAACCATTATTCGATTTTGGAAAGTACGGATTTGGTGTTCATCGATCCGGTCAGCACAGGGTACAGCCGTGCCGTACCGGGAGAAAAGGAAGACCAGTTTCATACTTTCCAGAAGGATATCGAATCGGTCGGTGACTTCATCCGGTTGTTCACCACGCGTTATCAGCGCTGGTCTTCGCCCAAGTTTCTGATTGGGGAAAGTTATGGTACGACACGCGCCGCCGGCCTCTCGGGTTATTTGCAGGAGCGGCATGGTATGTACCTCAACGGCGTGATTCTGATTTCTTCGATACTCAATTTTCAGACGGCGCGTTTCACGACGGGAAATGACCTCCCTTACATCCTCTTTTTGCCGACTTATACTGCGACGGCGTGTTATCACAAACGTTTGGAACCTGCATTGCGGAAAAATCTGCCGGATGCGTTGAAGCAGGTGGAACAATTTGCCACGACGGATTACACGCTGGCGTTGATGCAAGGCGATTCTCTCCCGCTTTCGGAACGAAAGAAGATTGCAGAGAAACTTGCCCGTTTCACCGGCCTTTCTGTTGACTATATTTTGCGTTCGAACCTGCGGATTAATATTCACCGCTTTGTCAAGGAATTGCTCCGGGATGAAAGGCGTACCGTCGGCAGGCTCGACAGCCGTTATGTCGGAATCGACCGGGATGCCGCGGGGGAGTATTATGAATTCGACCCGAGCTATGCGGCAGTGCAAGGGCCTTTTACTGCGGTTTTCAATGATTATATTCGTTCGGAGCTGAACTTCGAAAGTGACCTGCTTTATGAAATCCTGACAAGCAGGGTGCACCCCTGGCGGTTCGATGAACATCAAAACCAGTATGTGGATGTTGCGGAGACGCTGCGGAAAGCTATCCATATCAATCCGAACCTGAAAGTTTATGTTGCCAACGGGTTCTATGATCTGGCAACGCCTTATATGGCGACGCGGTATACCTTCGGGCATATGGCGCTTGATCCTGCTTACCAAGGGAATATTACGATGGGGTACTTTGATGCGGGGCACATGATGTATCTCCATTTGCCATCCTTGATGCGCCTCAAGCGCGAACTGGATGCTTTCATCGGGGCTTCTGTGGCAGAAAAGTAGGGATGCCTTGCCGATGTTCGCGTTTCCGCTATGCAAGCGAATAGCCGGCACGTATGACGATGAAAAACCGTGATTTTATTCCGCGAATGAGAATTGCTACTACCCTGGTGCAGGGATGTTTCCTGCTGCTTGGGTTGGCTGTGTTCTTCGTCGCCGGATGCGCGCCGGCCGGCGGAACGCCTCCGCTGGAGGCAGCGCGAGCGGATGCGGTGCAAAGTACGCGTGCGGCAACGTCTACACAGACGAAAAAGCCTTCTCCGGTTGTGCAAGCCACAACCGTGCCTGATAACAGTATTGCAACACAATCGTCTTTTCCGCTTACCACGACTGCTTTCATCATTCCCAGCGTTACGCAAATTCGAATTCCCGTCGATGGCGGTGTGCACCAGATTGGTTTGTCATCGTCGGAAGCCAAAGTGTTTGCAGCTACGGACTACGGAATTCTGGCTTATGACACGGTAACGATGACGAAACCGGTGATGGTCGCCAAAGGTGCGGTTTGCCTCAGTATGGCTTATTTACATCAGGCGGATGTGCTTGTTGCAGGTAATCCGGACGGCAAAGTTCAATGGTGGCATGTTGCGAAAAACCGGTTTTTGGGTGCTTTCGATACCCGTTCCATGGGCGTGCGCTACCTGATGACGGACAAGGATGAAAGCGTTCTCGTTTCCGGCGGTGATAACGGCAGGGTTGTCGCCTGGAGCCTTTCCGGGTACAGTGCGGAGAAACTCCCGTCTTCCAAGCCTTTGTTTGTCGACGATTCGGTTCAGAACCGAATCTCCGGCATGGCTGTCAGCCAGGTGGCTGCGGTCGGGACGTTTGGCAAACTGTTGATTCTTGACTTGAAAAACGGCGGGGTGCAAAACGTGTTCAGCCATTATGCCGGATGGATTCGGGCGTTGGCGTTTACCCGTGATGGGTCGATGCTGGCAGCTGCCGACGGGGCATGGCGGATTATCTTCTATAAGACTTCCGGTTGGCAGTTCTACCGCGATGAAGTGCTGGATGTTCCGGGAGATATTACCGCGCTCGCTTTTCACCCGGAAAACCAAATGCTGGCAGTGGGTTCGGAGAGGGGAAGCGTACAGATATGGGTGTTCCCTGCGCAGGTGGATGAAAACGGCAGTTCGCGCAAACCCCCGATTGTCAAAACGACGATTTGGGAACATGGCGGGGAAGTGACGGACTTGAAATTCAATGCAAACGGCACGATGCTTTTTGCGGCGATGGCTGATGGAGATATTTTGATTTTCCCTTTCAGGGTGGTGCGTTCGGAGAAGGATGATTGAATGAAAATGAGCGACAAGCTCCGGCGTGCGATTGTATTGTGATAGGATGTTGGACATGCGACGGTTTTTCAGCAGTCTTCTAATCATTTTGGCTTCGGTATTGGCAGTGAGTGCTTGCAATTCGGGAAACGCTCCGGCTGTTACCGCTACACAGATGCACACCCTGCCTGCCGTGCATACGACCCCATCCTCCGGGGAGACTTCTCCCGTCGAGGTGACAGGAACAGTTGACGCAACGGAAACAGCGATGCCCGCGGTTTCCCCTCAGGCTGCCCGGAATGCAGGGCTTCCGAAGCCGCTGTATACGCTTACGGTAACTTTGGATTATGCGGCGCACCGGGTTGATGTAGAAGAAAGAATCGATTATCCCAATACCGGCGGCGATACCCTATCCGATTTTCTGCTGCTCATGGATGCCAACCGTTATTCCGGCGTCTTTTTCCTGAAAAAGCTGTCGAAATGCGGGGGAGAGGATATCGGGATTTATTCCCTGAACGGTGTGCGATTGCAGTTCCCGTTGCTGGAGCCATTGGCGCCCGGAGAGAAATTATCGTTGTGTCTGGCGTATCGGCTGAATTTGCCCCCGGTATCGACGAACCGAAATTACAGCCCCAACCCGTTCGGGTATACCTACCGCCAAACCAATCTTGTGAATTGGTATCCTTTCATTCCTCCTTACCGCGCAGGCACGGGATGGGTGGCGCATAACCCCTGGTATTATGGGGAATATTTGGTGTACCCGGAAGCGGATTTCGATGTAACGCTGCACCTGAAAAGAGCGCCTGAAAAAACGCTGGTGGCTGCAAGCACTTTGGCAACAAGCGGGGAGAAACCCTATCGTTATCATCTGGAAGGCGGGCGTAATTTCGTCTTTTCAATCAGCCATGTTTACCAGCGGCTCGAGGCGGATGTGGAGGGTGTCAAGCTCTACGGTTTTGTTTTTCCGGCAGATGCCAAAGCGGGGAAAGCGGCTTTCAAGGCGACCATCGGGGCTTTTCGCTTGTATTCGAAAATATACGGCACTTACCCGCACCCGGGCGTGGCGATGGTGGAAGCGGATTTTGATCATGGCATGGAATATCAGGGTTTGTATTTTCTCAGCCGGGCTTTCTTCAACCTTTATGACGGTTCCCCGAAGGGATATTTGACTTCGATTGCCGCGCATGAAACCGCACACCAATGGTGGTTTGCTGAGGTGGCGAACGACCAGGCTTTGGAACCCTGGCTCGATGAAGCCTTGTGCACGTTCAGCGAGCGCTTGTTTTACGAAAATGTCGAACCTGACGGTTTGAATTGGTGGGAAAAAATCCGGATTGCTTACTATCAGCCTGAGGGGCGGGTCGATACCTCGATTTATGATGCCGGCGGTTACCGCCCGTATGTCAATGCAGTTTATTTGAATGGTGCTGTTTTTCTTCAACACCTGCGCGAATTGATTGGAGATGATGCGTTTTTCGCGTTCTTGAAGGATTATTACAGGGAAAACCAGGGGAAAATAGTCAGCGGGGATACTTTTTTTGCTCTGTTGAAAGCACACACGAGTAAAAACCTCGATAGTTTGATTGCCGATTACTTTTCATCGCCGTAGGCTGTATGGTGTTATGGGGTTACCCGTTATGCGCCTGAGGAGCTGTTGCTTTCCCGAAAAAATCTGCTTTGCTGCGGGCAAGGGGGTATTCGGGAGCATTGCCGGAGAGTGGCGGTGGCGGCGCTTGTTGACGGAGGACCGGCCTTCTGGTAAAATCCGCCTGCCTGATGCGTTGTACCCTTCGCTCGGCTCTGCTTTGGCAGAAAAGAAAAAGTAAACAAGTTAGAAAGGGCTTGATACAAATGAAAATTTTATTACTGAAAGATGTTTACAAACTTGGGCGTGCCGGTGATGTCAAGAAAGTCGCCAATGGATACGCCCGCAATTATTTAATTCCTCAGGGGCTTGCCATGTTGGCAACGCCCGGCGCAGTTCGTCAGGCTGATCGAATTCGAAAGCAGGCGGATGTGCAGCGTGCCGTCCTGAACAAGGAAATGGGCGTAGTCGCCGAAAAACTGGCTGACGTTGTGCTCACTTTTCCTGCACGTGCCAGTGAGACCGGGCGCCTGTATGGCTCGATTAGTTCACGGATGCTGGCGGACGCGGTTTCAGAGAAAGCCGGTGTCGAAATCAGCCACCGCCAGATCGATTCCCAGCCTTTGCGCATGATTGGGGAACACACTGTTCGTGTTCGCCTGACCGTCGATATGATTCCGGAAATCAAGGTCATCGTGTATCGTGAAGGCGAAACCCCCGCAGAAGCTGTTGCGGAAGCGCATAAACGTGAAGAAGGCGGAGAAGCCTTCGATGTAGAAGCAGCTTACGAAGATGTTGATGTCGAAGAAACGGCTGCGCCGGAAGAAACTGCCGATGAGACACCTGCTCCCGAAGCGGAGCAACCGGCAGAAGAAACAGAAGTGGCAGAAGAAACAGAAGAAACTGGAGGCGAAACGCCGTCTTCTGATACGGAAGACGCCTGATAGTCGCTTTTTTTTTCGATGACAGACACCGGCCCGGGTTTTTACTGGAAATCAGCGGCCGGTGTTTTTCTTGTCCGGTGCAGGTGATGTCATCACCGGTTTTCTCCTTTATAATTACGAAGCCCGCTGATATTTTTGCCGGGCATTGGAATTGAAGACCAACACGGGAAAGCAGGAAATGATCGAATGACGAAGATTTCGGGAGAGACGCTGAGAAAAGCACGCGAGGAAAAGAAACAAACCCTCGATGATGTATCGAAAGCGATTTATATCAAGGTGCGTTACCTGCAAGCTTTGGAAGCAGGTAATTTCGATGTGTTTCACTCTCTGGCGCAGGGGCGCGGTTTCCTGCGCGCTTACGCAACCTATTTGGGGGTGAACGCAGATGAATTACTGGATGAAATGGCTCAGTCTGCGAAGGCCAACCTGGTAATCAACGATGCCGCAACTTTGGATATGGTTGAGCCCGAGCAGGCGTTGCCTGCTGCTGGCAACGAAGAGACGGATTTGCCTTTTGTCAGAGTGGGGGAACAGCTTCGGGAACGCAGGATGATGCTGGGAATTTCACTGGAAGATGTCGAACGTCAAACGCATATCAAGGAACATTATCTGGCGGCACTGGAAAGCGGCGATATCGACAAATTGCCATCGCCTGTTCAGGGGCGCGGTATGCTGGGGAACTATGCCGATTTTTTGGGCATGAATGCGGACGCACTTTTGCTTGGCTTTGCCGAAGGCATTCAGGCACGGTTTGCCAGACGTCAACAGGCTATCGAGGCGGAAAAGCAGGAGAAACACAAACGCAGGAAAACACAATCACCGAAAAAGCGTTTGATTACACGCGATATGGTCATTATGGGGGGACTGGTCGCTTTCCTTTTTCTGGTGATTGTTTTCGGCTGGCTGAGGATTGCCGCAATTCAGCGACAGAATGAAGGCTCGAAACCAACAGTGCCGTCGATTGCGGATTTGCTGATTCCTTCCGAAACGCCAACGGTTTCTTCGACGGCAACGGCGACCTCTGTGCCGGGCAGCGGGAATGCAGGCGGACAGGAAAATATCCCCGGGGGCGATAATGTGGCAGCGACACAGCAGTTCATCGTGCCTGCCGAGTCGGATGGGGTCATTCAGGTGCAGATTGTCATCCGGC
The DNA here is from genome assembly GCA_964457375.1 of uncultured Anaerolineales bacterium. Classification (GTDB taxonomy): domain Bacteria; phylum Chloroflexota; class Anaerolineae; order Anaerolineales; family UBA11858; genus G519. The sequence continues at coordinate 37,820 of CAYWFK010000002.1, forward strand.
AGCGTGCCTGGATGCGTGTTTCGCAGGACGGGGAGGTTGCCTTCGAAGGCAGGGTTGTTCCGGGGAGTGCGTATGCTTTTGCCGGTGATGAACGGGTAGAAATTCTTACCGGGAATGCCGCTGCATTGGATGTGACTTATGGCCAGCAAAAACTGGGGTTGCTTGGGTTCTTCGGGGAAGCGGTGGATATCGTGATTACCACGGAAGGGGTGCAAACGCCGACGCCGACAATTACTCCGTCACCAACCGGTAAACCGCGTCCGACATCCGCTCCGACAGCAACAGCAACGCCGAAGGGTTAAACAGGTATCAGGATGAATGAAAAATCGTTTTTTCTCGTCTCTTTGGGTTGTTCCAAAAACACGGTTGATTCGGATTCCATGGCACAGCTGCTTTCCGGCGACGGATATGTGCCTGTCGACAATGCCGATGATGCGGGTGTTGTGATTGTCAATACCTGCGGGTTCATTCGTTCTGCACGGGAAGAATCCCTGCAAGTGCTTGCAGAACTGGCAGCACAAAAACAGGACGGACAGATTTTGATTGCTGCCGGTTGTCTGACCCAACGTTATGGAGCAAGCATTGCCAGCCGGGTGCCCGGGCTGGACGGAATTTTGGGAACCCGCAAATGGATGGATATCGTCGATGTGGTCAGGTCTTTGCGAAAAGGAAAGCACCCTGCACCGCTTTATCATTTGCCTGATGTGCCGGATGTCGGGCGGGATGATGCCGGTACTTTGCGGGCTAGTATTCAGGGGGCGAGCGCTTACCTCAAAATTGCCGATGGCTGCCGCCGACCGTGCGCTTTTTGTGCAATTCCCCTAATCAAGGGGACGACCGTCAGCCGGCCGATGGATGCCATCCTGGCCGATGCCCGAATCCTGCAAAAAAACGGTGTCCGCGAATTGATACTGATTGCCCAGGATACGACGGATTATGCCCATGACCTAGGTGTCAAGGACGGCCTGGCTGTATTGCTGAAAAAGCTGACCGGCGAAGTGCCGGAAATTGACTGGATACGGATTATGTATGCTTATCCGGGGTACGTCACCGACCGCCTGATAGAAACGATGGCGACGGAGAAACAGATTCTCCCTTATCTTGATATACCTTTGCAACATGCCCACCCGCAGGTGCTGAAACGAATGCGAAGGCCGGCAAACATGGATTGGGTCACCCGCACACTGGGAAAAATGCGCAAAGCAATGCCTGATTTGGCGCTGCGTACAACCTTCATCGTTGGGTACCCCGGTGAAACAGAAAATGAATTTCAAACCTTGCTGGATTTTCTCGAAGAGATACGTTTCGACAAAGTGGGGGCGTTTCAATTCTCGTTCGAAAAAGGGACACCCGGTGAAGCACTAGGAGATCCTGTTCCTGCCGAGGTTAAACAAGACCGCTGGGAACGGTTGATGGCTTTGCAGCAGAAAATTTCGCTGGCACGCAATCAGAGCTTCGTCGGTGATACGCTGCAAATCCTTGTCGAAGGAAGCGGGGACGGGGTAACCTTGGGAAGAAGTTACCGTGATGCGCCTGAAATCGATGGTCTGGTTGTGGTTGAAGGTGAATACGCTTCAGGGGAGATGGTCCCTGTACGGATCACCGGAGCCATGGCTTATGACCTGACAGGAATTCATGCCGGTGAGCATGATGTTTAGGCGAAGCGGCCCGTTTGTCATTGAATGATTGTGTTCTTTTTTAGTGACGGCGGCTGATTGTAAGCGGATAACACGTGACAAAACAGAATATGGAAAAACTGGTGACTTATGTTTGATAACGAACAAGCGGAAGTAAAATTTGCTATCGAGGCGGTTAGAAATGCAGCGCTTCTTGTCAGCCGTATTCGGCAAGCCATGGCAGTTTCTGCGCTGACGAAGAATGACCGTTCCCCGGTGACGGTGGCGGATTTTTCGGCGCAGGCTTTTGTCGGGAGATTGTTACAGCAGACATTCCCGCAGGATGTTTTGGTAGCGGAAGAGGATTCGAAAGCGTTGCAACAAACCCAAAACGGAGATAGGTTAGCTCAGGTTGTTGCTTTTGTACGGCAAATGTTCCCGGAAGCATCCGCCGAGGATGTTTGCCGGTGGATCGATTTTGGGAATGCGGAACCCGGCTCACGGTTCTGGACTCTTGATCCGATTGATGGGACGAAAGGCTTTCTGCGAGGCGACCAGTATGCCGTTGCGCTGGCATTGGTTGTCGAAGGTAAAGTGCAGATTGGCGTGTTGGGGTGTCCCGGCCTTGTGAACGGGTATCAGCCGGAGCCTGGAGGGGCAGGTTCGCTGACCGTTGCGGTACGCGGGCAGGGCACCTGGGTGACTTCCCTGACCGCTGATGTATCCTGGCGGCCGCTGCATGTATCTTCCCGGGCAAACCCGGTAAAAGCGCGTTTGCTGCGATCTTTCGAGCGGGGGCACACGAACGTGAATCGTATCGATGTTTTTACGCGAACATTGGGTATCGAAGCGGATCCTGTGCGTATGGATAGTCAGGCGAAGTATGCCGTGCTGGCTGCCGGGCATGCTGAACTCTATTTGCGGCTGCTTTCTGCCGAACGGCCGGATTATCGGGAGAAGATATGGGACCAGGCAGCGGGTTCTTTGATTGTCGAAGAAGCCGGGGGTATGGTGACCGACCTCGCGGGGAAAGCGCTGGATTTTACGCGCGGGAGAACCCTGGCGGCAAACCGGGGTGTTTGCGCGTCAAACGGTGTTTTGCATGATGCGGCGCTGGAAGCACTGCGCACCATGCAGGACGCGTAAAGGAGACGGTAACGGTGACATTCAGTCGGGCGGATCGAATTGCATTGCTGTTCAGCCTGATAGCGGTTCTGGCAGGCTTTTGGGTCGCTGCCCATATTTTCGAAGCGATGCCGCATCTCGAAGATGAATTTGCGTATACGTGGCAAGCGGAAGTGATTGCTTCGGGAAGACTGACGATCGATTCTCCTGCGTATCCACACAGTTTTCTCGTGCCGTTCGTGGTGGATTATCACGGACGACGTTTTGGGAAATACCCGCTTGGCTGGCCTGTGGTGCTTTCTTTCGGTACTCGTTGGGGTCTGCGAAGCTGGGTGAACCCGTTGTTGGCGGGGTTGGGGATCTGGTTGACTTACGCTTTTGCAAAAAAGTTTTTCAATGAGACAGTCGGCTTGCTGGCGGCGGGATTGATGCTGACATCCCCTTTCTTTTTGATGAATTCAGGTTCGCTGCTCTCACATCCCTGGGGACTGGTGCTGACCGCCGGGTTTGCCCTTGCCTGGACGGATGCTTTTGGGAAGCGGAAAATGACTGCCGGATGGCTGCCTGTGATTACAGCCGGTTCATGCCTTGGGGTTCTTGCTCTAAGCCGTCCGTGGACGATGGTTGGGGTTGCCTTGCCTTTTGGAATTCACGGAATAATCCTGCTGGTTAAGGGGAGCAAAAGGGTGCGCCGCCGGGTTTTGGTTGTCGGGATGATTGCCTTGCTGCTTGGCTCTTTGCACTTTGTCTGGCAGTATGCCCTCACCGGAGATCCACTTTTGAATCCTTATACCTTGTGGTGGAAATATGACAAAGTGGGCTTCGGAAAGGGATTCGGTGTCGTTCCGGAAGGGCACAACCTGAAACTTGCCTGGATCAATACGAAAAACAGCCTGCTTTTTGGGGCTGAAGATTTGTTCGGCTGGTGGCAAATTTCGTGGCTTTTCCTGCCGGTCGGGTTGTGGACGATTCGCAAGCGGCGGGATTTGTGGCCGGCGGCTGGCGTTTTTCCCTCGCTGGTGGTCGTATATATGGCGTATTGGGTGGGTGCATGGCTTTACGGACCGCGGTATTACTATGAAGCGTTGTTTATCCTGGCAGTATTGAGCGCCGCAGGGATTGCCCGGCTTGCCGGTTGTCATTTCGAACCCGGTGCCGAAAGCAAGCAATCCGGGAAGTGGGAGAAAATCCGTGCGTTTTCGGTGGCATTGGCCGTGGCTGTGCTGGTCGGTTCGAATTTGTTGTTTTATTTACCCAAACGGCTTGGAAAAATGCGCAGTTTATATACCATTCACCGTTCCATGCTCGACCCGTTTTTGACCCCGCAGGCACAGGCGTTGACGCCGGCTGTGGTTTTCGTCAAAACAAAACACTGGATGCCGTATGGGGCATTGCTGGAATTGTCTGACCCTGATTTGGATACGCCGTTTATCTTTACTTTCGGGGATTTGCATGCCAGGGAAATCATTGCATTGCATCCGGAGAGGCGGGCGTTTTGGTATTATCCTGATGAACCTTATGTGTTTTACACCGCGCCGAAACCCATAAAGAAAACAAAGTGAATGGGACGAGACACCGGATTTACCGGTTCATTCGTGTGGAGTACCTGCCTGAGTGAAGAGCCTTTCTTGGGGGCAAGGAATGAATGTTTTTTGCCGGAATGACATTTTTCCACCGAGAATAAAAAAAAGAAAAGACCGGAATTTTCCCGGTCTTTTGGATAAGATTTTCAGCTAGATATTCTTTACTCACATTTGTCGGTAACTTGTTCGATGACCTCCAGCAGGGATTCATCACCGCTGATGTCATATGCTTTTTGGTATATTGTTTCCGCATCGCACCATTTCTTGTGGTCTTCAAGCCAGTTGGCATATTTCAGGAGGGCTTCAAGGTAACGTTTGGAAGCTGTCCATCCGGTCCCGTCGTGCATGTTGGGCGTCATCGAGGCAACCTGGCCAAAGTAGTAAACGGCTTGTCCCCAATCCACTTCCCAGAAACTCGCACCGGTGATGTAATACCGTGCCCAGGTGCGCCAATTGTTGGCTTCGGCATCAAGCGGGCCAAACCCCTCGGCGAGGGTGAGATCGTAAATACCGCTTTCGAGTTGACCGAGCCCGATTTTGTGAACGCCAAGATTGCGTAATGCCAGGTAGAGCATGTCATCGACTTCGATTGCCTTGAAGCCGGGATTCTTTTTCCGCAGGTTTTCGAGGATTTCGATGGCGTCCGACCATTCCTTGTTTTTGAGCAGGTCTTTTGCCTGAGCGAGCATTTCCTCTTCTCCGCGCACATCCGGGGTGGGGGTTACCGGAACGGAGGTGCCGGTTGGCGCAGCGGTTGGGGTGGCGGTGGCATTAAGCACCAGCAGGACCTCAGCGAGTTTGTCCGTGATTCCGGGGTAAGACGGGTCAAGACGGATGATGTATTCGAAGCGCTGACGAGCGGTTTCGTATTTTCCTTCCTGCATATCTTTCAACCCCAAATCGAACTGCTCTTTGACGGCTTGTGCCACCTGTGTGGATTCGAATTGTGTTCTTTGCCGAATTCCGCCGCGATAGCCCAAAAATGCGCTAAGCGCCAGAACGATGATAAGAACACCAAATCCAATGAGCATGAGCCTGCCGAGAGGTAGTTCCTTGGATGCGGGTGTTTCCGCAGCTTGGGTCACTTCTGACGGCGGTATTCCGGGCGGGCTTGACTGCACGCTCTCATCGGGGTGAATTTTCTGAGTTTCTTCTGTATTTTCCGAGTTCATGGGCTTTATTCTAATGCGGTTTGCGAAATGCGTAAAGTGATGTTCGCTGCGTGTTTGCGGGATGCCTGCCGTATTGCTGGGGTTAGAGTATAATTTTTCCATGGACGATTACCGGTTCTTTTTTCCAATCACAGTTCGGTACGGTGACCTTGATCCGCAGGGGCATGTCAACAATGCCAGGTATTTGACGTATATGGAGCAGGCACGTTTGGCTTACCTCAGGCATTTGAATATTTGGCAGGGTGGTTCGTTTCTGGATTTGGGCATCATTCTTGCTGAGGCACGTGTCCGTTTTATCCGGGCAATTCATTGGGGTGAGGCTGTGCAGGTAGCGGTACGCTGTGTGCGTTTGGGTAATAAAAGTTTCGATATGGAGTATCGGCTTTTCGACGATGTGTGTGACGAGACTTTTGCAAGCGGTTTTACGGTACAAGTCGCGTATGATTATCGTTTGGGAAAGACGATACCCATTCCGGAGATGTGGCGTGAAACGATCATTCAATTCGAAAACCTGGCGTAACAGATTTTCCGTGATGCGCCGGACACCGAAGCCGGTGACGGAGGAACACGACCCTAAACCAACCATGGAGACGAAAAATGAAAAACCTTCCTCAAATTGACAAGAACTATTTGCTCGAATTTTTATGCGGATTGCTGAATACACCCAGCCCGACCGGATTTACCGAGGAAGCCGTGGCGTATACGGAAAACGCATTGAGTGCGTTTGATAATTTGGATTTGAAACGCACACGCAAAGGCGGGCTGGTGGTTACCTGGAATACCGGCAAGGCGGATGCCCCCCGCGGGTTGACTGCCCATGTCGATACGCTGGGTGCGATGGTCAAGGAAATCAAACCGAACGGGAGGTTGAAACTCTCGCATATTGGCGGGTTTCCCTGGAACACCGTGGAAGGGGAAGGTTGCACGGTGTTCGCAAGAGGCGGCGGGAAAATCCGCGGGGCGATTCTGCTGATACAGGCGTCCGTGCATGTTTATGGTACCAAGGTTGGGGAAAACAAGCGGGACGACGAAAATATGGAAGTCCGGCTGGATGCCCGCACACAATCACCCGAAGAAACGCGGGCTTTGGGTATCGAAGTGGGGGATTTCGTTGCCTTCGACCCGCGGGTTGAAGTGGTCAATGGTTTCGTGCGTTCCCGCCATTTGGACGATAAAGCCTGTGTCGCCAATCTGGTTTCTGCGATCAAAGCCCTGCATGATGCAGGGCTTGAACCGATGCAGACGACGACTTTTTTAATCAGTAATTATGAAGAAGTGGGGCATGGTGCCGCTTCCGGTTTGCCGGATAATCTGGCGGAATTGGTGGCGGTGGATATGGCTGCTGTGGGAGAAGGTCAAACTTCGGATGAATTTCATGCCACGCTTTGTGTGAAGGATTCCGGCGGGCCCTACCACCACGGGTTGAGCCAAAAACTGCTTGGTTTGGCAGAGCAATATGAAATTCCCCACAAAGTGGATATTTATCCGCATTACGGTTCGGACGGGGAGGCTTATTGGCGTGCAGGGGCTGATGTGGCGGTGGCGCTGATTGGTCCCGGTGTCGATGCCTCGCATAATTACGAGCGTACACATACGGAAGCGTTACTGGCAACGACTCAATGGATTTTGGCTTATTTGTTAAACGGGTAAGATGAAAATCGATGCTGTTCTTCCTCCTGTTGCAAAGCTTGGGGAGCTACCCGCTTATGCAAAGGCGGTCGAAGCGTTGGGATTCGATGCGCTGTGGGTCAGTGAAACGCGTCATGACCCTTTTCTGCCGGGCGTTTTGATTGCAGAGCATACGCGCCGTGTGCATTTCGGCACCGCAGTGGCGATTGGGTTTGCCCGCAGTCCTGCAACGTTGGCGTATACCGCATGGGATCTGGCGCAAGTATCCGGCGGGCGTTTTCTCCTCGGTTTGGGCACCCAGGTGCGGGCGCATATCCTCCGGCGTTTTGGAATGGACTGGCCGGTTTCCGTTACGGGAAAACTGCGGGAACAAATCGAGGCAATTCGGGCGTTTTGGCATGCCTGGCAAACCGGCGAGCGTTTGAATTTTCGGGGCAAGTATTACAAATTGACATTGATGCCCCCGTTTTTCAATCCCGGCCCGATCGAGTATCCGCAAATTCCGGTGTATCTGGCGGGGGTGAATACAGGGCTTGCCGGACTTGCCGGTGAAACTGCAAATGGTTTTCATGTTCACCCCTTTCATACGGTCCGCTATTTGCGGGAAGTGTTGCTTCCGGCAATCGAAGCAGGGGCTGCCAAATTCGGAAGGTCTCCCCGTGAAATACAAATAGCCGTGACTGTGTTTACTTGCACGGGCGATGAGGAACGGGAATTCGTTCGCAGGCAAATTGCATTTTATGCTTCGACACCGTCTTACCGCAGGGTGATGGCGCTGCATGGATGGGAAGAAAACGCCAGGCGTCTTTCGGCGTTGGCTGCACGCGGAAAATGGGATGACATGCCGGCATTGATCGATGACGAGATGCTTGATGTGTTTGCCGTTTCTGCCCCTGCGGAGGGGCTGCCGCAGGCACTGGCAAACCGGTATCAGGGGCTGGCAGACCGTATGGCGTTGTATACGCCTTTTGTTCCGGGAGAACGGGATTGTTTTTGGAAAGAATTGTTATCGACTTTGAAAGCCGTGTGAAGTGATGAAGGAACAGCAGTCGGACGATTTCGAAGCCGCACGTTTGCGGATGGTTGCCGGGCAGATTCAACGGCGCGGAATTGATGATTTGCGCGTGCTGGGTGCAATGCGGCGTGTACCAAGACATCTGTTCGTGCCTCCGGAATACCGGCACCTGGCATATTTCGACAGTCCGCTTGCGATTGGTGACGGGCAGACGATTTCACAGCCGTATATTGTTGCCTTGATGACTTCCCTGCTCGGTTTGCAGGGGTGCGAGAATGTGCTTGAAGTGGGAACAGGGTCGGGGTATCAGGCGGCGATTCTGGGTTTGCTGGCGAAGTCGGTGCATACCATCGAACGCCACCCGAATTTAGCCAAACGAGCAAAGGCATTGCTCAGCAGTCTCGGTTTCGAAAATGTGACCGTTCATGTGGGGGATGGAACCGACGGGCTGCCTGCTTATGCTCCCTATGATGCAATCCTGGTGAGTGCTGCTGCTCCTGTTGTGCCAGAGCCGTTGCTTGAACAACTTGCAGACGGGGGCAGTATGGTGCTTCCGGTCGGCGGGCGGTTTAACCAGGTTCTTGAAAAATGGGAACGGCATGGGGACGCGTTCTCGCACGAAACCGTCTCGGCAGTTGCTTTTGTCCCGTTGCTTGGGAAATACGGCTGGCGCGAAGAGGATTGGACGGGTTACTGATGAAAAGCGGGTTGTCCGTTTACGGAGTACCTGCTTGCCGACTTGCCGGAGGCGCCGGAAACAAGGAAGGGGAAATGGGGAGAAGTCAGGTCAAATTTCTTGGTAACGAAATGATGAAACAAGTTCGAGCAGAATATGGCTATTGTCTTTTCCTGCGT
>CAYWFK010000002.1:46914-106238 GCA_964457375.1 uncultured Anaerolineales bacterium
AGCCAGCCTCTGTATTGTGTGGTATCAACGGGTGTAGCGGGTTTTATTGGCCGGCTTTCATGCCCAGTTGAGGGTTACGAAGATCATTGGCCGTTTCTTGGTTTCATTGTAGAGGAAGGATTTCACTGTCTGCTTGACGTTGTTGTGAATATCCACACTCGAATTTTCGATGGTTTTGATTACCCGCTGGCGGGTGCTTTCGATAATATCATCTGCGTTGTGCTTGTAGACGAACCCGCGGGTGATGATATCGGGGTCTTCCCGCAAACGGCCGTTCTTGTCCAGATTCAGGCTGATGACCATGATGCCATCCCGCGCGAGGGCTTCGCGTTCGCGCACGACACTTGGCCCGACTTCTCCAACTCTGGTGCCATCCACGAAAACATAGCCGCCGGGAATGCGGTCCCCGATTTGCATCTTGTTTTCGGATAGTTCCACAACATGACCGTTTTCGATAACGGAAATATTCTTGCGGGGAATGCCTGATTCCTCGGCGATGACGGCGTGCTGTTTCAGGTGCCTGAGTTCACCGTGGATGGGAATGAAAAATTTCGGTTTGACGAGGTGAATCATCAATCTCATTTCTTCCTGGCTGGCGTGCCCGGAAACATGTACCGGTGCGAGCGGGTCGTAGATGACGTTGGCGCCCCTGCGGAACAGGCGGTTGATTGTGCGGTAGATGGTTTCTTCGTTGCCCGGAATGGGGTGAGAAGAGAGCACGATGGTATCGTCTTTCTGAATATTGAAGCGGCGGTTTGTGCCGGCGGAGAGTCTGCCGAGGATCGATGACGGTTCCCCCTGAGAGCCGGTGCACATGAGCACAACTTTCTTGGGGCTCATTTGCAATGCCTGATCGAGAGAAACCTGAACACCAGCGGGCATTTTGAGATACCCTAATTTGGTTGCCATCTTGGCGTTTTCTGTCATGCTCATCCCGACGAAAGCCATTTTTCTGCCGTGCCGTGCGGCTGTGTTGGCGACTTGCTGCATACGCGAAATCAGGGATGCAAAACTGGCAATGAGGATACGTGCCGGGGCTTCGTTGAATACCTTGTCGAGAGCAGGCCCGATGACTTTTTCCGATGGGGTCCAGCCTTTCTTGTCGGCGTTGGTGGAGTCTGCCAATAAAGCGAGTACACCGCGCCCGGAAAACTCTGCGAGCTTGGCAAAGTCCGTCGGCCAATTATCTGTCGGGGTCGGGTCGAACTTGTAATCGGCTGTGTGGACGATTAGCCCGACCGGTGTGGTAATCCCCAACCCGACACTGTCGGGGATGGAGTGGCAAACGTGAAAGAACTCGACCGTAAAGGGGCCGATTTGCACGGTTTCACCGGCTTTGACAGTTCGGATGTCTGTTTTGGCGAGCAAACCCCCTTTGGACAGTTTGACTTCCAAAAGACCGCGGGTCAGCGGGGTGGCATAAATCGGGGCGTTGATTTCCTCGATGACATGATGGATGGCGCCTGTGTGGTCTTCGTGTCCGTGGGTAATGACAATTCCCCGCACTTTGTCGCTGTTTTCCCGCAGATATTCGAAGTCGGGAATGATATAATCGATCCCCAGCATGTCGTTTTCCGGGAACATGATTCCCGTATCGACAATCAGGATATTTTCTCCGTATTCGTAGGCTATCATATTCTTGCCTACTTCCCCCAGGCCTCCCAGAGGAATGATTTTCAGTTGCTTTTTTTTCATAGTTTAATCACCTTTTTTTCCCCTCTCCTAAATGATCTGTTGTCGTTGAACAAATCCCCCCGGTTGTATCAATAGCCAGAAATCTCAGGAGAAGTACTTTGATTCGTTAAAATTAACCCTCGTTCTTGAGGGAAAGTTTCGTGTTTGGATTTTCAACCGGCGGGGCGCAAGCATTTCTCCGCTTGCATCATCCGGTAAAGAAATTCCCGGACGGAGCACTCCGGCCGGGATAGCGTTCATGTATAAACGATAGAACCGATAAGTACAAACATCTTACAAGGAGCATTATAGCATGACCCCTGTAAGATGTCAAAGCGAATCCGCCGGATATGCCGTTTGGTGTTCGGCGGCTGCTGGAAACGGGATTAGAAAAACCACTTTGCGAAAGCCAGTGCTCCCTGTTTCCAGGTTACCCGGTGGCTGACTCCGCTTGCTTTTTTCTTCCTGAGCTGTTCGAGATTATCCAGATACCATTGGTAGTTGCGCAGCAAGGCGTCGGTATTGGAATATTTCGGGGAAAAACCGAGTATCCTTTCGGCTTTTTCGATGGATACGAAGGATTCCTGCGGCAGGGTTTCGTAAATCCATTTGTAAATCGGGGAAATGCCGAATTTTTCAAGTAACCGCAGGATGAAAATTGCCGGTTTGGCGGGAATGGGAATTACGCGTTTTCCATAACCGGCAGCATCGAGTACCGCTCCGAAGTCTGTTTTTGGCGTGCCGTAGTGCTTGGCGCCGATGTTGAATGTGTCGTTGACTTTTTCTTCCGGCAGGGTGGCTAGCAGGCGGATTGCTTCGCACAGGTCTTCGACATCGAGATATTGATACAGATTATCACCGCTGCCGAGTGTCGGGAAGTTGTGCCTTTCCGATGCCCATTCGTACAGCATGGCAAAAATCCCCAGACGTTCCGGGCCGATGAAAGATTTGGGCCGGACGATACTGGTGCACAAGCCCTTTTGGCGGAACTCCCGGCAAAGCCCTTCGGCGGCGACTTTGGTTTCACCATAGGCGCCAACACCGTGTAATTCGTCTGTTTCTACCAGCGGATGGTGGTCGGGCACTCCGTATACTGCTGTCGATGAGATATGGATGAAGCGGGGAATATGGTGCTCCAGGGCTTCTTCCAGCACGATGTGCGTGCCGTCGATGTTCGTCGAATAGATGTCTTCCGGGGGATACAGCGGCAGGGCGGCAGCGCAATGCACAACGACATCCGCACCCTGAATGGCTTTTCTAACATCTTCCCGCTTGCGAATATCTCCCTGATAACTTGTGATTTTGTCTTTACAGTCCGGGTAATTGAACTCGACCAAATCCAGGTTGGTGATTGTGTGGCCGCGCGCCAATAAATAGCGGATGAGGTTGACACCCAGAAATCCGGAACCACCGGTGATGAAAAAATGTAAAGATGGTTTGTTGCTCAATGGTATTCTCCTGTCCAATAAGGTATTTTGCACAGTATACTGCATTCTTCGGTTTGCTGTCTAACCGATTTGTTTGCCAATCGAAAGTATTTGTTTCTGCGATGTTTTTGGCTTTCAGGCAAATACTGTGTAGAAAAACCCCCGGGATGAATTCCCGAGGGTTGTTTTTTTCTCTTGGTCCGCCGGAACGGTTTAGTATTGCGGCATTTGAGGCATCGGCGGTTTTTCGGGTTCCGGAATATCGGTGATCAGTGCTTCGGTGGTCAGGATCATTGCGGCAATCGAAGCGGCGTTTTCAAGCGCACCGCGGGTTACCTTTGCGGGATCGATGACACCGGCTTTGACCATATCTACGTATTCTTCGGTGAGCACGTTGAAACCGATGTTCTTGTTTTTCTTTTCTTCCTGTGCACGCCGGACGTTTTCGATGATGACTGAACCGTCTTTGCCGGCGTTGGAAGAGATTTTGCGCATGGGGATTTCGAGCGCTTTGCGGACGATCTGGACGCCGATTTGAGCATCATCGTAATCCATCTTGAGGTCGTCGAGGGTGTACATGGCGTTGACCAGGGCTACCCCGCCGCCAGGGACGATGCCGTCTTCTACGGCAGCACGGGTTGCGGAAAGTGCGTCTTCGACGCGGTGTTTCTTTTCCTTGAGCTCGGTTTCGGTTGCTGCGCCAACACGGATGATGGCAACACCACCGGCGAGTTTGGCAAGCCGTTCCTGCAGTTTTTCGCGGTCATAGTCGCTGGTGCTCTTGTCGATTTCGATGCGAATCTGTTCGATGCGCCCTTTGATGGCTTCGGAATCGCCTTTGCCGCTGACGATTGTGGTGTCATCTTTGGTCGAGACGACTTTTTCAGCACGACCAAGGTCGGCAACGGTTACGCTGTCGAGTTTGCGTCCCAGTTCTTCGGTGATCACTGTGCCGCCGGTGAGGATGGCAATATCCTGCAGCATGGCTTTGCGGCGGTCGCCAAATCCCGGAGCCTTGACTGCGAGCACGTTGAGCATACCGCGCAGTTTGTTGAGAACCAGGGTGGCAAGGGCTTCGCCGTCGATATCTTCGGCGATGATGACCAAATCACGTTTGCCAATCTGTACGAGTTTTTCCAGCAGGGGAACGATATCCTGCGCAGCGGAGATCTTTTTGTCATGAAGCAGGATGTATGGTTCGTCGATGCTTGCTTCCATGGCTTCGGAATCCGTAATGAAATAAGGGGAAATGTAGCCGCGGTCGAATTGCATACCTTCGACATATTCGGTTTCGAATTCGAGACCTTTGGATTCTTCGACGGTGATGACGCCGTCTTTACCGACTTTGTCCATCACGTCAGCAATCAGTTCGCCGATTTTGCGGTCTTGTGCGGAAATGGAAGCGACATTGGCAATTTCGTCTTTGGTGGTAACTTCGATGGCCAGTTTGCTGATTTCGTCAGAAACCCTCTTCGCGGCGGCTTCGATACCCAGCTTGAGAAGCATCGGGTTGGCGCCTGCTGCCAGGTTCTTCATTCCTTCGGTAACGATGGAATGTGCCAGCACTGTCGAAGTCGTTGTGCCGTCCCCGGCAATGTCATTGGTTTTCGTTGCGGCTTCTTTGAGCAACTGGGCGCCCATGTTTTCGAAGGGATCTTCCAGTTCGATTTCTTTTGCCACGGTAACGCCATCATGGGTGATGGTGGGGCTGCCGAATTTGCGATCCAGGGCGACATTGCGACCTTTGGGGCCAAGCGTGGTTACCACAGCGCTGGCCAGAATATCCATGCCCTTTTCGAGTTTCCGGCGTGCCTCTTCGGAAAATACCAATTGTTTTGCTGCCATAGAACATCACTCCTTAATATATGAATGGATTTCATAAAATAACAATCTGTGGTTTAGCACTCGTACTAAAAGAGTGCTAAATAGCGCTGTAAATAATAACCTTTATCATGGGGAAAGTCAAGTGATGAAGGCATTACGCAGAAAGATTCTAACAAAACTCTGATATTCAATTGAAAACAGGGGATATCGATTACGGAAAACCGAAAAAGCGGTTCAGGGAGAGGGGGTAGAGACGATCATTTTGCAGATGGACTCGTTTTCGGCGACGATGCCTTTCAACCCCGGCTCATCCGGGAAAGCTTTTTTGACCTGTGCAAGGATAGACAAGGCTTCGGGGCAGTAATTTTGATTGGGGCGGCTGAGCGCGGCAAGCACCGAGCCATATTGTGCGTAATAATAGGCAACTGCAATGTTGGTTAGTGCCAGTTTTTGCACGGGTGCATTGACCTCGATGGTGTTCCCCGGCATCAAATCATCCAGAATGGTCTTCGCTTCTTGTGCCGTGCAGCCCTGAACGGCACATTTGAGGACTTCCATGGCGCTTTCGAAGTTGCGGGCTTTGGTGTAGATGATGCCCAGCTGGCCATAGGTGTTGGCGTTTGTCGGGTTGAACCCCAGAGCTTTTTCGGCGTTGAGTGCAGCGATGAAAAAGTCTCCGGTTCTCGAATAGGTTTTGGCGATGCCGAGGTAGGGGATGGGGTTGTTGATTCCGTTGGATTTGTTGATTGCAATGGCTTTGTTGAAATACGCCAGGGCGCTGTCGTAGACTTTGAGCCTGCGGTAGATGACACCGATGCGCACATACAGGAAAGTGAGGTTCGGGTTGATTGCCGCGGCTTTCTCGTACTCTTCGATAGCAAGCCGGTAGTTGCCGAAGGATTCCATGATCAAGCCATACACGCGGTGGGTATCCATGACGTTGGGGGCGAGGGTTACTGCCTGATGGGCATACTGTTCTGCCTGTGAATATTTGTTGCGGTCAAGCAGCACTTCGGCGTAAAAAGCAAGCCCGAGGTAATTGTTCGGGTCGATGTTGTAAGCGTGTACAGCTGCCTGCTCGGCTTCGCTAAGCCAGTTCATTTTTTGTTTTGTGTCCGTTGCCACGGACGCGCTCCAGTCCAGCACCAGTGCGCGGATTGCCTGAACGTTGCTGTCGTCCGGATTGATTTCCATTGCTTTGTCGATTGCGTTTCTGGCTTGTTCAAGGCGGGCAATTCGATCTTCCTGGGTGGAGAGCAGGTTGGAGGAATACGTGAGCAAGCGGGCGAGTTCAGCCCAGCCCTGAGCGTTTTCCGGATCGAGGTCGAGTGCCATCCGGTAGGCATCGATGGCGTCGGTTTCATCCGGATCGTCGATTTTTCCGGCGTTGAAAAATGCTTTGGCTTCTTTCAGATAAGATTCTGCCGTTCTGGTGGCGGTGGGTGTCGGCAGAAACAGCGGCTGGATGATGTCATCCGAACCGGTGCCGATTTTCGTCGAAATCCATGCGCCGATGAGGATGAGCAGGAGCAGCACGAGAACACGGAAAGGTTTGCTTTTGGGTCCTTTCCGGGAAAATGTCGGGCGTTTACCGGTTAGATTCATGGTCATGATTGTTCTCCGGTAAGCTTTGGCTGCCATTGCAGGGCGCTGCCGGCAGTTGCAGCGGTCTTTCTGCCGGTGTTCGGTATGGTCATGGGGTGGACGTGGAATCTTGTGATGGCGTTTCGTCGACGGATTGATGGCACATTTTCATGCCTTCTGTTGCGTTGTAGGTTGCCACATCATCGTTGGGGACGACGCTCAACATTGCCTGAAAGATGGGTACTGCCTGATTGCAGCGATTGAGTTTTACCAGCGTCAATCCGTATGTGGAATAAATCTCGATGATGCGGACTTTGTAATCCAGCGGCAGCCCCTTGACGATCGTACCGTCGGAGAGTTTGCCGCCGTGAATAGCCAGCGACAATTCCTTGATTGCGTCATTCAGGCTGCCTGCTTTTGCCATGGCCACACCAAGATTGCCGTGGTAAATCGGGTTCTCCGGATCATCCTTGACGGCTTCACCGGCGTATTCAACCGCGCGGGAAAATTCGCCGGAAGTGAAATAGATTCTGGAAATTTCATAATCCGGTGTGGGGTCGGACGGGTTGAGCGCATTGGCCTGGTTGAAGGCTTCTACTGCGTCATCGTATTGGCTGTTGGCGTAATAACAATATCCAAGCATCAGGTAGAGGTTGGGGATTTTGTTGTTGATTGCCAGAGCTGCCTGATATTCCTGAATGGCTTCGTCGTAGTTACTTGTCCAGTAAAGCACGTAACCGCGTGCACGCCGGACTTCCAGCAGGTTCGGGTCGAGTGATTCGGCGGTTCTGGATTCCTGAATGGCGTCGTCGAGAAAATCATAGTCGTTTTTATCGACAAGGATTTCCGCATACACTGCGTGTGCAACTGCGTTTTTGGGGTCAAGGGCGAGTGCTCGCTTGATTGAAATCTCGGCGTTCAACAGGTCATTCTGAAAATCCAGCGCCCAGGCGCGCATGGCATGCCCCAACGGATTCTCGGGGTTCATCAACAAACCCAGTTCTGCACTTTCCTGTGCTTCTTTATATTTTCCGGCAAAGATTTGCACGCGTGCCAAATCAATATACAACGAATCGTTGTGAGGCTGAGCCTGGATTGCTTTTTTGTAGGCGTCGATTGCTTTTAGCAATTTCCCTGCTTTGTAAAAACCCTTGGCTTCATTTTCATAAGCCTCCGGACTGTGTGTCGGGGTGGGTGTGTCGATGAACAAAGGGGGCGTTTCCCTGACGACGGTGCTGTTGATATACAAAACACCGCCAATCAGGATTAACAGGAAGAGAATACGCCAGGGATTGGGTCTCTTCCGGCGTTTGTTTGTCATTTTCCATTTACTGCCGCGTAAGTACATGGCTTCATCTTACCACTTTCATTAAATCTGCGTCAAGACAGAGCGGCAGGTTACTGCCTTGGGAGAATTCGGGAAAATCCTTGCCGGTTGTCAGTGAGAAACGAAAGACGGGAGGAAATTCAAGCGGGGATTTGTCCCGTTTCCTTGCCGTTTTGACATCCCCCTGCTAGAATGGGTGCATGTATTTCGACATTTTTTCTTTGTTTCCTGAGGTGTTCGTTCCCTATCTTGAAAGCAGCATCTTGCAGCGTGCCCGGGGAAAAGGGCTGATTGAAATCCGGCTGCACAATATTCGGGATTGGGCGCAGGACAAGCACCATACTACGGATGATGAACCCTATGGCGGGGGCGGGGGCATGGTGATGAAGCCCGAACCTATTTTTTCGGCTGTGGAAGATGTGCTTGGTGCTCCCCCGGTTTGCCCGGTGATTTTGCTGACGCCGCAAGGGCGTTTGTTCACCCAGCAAATTGCGCGGGATTTATCTGCTTATCCGCGGATTGCCATGATTGCCGGGCATTATGAAGGCGTGGATGAACGTGTGCGCCGTTATCTCGTCAGCGACGAAATTTCGATTGGGGATTATGTGCTTACCGGCGGAGAATTGCCGGCATTGGTTGTGCTGGATGCGGTTTCCCGGCTGCTTCCCGGCGTTTTGGGTGACCCGCTGGCACCGGCGAAGGATTCGCATGCTGATAGTTTGCTCGAATATCCTCACTATACACGGCCGCATTCCTTCCGCGGCTGGACGGTGCCTGATGTGTTACGCTCGGGTAACCATGCGGAAATTGCCCGTTGGCGTAAAGAACAGGCACTCAAACGTACCTGGGAACGGCGACCGGATTTGCTGAAAAAAGCACGGCTTTCGCCGGACGACAAGGACTTTCTCGAACGCCTTGCCCGGCACAGTGACATCCGTAAAAAGGAAGAACAGAGCGACATGGATTGAGAAGATAGAAGATGGCTTGCTGCCGTCTTCTTGTTTTTTTATTGGCAATCAAACGACGACAAAAGGATGCAAAATGAAATTCAACTATGGCAAAATCTTTCTGCTCGGCTTTGGGTTCTTTGGGGTAAGTGTGATTTGGGGAACGTATAACGCATTCGTTCCGATATTCCTGGCGGACAAGTTCAACCTTTCTCCGGTGGTGATTGGATTCTTTATGACTCTGGATAATATTGCCGCCTTGCTTATCCAGCCGCCTGTTGGCGCCTGGTCTGACAGGCTGCGGACACCAATCGGGCGCAGGATGCCCTTTATTTTGCTGGGAGCACCTGTTGCTGCACTGGTGTTTGGTCTTATTCCGGTGGTTTCTGTATTGCCTTTATTCGTGGCGTGCACGACAACCCTGCTTTTGAGCATGGCATTGTGGCGTACCCCGGTGGTTGCTTTGATGCCGGATATCACCCCCTCGCCGAAGCGTTCTCAGGCAAACGGTATTATCAATTTTATGGGGGGGATTGGGGCGATAGTTTCGTTTTTGGGCGGGTCGGTTTTGTATAAAATGAATCACAGCTATCCGTTTTGGCTGGGGTCTGTGCTGGTTATCGTGGCGGCATTGCTGGTGTTCATCTTCATCCGTGAACCCAAAGAGTATGAAGAGATTGAAGAGCAGCCGGGCATGCTGGATAGCCTGAAAGAGGTCATGCAGGATAAGGAGCGCAGTGCCTTGCGGTTGTTTTTGGCGATTTTCTTTTGGTTTTTGGGGTACGCAGCTATCGAGGCGTTTTTCACTTTGTATGCCAGAAATCATCTGGGGTTGAATGAGGCGGATGGTTCACGTCTGCTTGGCCAGCTTTCGGTGATTTTCGTGCTTTTTGCTCTGCCTTCCGGAGCAATTGGCGGAAAGATCGGGCGCCGGGTAACCATCCTTGCCGGGATTGTCGTGATGAGTGCAGTGATGGTTGCCATGTATTTCACGCCTCCGCAAACTCTGGTGATTTCGCTGGCGGTGCTCCCTGTGCTGGGTGATGTACCTGTGATCGGGGCGCTGATGATGGTTGCCGGTGCGGCATGGGCGTTGATCAATATCAATTCCTTGCCAATGGTTGTGGATATGACCGATGCCGCCAAACTGGGGACGTATACCGGGTTGTATTATTTGTTCTCGACCTTGTCGGCAATCGTCGGCCCGAATGTCAATGGGTGGATCATTCAGTTGACCGACAGGAATTACAATTCGATTATGATCGTTGCTCCGGTTTTCATGGTGATAGCCTTGATATTGATGCTTGGGGTCAGGCGCGGGGAAGCGGTGCCAGTTCTCAGCGGTTTGCCTGAGGAGCAAGCCGTTGCTGCTGATTAGCCGGCTGAAAATATATTCCATGAAGTAGCGGGGGCATAACGGAAAACGAGTTTCTGTTGACGCAGGCTGCGTGCGGTTGATTTCCAGCACGCAGCCTGTGTTGTTTGGGGAAGACATTGGAAATCGGGGCGTTTTTGCGGCATGGCACGCACCGGCGGGCGGGGGAAAATGCTTTTATTAGGGAAAAGGTGCCGGATGTTAATATCTTGTTAGAAAGAAGTTCGGGGGAGATGCGCTTTCTTGACGTGAGATAACCCGCGTGGTATCATCGTACGCGTTGCGTTTAGCACTCTAAGAGCGAGAGTGCTAAAACCTGGTAAGGGCGTAAAGAAAATGTTGACGGAAAGACAAAAATTCGTTCTGGCATTGATCATCAAAGAGTACATCGATACGGCGCAGCCGGTCGGTTCGACGCGCCTTGTTCAGCGCTACCATTTGGAAATCAGTTCCGCAACCGTTCGAAACGAGATGGTGGCTTTGACAGAAGCCGGCTATCTGGAGCAGCCTTACACCTCTGCGGGGCGGGTTCCCACAGAAGACGGATACCGCTATTTTGTCGGTGAGTTGATGGGGCAGGCGGATTTGCCGGAACCGGTGCAGCGCACGATTCAGCACCAGTTTTACCAGGCACGCAATGATGTCGATCAATGGATGCGTCTCGCAGCTTCTGTGCTTGCGCATCAGGCACAAGGCGCTTCGGTGGTTACTTCGCTGCACCCGGCGCGGGCATTGCTCAAACATATCGAATTGATTGCGACAAGGGGAAAACAGGTTCTGATGGTTCTGGTGCTGCACGGTGGAGAAGTTCGCCAGCAAATGTTGATCCTCTCCGAACCCGTATCCCAAAGCAAACTGAGTGTGGTTGCCAATTGGTTGAATGACGTCGGCCAAAATTTGGATGCCGAGGGGATCACGGCATTGCATGCCATGGAAACGGATGAACTCAAAAGGGATGTGCTTTTGTTGACGGCGCAGGAAATGAAAAAATCCGATGATGTTCTCGCCGGGCAAATTTATCGGGACGGGTTGACCAACGTTTTGGCTGAACCGGAGTTTGCTGAACCGAATCGCGCCCGCAGAGCATTACGGCTGCTGGAAGAGCGTTCCTTTTTGGAGGATATTCTCTCTCACACGGTTTTGATACCCGAAACCAGTGGCGTGCACGTTTTGATCGGAGGCGAAAATACCTGGGAAGATTTGAGCGATTGTTCCGTTGTGCTTTCCCGCTATGGTGTGCCGGGGGTAGCGATGGGAGCGCTGGGTGTGCTTGGCCCGAAACGAATGCCATACGCCCAAACGATTTCGGCGGTACGCTTCGTTTCGAATATTCTCAGTAATCTTGTAGTGGAAACTTTAACAGACGCAGAAGAGTAAGCAGGAAACTATGGCAGAAAAAAAACGTAGACAAAAACAGGAAGAAGTCATCCGTAAGGATGGCTTGACGGAAGAAGAAAACCCTGAACAGGCAGACGCCGGGCTGGAGCAAACTCCGGAAGCGATGACGAATCAGGTTGATGAAAATCAGGAGGAGGCACAGCCGGACGAAATGGATGAATTGAAAAATGCCTTGCAGGAAGCAACACAAAAATCAGCTGAATATCTGGAAGGATGGCAGCGTGCCCGTGCCGAATTCCTGAATTACAAGAAACGCGTTGAGCGCGAACGGCAGCAAAGGGTTCAGGATGCAGTCAGCAGCATTGCCCTGAAAATATTGCCTGTGGTGGATGATCTTGAGCGGGCGCTTAAAAACCGTCCGACAGAGGGGGATGCCGTCGAATGGGCGGCGGGGATCGAGCTGATTTACAAGAAATTACAGTCGATTCTGGCTGCCGAGGGGGTTACCCCGATGCAGGCGGAAGGCGAAATGTTTGACCCAAATCTGCATGAGGCAATTGCACAAATGCCCAGTGATGGTTATGAAAGCGGGCAAATTATCGAAGTGGTTCAGCAGGGATATATGATTGGGGATCGGGTTTTGCGGCCTGCCCTGGTGAGAGTAGCATCCTGACAGGTAACAGGAATTTGGAACGGAAAAGATTTGTTTGAACGAAAACTATTTGGAGGCGAGTAATCATGGGAAAAATTATCGGCATTGACCTGGGAACAACGAACTCGGTTGTTGCGGTCATCGAGGGCGGAGAGCCCACTGTCATTTCATCGGCGGAAGGTGAACGATTGATTCCGTCCGTTGTGGCAGTGAATAAAAATAACGAGCGTTTGATCGGCAGGCCGGCGCGTAACCAGGCGGTCATCAACCCGGAAAACACGATTTTTTCGATTAAACGTTTCATGGGAAGAAAGTATGATGACCCCGATGTTCAGCAGGCTTTGAAACGCGTGCCTTATGAAGTTACCAAGGCGCCCAACGGGGATTTGCGCGTCAAGCTTGCCGGCAGGGAATATTCTCCGCCTGAAATTTCAGCCATGATTTTGGGAAAAATCAAAGCGGATGCCGAAGCGTATTTAGGTGAGGCGGTTACGCAGGCAATCATCACAGTTCCTGCATATTTCAATGATGCCCAGCGCAATGCGACGAAGGATGCCGGCAAAATTGCCGGTTTGGAAGTGCTGCGAATCATCAATGAACCGACAGCATCTTCGCTGGCTTACGGGTTGGATAGAAAACAAAACGAGGTCATTGCCGTTTATGACCTGGGCGGAGGCACATTCGATATTTCTGTACTGGATGTCGGTGAAGGTGTCTTTCAGGTGCGTTCCACCAGTGGCGATACTTTCCTGGGCGGTGACGATTTCGATCAGCGCATCATCGATTTTCTTGTCGATGAGTTCAAAGGGCAATATGGTATCGACTTGCGTCAGGACAGGCAGGCGTTGCAGCGATTGAAAGAAGCGGCTGAAAAAGCAAAAATCGAACTTTCGAGCATGATGCAGACGGAAATCAATCTGCCGTATATTACGGCGGATGCATCCGGCCCGAAACATTTGGTGATTACCCTCAGCCGGGCAAAACTGGAACAGCTTACCGGTGATTTAATCGAGAGAACCCTGGGCCCGGTGAAAAAGGCGCTGGATGATGCCGGCATGAAACCCTCGGAAATTGACGAGATTGTTTTGGTCGGCGGGATGACGCGTATGCCTGCGGTTCAGGAGGCTGTGCGCAAATTCTTTGGGAAGGATCCTCACAAGGGTGTTAATCCGGATGAGGTCGTTGCCATCGGTGCTGCTATCCAGGCCGGTGTGCTTGGCGGTGATGTCAAGGATATCCTTTTGCTGGATGTTACCCCGCTGACATTGTCGGTGGAAACGCTGGGCGGGGTTGCGACGCCTTTGATCGAACGGAATACGACCATTCCGGCGAGGAAGAGCCAAATCTTTTCCACGGCTTCTCACAATCAATCCCAGGTGGAAATCCATGTGATTCAGGGTGAAAGGCCGATGGCTGCGGATAACAAATCGCTCGGGCGTTTCATTCTCGATGGTATTCCCCCCGCTCCCCGCGGTGTGCCCCAAATCGAGGTTACTTTCGATATCGATGCCAACGGTATTCTGAATGTTACCGCTCAGGATAAGGCAACCGGAAAGAGCCAGCATATTACGATTACGGCTTCTTCGGGCCTCTCGGAAAATGAGGTCGAACGGATGCGGCAGGAAGCGGAAAAGCATGCGCAGGAGGACCTGAAGCGGAAGGAACTGGTCGAGGCACGCAACAATGCGGATAATATGATCTATAAAGTCGAGAAAGCATTGGAAGACCTTGGCGACAAGGTTCCCGCTGATGTGAAGGCACAGGTTCAGGAAAAGGTTGCCGATGTGAAAAAGGTGCTGGCAGATGAAAACGCAGAAGCCGAGACACTGAAACTTGTTACCGATGAACTTTCCAAAGCCGTTCAGCAAATTGGTACCATAGCGTATCAACAAGCGGGCGGTCAGCCTGCTGCGGCGGGCGCCCCCGGTCAGACGGAAGCGGACGCCGGTGCGAACCCCACGGATGAAGAAGGGGTGGTCGACGGTGAATTCAAGGATGTTGATTCGGAAAACCCAAGTTAACGGTCAGGTGAAGGTGTTTGAATAAAGTATGAATCAACGTGATTATTATGAAGTTCTGGGTATTTCACGCAGTGCTTCCAGAGAAGAAATCAGGACTGCTTTTCGGCGTCTTGCCAGGCAATATCACCCTGACGTGAATCGGGAAGCGGACGCAGAGGAACGCTTCAAGGAAATCAACGAAGCGTATGCGGTGCTATCCGACGAACAAAAGCGGGCTTCGTATGACCGTTTCGGGCATGCAGGAGTTCAGGGAAGCGGCGGCGTTCCGGACTGGACGACGATGGACTTCAGCGATATTTTCAGCGACATCTTCGGCTTTGGCGGATTCGGTTTCGGCAGGCAAAGTGCGCGGGCGCGACATGCCCCGCGCCGCGGTGCAGATTTGCAATATCGCCTGGTGCTGGATTTCAAAGAGGCTGTTTTTGGCGTTGAAAAGGAAATCGAAATCACACGCGATGAACTTTGTGACGAATGCCATGGCAGCGGGGCGGCTCCGGGAACGACACCCAAAACCTGCCCGACATGCGCCGGCAGAGGGGAAGTGCGCCAGACACGTCAGACCATTCTCGGCTCGATGGTGCAGGTAACCACTTGCCCGACGTGCAGCGGCAAAGGAACGGTGATCGATAAACCCTGCCCGGTTTGTGCAGGAAAGGGACAGGTTCGCAAGACGAGAAAGAAAACCGTGGTCGTTCCGGCGGGTGTGGATACCGGTACGCAAATCCGGCTTGCCGGTGAAGGGCAGCCGGGAATCAACGGTGGACCTCCCGGCAGCCTTTACGTAGTGGTCAAGGTACGCTCGCATAAATATTTCAGAAGACGAAACGATGATATTTTGCTGGATTTGAATATCAATGTTGCCCAGGCGGTTTTGGGCGCCGAGGTGAAGGTTCCCACGGTTGATGGAGATGCTTTCCTGAAAATTCCTTCGGGGACCCAGCCGGGTAAAGTCATTCGGATGCGTAACAAAGGCGTGCCGCATTTACGGAATTCCGGGCGCGGAGACCAGTTGGTAATCGTCAATGTCGAAATTCCCAAGTCGCTGACTACCGAGCAGCGGGAGTTGTTCGAGAAACTTGCCGAGAGTTTGGGCAGTGAAGTGCTGCCCCAGGAACGCAGTTTCCTGGATGCCATCAAAGATTTTCTCGGCGGATGACAGCGGATGGCAGCAAAGCAAGGTATTCCAGAACCCCCGGGCATTGGTGCTTCGGGGGTTTTGAATCACCGGAAAAGAATTCTTACAGGTGTCTTGGGTTAAAATAGGATGGATAGCGATCAGGATGAGGGTTGTAAATCTATGGATGAACAAGGAAAATGGGTCGAAGTAAGTATTCGGGTGCGGCGGGAGCTGGCGGAATCGATTGCAGATGTTTTTTCGCGATTTGCTCCGCAGGGTGTGGTCATCGAGAGTATGGAAACCGAGGTCGATCAGGATGGGCAGGGGCGTGCCGTGGGTCCGGTGCGGGTCAATGCCTATTTGCCGTTTGATGCGCAGTTCGAAGAAACACGGCGGAAGCTGGAAGAAGCCCTGTGGCACCTTGGTTTCATTCAGCCGATACCGAAGCCCGAGTATCGTACCCTGAAAGACGAAAACTGGACGGAGGCATGGAAACAGCACTACCGGCCGATAGCCATAGGAAAACGGCTGATGGTCGTTCCCGCCTGGGTGGAGATGCCGGAAGGTGCGCGGGAACAGATCCGTATCGAGCCGGGGATGGCTTTTGGGACGGGTACTCATCCGACAACACAACTTTGTCTGGAAATACTGGATGGTTTCGTTCGCAGGAACAATGATTTTCTGGATGTTTTCGATATTGGCTGCGGGTCGGGTATTTTGTCGATAGCTGCACTCAAACTTGGAGCAGGCCGGGCGTTTGGCGTGGATATCGACGCGAAAGCCATCGAAACGGCTGAAAAGAATGCGGAACTCAATCAGGTTGAAGACCGGTTGAAACTGGCTGTCGGTTCTGTGGCTGAAATGCGCGGCGGTATTTTCGAGATAACACGCGCTCCGCTGGTGTTGGCCAATGTGATTGCTCCAATTTTGAAAAAACTGGTGTTTGCCGGTTTGGGGGATTTGGTGGCACCGGGCGGGGTGCTGATTTTATCCGGTATTCTCGAAGAACAACTGGATGAAATGATCAGGGTGCTCAATGCGCATCAATTCTTCGTCAGAGAAAAGCATCAGATTGACGATTGGGTTTCGCTTGAAGCCACCCGTTGAAATATAGCTTTGCCTGCAAGGCAGGGCTGTGACAGCCGGTTGCAGGATGTTATTTGGGGTCGTTTGGGGGCGGGTAAACAACGACACAGTTCCGCCCCTGATTTTTGGCTGCATATAATGCTGTATCCGCCCTGTCGAGCAAGGTTGCCAAATCGGGTATGTGTTCGTCAAGTTCTGCAACCCCGATGCTGATGGTGATTTCGATATTGCCTATGTCGGTATGGATCGGTTTTGCAGCGATGGCTTTTCGCAAACGGTCTGCGATGGAGACGGCATCTTCTTTTCGCGTGTTGGGGAGAACCAAGGCGAATTCCTCTCCGCCGTATCTTCCGAAGATGTCGATTTCACGTGTGCAGCGATGGCAGCGAACAGCCACTTCACGCAAGACCTGGTCGCCGGTTGCGTGCCCGTATGTATCATTGACCTGTTTGAAATGATCCAAATCCAGCATGATTGTCGACAGCGGAAAACCAAAGCGCTTTGCCTTGTTGAGTTCCCGCGTACCCAAACTGAACAAGTGACGCCGGTTGGGAACGCCGGTGAGATCGTCTATTTTTGCCAATCGCTGGACGTTTTCGAACAATCTGGATTTCTCGATGGCAACCGCCACTTGCCTGGCAAAAATCGACAAGGCGGAAATATCTTCTTTCTCGATGCTTTCTCCCCACAACCCGAAAATACCTAATACGTTTTCTTCGGCAATCAAGGGAATGAACATACCGGGGATATGCCGGGTGATTCCAAGGTACTTGATAAGATTGTTCCTGATGTCTTCTTCCAATGTGGAAAGCAGGTTAATGGAAGTGGACAATGCATCCTCGATGAAAACGGGTTGTTTTTCTTGCAGCACTTGTGTATAGTACGGGAAACTGTGGGGGTCAAGCGTGAATTCGATTTTATCGGTATCGAATTGGTCGGATATGGTTTGTCCGTTTTCCGCAGCCATCGAGAAATAGTCGATAGCCATGACCTGGCTATTGCCTTGTTTGAGTGCGATGAAAAACGAGATTCCCAGCTGCCTGAGTTCATCACCCAAAGTATCCATCAGTCCGGAAGCATCGTGTGCGGCGGTGAGTCTGGCGGCGCTGCGGCTGAGCGCAGAGATGAGGGTGGATGCTCTTTTCAAACCTTGTTCGATTTCCTTTTGGGTGCTGATATCTCTGGTAACGTGGACACTGCCGATAAGTTCTCCTTTGTCACTGTACAGCGGTGAGTCTGTTTCGAGCACATAACCGCCCCCTTCGATTTGGAACTCGACAACATGTTCCTTGTTGTCTGCAAGCAGTTTCCGGTGCGGGCAGTAATCGGGCGGCGAGTCGGATTTGTGAAAAAGTTGATGGCAGGTTTTCCCGATGAATTCATCGGGTGGAACGCCAAACGGAATGCCAAACAGGGACGCGGTCGCCTGGTTCAGACGTTTGATTTTGTATTCGGTATCAAGAATGATGATTGCATCGGGTACGGTATCGAAGGTTTGTTCCCATTCTGCGTCGGCAATGAGCAGTTTGTTTTGGGCGGATTCCAGCTTTTGGATGTTTTCTTTGAGCCGGTGGATGATCGTGCTCAGATGGTTTGTCATTCTGTTGAAGGATTTTGCCAACAAACCCAGTTCATCGCCGCGGTTTTCGTCGACGACAAGGTTCAAATTTCCATCTGCAATTTTCCGGGATGTTTCGACGAGTTCATGCAAAGGGTCGGTAATCGAGCGGGATGCAATGGAGGTAGCGATTGTGCCGATGATTGCGCTCAGTAATGCAAGGATGGCACTGGCGGTTACAGTAAGATAAACAGGATAGAGCAATTCGCTGAGGTTTTGTTCGATTATCAGGGCAAAGCCCGGGGTGGGAATCCAGCGGTAGACCATGGCAAAAAGCTGGTTGTCGCCGGTTTTGACAATAGCCGACGTGTTCTTGTGTGAACTTCCGGCCAAATCGAGTATTTGGGTAGCGGGTAGTTTCGTCCCATCCTGATGATGGGCAATCGTATGTCCGTTTCGGTCGATCATCGTGATGGCAATATGGTTCGGATTTTCTCCGTAATCCAGGACGAGGTTACTCAGAACCGTGAAATCAGCAATGCCGACAAGAAAGCCGGAATTTTCGGCAGTTCCGGCGATGATGGGGCGGGTGAACACTAGGGTTTGCATTGTACGGTCTGCGGAGAGCCATTTGTCTTCGGAAAGCGTGATGGTTGGCTGATGACTGCTTTGGGTGCTCAGGAAGAAAGGGTAGCGGCTGAAGTTTTTGCCGATGTCGTCTGTCCTGTTCGAGGCGACTACGTTCCCGGATGAATCGAGCAGCATGATGACTGCGAATGTGCCGCTGGTGGCAACGAGATTTGCAAAATCCTGCTGTAACCGGTTTCGGGTCGGGGCGACGGATGCGGGTTCGGATGTGCCGCTGAGAAGAAGATTGATTTGTTCCCGCTCGAGGTTGATGGCGTTGATGAGTTCCAGGTTGTCGGAAGTTTGATCCAGCCAGTGATCGATGCGGGTCATTTCGAAATCAGCCAATGTGTTCAGTTTGTCGACAAGGTGGATTTTGCCGCTGTGGCGGTGGGTGATGGCAACGAAGGTTACGATGGAAAAGGTCGTCAACAGAACGATGGTGGTATTGGTGCGGGTGAGGTGTTTGCCAATGGAGTCGTTACGATAGTAGGTGTGTTTATGCCAAAGAATGGTGAGCAGGATGAACACTGAAATGGCAATGATCATGGGGGAAGAGAGTGAAATATCCGTGATGTATTTCAGCCGTGAGTAGGGGATGTTTTTTTCGATGGCAAGAATGAGTGCCCCGAACATGGCGCTGAACAGCACCCAGCGGTAAGGTTTGTGCGGCAGGATGATGACGAGCAGCGGAACGAGTAATAGCAAACCGCTGAAAATCAGCGTGAGCGTGTACCCTTCCCATACCAGTTGCAGAATGATGTAAACCATGCACAGGCTGGAGAGGATGAAATGTCTTGCGATTGTAAATTTCTCTCTCCGGATGAAATAATGTGCGATAATCAGAATGGTGAGGTTGAAGAGACACCCCATTACCCCAATGACAAGCTGCCAGAAACCCGTTTGCAGAAAGAAGAAAAGGAAGGTCAAACTACCGATAGCCGAAACGCCGCCGACGATCAGGGATATCCATAACAGGAAGGTTTTTCGTTTTTCCCGATTTACGGGTTCGGAATTCAAAATCATGGGCACCGATCTGATTCAGGGGATACGGCTGTTGGTTTTGTTTTCCCTTTGAAAATACATTTGTTTCCAAACTTTGCGAGGTTGGTAAATGTATTTTGTTTTTACAATGTATTCATAATGGATGGGGAAGTGTAGTAGTATTTTATCACTTCTTGTAACGGGAAGAAACAGCTTCCGGTTAACGGTTTCCTTAACTTGAAAACAAGACTGATATGCTACAATAAAAAGTCAAATGGAAAAGACAGCACATATCCAGGGGATATTGGACACTCTCCCCGCCAGAACGGGGGTCTATATCATGAAGGATGCAGGGGGGAAGGTTATCTATATTGGCAAGGCGGTTAATTTACGTAACCGTGTGCGTTCCTATTTTCATGCAAGTGCGCAGGAGCATCCGAAAACACGGCAACTGGTTGCCAAAATTGCCGATATCGAATGGATTTTGGTCAGGTCGGAACTGGAAGCCTTGATTTTGGAAATGACCCTGATCAAAAAGCACAGACCGCAGTTCAATGTGCGTTTGAAGGATGACAAGCGGTATCCGTATATCAAGATACATTGGGCTTCCGATTTTCCGAAAGTGACCGTTACCCGCAGAATTGTTCAGGACGGCTCCCGCTATTACGGACCGTATACCAGCGTTTGGGCGGTAACACAAACGCTGCATGTGCTGCGGCGGGTTTTCCCATATCTGACTTGTGACCGGGTGATTACCGGTGATGACAAACGCCCCTGCCTGTATTATGACATCAAATTGTGCAGTGCACCTTGCATTGGTGCCGTCGGGAAAAAAGAATATCGGCAGATGATTGCGTATCTGGGCAAGTTTCTGGAAGGGAGGACGGATGATATTGTCCGACAGCTGGAAGAAGAGATGGCAGAAGCCGCCAGCCAATTGCGCTTCGAGCGGGCTGCCGCCATTCGGGATCAACTGCGGGCGATCGCGCGGGTCGTCGAGCGGCAGCGGGTCATCTTTTCTGCTGATTATAAAGACTCGGATGTGATTGCCATGGCACGTTCTGAAAAGGAAGCTTGTGTGCAAATCTTTTTCATCCGCGGGGGAAAACTGATTGGCAGTGAATATTTCATCATGGAAGGAACAGAAGAGACCCCGGATGCCGGTGTGCTGGCTGAATTCATCAAACAGTTTTACGATAAGGTTCCCCAACTGCCCAAACAAGTGATGCTGCCGCATGAAATCGAGGAAGCCGGAATTATCGAGGAATGGCTGAAGCGGCGCAGTGAGGGCAAAAAGGTACGATTGCTCATTCCGCGTAAGGGGAAAAAGCGCGACCTGATCAGGATGGCGGCGGAAAATGCTGCGGAAAACCTGGCAGCACTGCATGCCCAATGGGTTGCAGACAAACACCGCCAAACCCAGGCTCTGGCAGAATTACAGGAAGCGCTTGGTTTACAGCGTGTGCCTAACCGGATCGAGTGTTATGATATTTCCAATACGATGGGTACAGCAATCACCGGAAGTATGGTCGTTTTCGAACAAGGGGTGCCGAACAAGGCGCATTACCGGCGCTTTAATATCCGTTCTGTTGCCGGCAAGCCTGATGATTTTGCCAGTATGGAGGAAGTTCTGGCACGCCGTTTCAGGCGCTGGCGTGAAGCAAAGAAACGGCAGGAAGCAGCCGGTGCGGTTTCGCAAAAAACCGATCGTTCTTTTTCAGCGTTGCCGGATTTGCTGATCGTCGACGGGGGAAAGGGGCAGCTGAGCAGGGCGGTCAAAGTTTTGGAAGATTACGGTTTGAATGAGAAGGTGGTGATTGCGGGGCTTGCCAAGCAGCATGAGGAATTGTTTTTGCCGGGCAGGCCTGAATCGATTCGCTTGCCGAGGAAATCGGACGGGTTGTATTTGTTGCAGCGAATTCGGGACGAAGCGCATCGTTTTGCCATCACCGCTCATCGGAAACGGCGTGAAAAACAAGGGATGGCGTCTGTTCTGGATAGCATCCCCGGTATCGGGGCGGCACGCCGCAAGGCATTGTTGATGCATTTTGGTTCCATCGATGCAATTCGTCAGGCATCGGAAGAATCAATTGCGCGTGTTCCGAAAATGAACAAGAAACTGGCTGGTATTGTTAAGGAGTATTTGGGTTAAAATAGATATTGGTAGAATACGGTTGAGGACAATCTGATGAAAACGATTTGGTATGTTGACGATGACAAGGAGATGGTGAAAGCCGTCGCCTTGATGCTTCAATTGCTTGACTACGAGACCAAACCATTTTATGATGCACGCATTGCCGCCCGGGCGTTGCTTTCCGGAAAGAATCCGGATTTGATCATTCTGGATATCAATATGCCCAAGGTTTCTGGTATCGAGTTCTTGTCATTTGTCAGAAAGCAAATCCGGTGGCACAGCATTCCGATCCTGATGTTATCTTCCGAAGCGAATGATGTACAGGTGGATGAGGCGATGGATTTGGGCGCTGACGGTTATGTAACCAAACCGGTCATGATCGATGAATTGGAAAGGGCTATCGATCGTGCCATTGCTCACCGGATTGGTAAAATCTCTTGAACGAACCCCAATTGGCGTTACGGTAACGCCGGGGTTGACGATTGTGTAATTATCCTATAATAAAGATATTGGAGTAAGAATCAATGGCACAAAAGAAGAAATCCAAAAAAACAACCCGGAAACCGTCCGGTGGTACAAGCCGTGGTATGCAGACTTCCCAAGTTGTGATGGGGATCATTGGGATTTTGATCATCCTTTCGATGGTGTTGTCACTGGTCAAGTTTTAATTTGTCGATGCTTTAAAGCGGCATTGCAGTGACGAACAACCGGTTTGCAAGCGTACGCAAAGGCATTCGCATGGGGGAATGCCGGTATTTGCGCGCGTTAAATGACATGGATTATGGGAATGAAGACTGACGAAGCCGGGATTACCGTATACGGGACGGTATGGTGCCCGGATACGCTGCGCGCCAGACGTGTACTTGACCGGATGGGCGTTCGCTATCGCTGGGTCGATATCGACCGGGATGCGGACGGGGAACGCTTCGTGCTTCAAGCCAACCGAGGGAACCGCAGTGTGCCGACAATTGTTTTCCCTGACGGGAGTATGCTCGTGGAACCGATTGCCAGAGCATTGAAAGAAAAACTCGTTGGGTCAGGGTATTCCCGCTGATCCCGTCGTGGGGCAAACTGAAAACAAGCAACAGGGGAGCCGGTGTGAGAACATCGGCTTTTTTTTATGGGGGATTTGCCCGATCAAAGAGAATGGAATGGCGTTTGGGTTAGGATTCAAGAATGGACTGGATGGCGGAAGAAAAATCATCGATGGAAAAAGGTTTTTGCAACCAGTGCACTTTGCCTTCCTGAAGCAGCCGGTGGGTTTCACCGTTGAGCGGGTGCCCGGTGATAAACAGCATTTTGGTTCCGGGCCATCTTTTTTCTATCTGGTAAAACAAGTCGATGCCACCCATTTGAGGCATGACCAGATCGCTGATGACCAAAAAGAACGGATTGTTATGCTTTTCCAGCTTGCGGAGGGCGTCTTTCCCGTTGGAAGCCAGCGTAACCTGAAAGTTGTGCACTTCCAGGAGCGTTTGCAGGGCGGTGCGTGCTGCATGGTCATCCTCGACGACCAGTACCGTGCGTTCTTCTCCGTTCATGACAGAAGACTCTGCCGGCAGTTTTGCGCCGGTTTTTGGTTTCGAGGATTGGGGTAGATAGATATGGAAGTTCGTGCCTTCACCGATTTTACTATCCAGGGTGATGGCTCCGCCATGCTGTTTGATGATGCCGTAAACCTGTGAAAGACCCAGGCCGGTTCCTTCTCCGACGGGTTTGGTGGTGAAGAATGGTTCGAAGATATGGGGGATGATGGATTGTTCGATTCCTTCACCGGTATCCGAAACGGTAATCCGTATCCATTCGCCCGGTGTGATATCGGGGGCGGGGGAGTAATCGTGTTCTCCGATTTGTAGATGGGAGAGTTCGAAGCGCAGGGTTCCGCCTTCTTTCATTGCATCCCGCGCATTGACTGCCAGGTTCATGAACACTTGCTGAATGCGTGTGGGGTCGGCAATCATCTGATAATTTTCATCCTGATAAACCAGTTCCACATGAATTGTTTCCGGCAAGGTGCGTTCGAGTAATTTTTTGATTTCTTTGATGAAAGGTAAAAGATCGAGTTCGTTAGGTTCCATGACAGAACGCCGGCTGAAATCAAGGATTTGGCGGATGAGGCTGGTTGCCCTTTGTACTTGCTGCTGAATGATGGAGATGCGTTCTTCGCTTTCCTTGGTCAGGTTAGAGTCGAGCATCAGCAAGTCGGTATAAACGATGATAGCCGCCATGATGTTGTTGAAGTCGTGGGCAATGCCTGCTGCCAGCTGCCCGACAGTTGCCAGCCGGTCCTGCATTTGGATGTGGTCCTGGAATTCCCGTTCCTGAGTGACATCACGCAGCAAAAGAATCCATTGCTGCTGACCTGTTCCCAGAGGCCGAACCTGCGCTTCGAAGACGCGTTTTTGCGGGTGGTCGATGGTGATTTCGATGGGGAGCGGGTCGGTGTGCCGTGAAACGAGTTTTGCCAGCGGAATGGTGCTCAAACCGGTCAGCACGTCGCCGACTTTGGCATCTGTGAGCAGGGAGACAATTTCACTCCCCAGCGGATTGGCAATTTGCAGGCGGTAGTCTTTATCGAGCAAAATGATGCCGACGGGCAGTCTTTCGATGAGGTTCTCCAGCCTGTATTGTTCGGCCGCGAGCATATCGACCAGGCGGTTGACATCCTGGTAGCGGCGAGCGTTACTCAGGGCAAGGCTGGTTTGCTGGCTGATTGCCTGGAGAAGGCTGAGATGGTCATCGTTGAAGGCGTTGGTTTTTTTGCTCAGGATGGATAATGTGCCCAGGAGCTGGTCGGCTTCGAGAATTGGGACGACGAGCGCTGAATTGATGTCATCGTCAAGCCCGGGGAGGACAAACCAGCGGTCATCTTCTTTGGTGTTGGGGATATTGACGGGTTCACGGTGTTCCGCCACCCATCTGTCCAGCCCGCCGCTGACATTTTTCAATAGATTGCGGTCGAATTTTTTCAGGTTATCGATTTCTTTGCCGTACAATGCCTGGATGCTCAGCGTATCGTCGTCATAATTATAAAAACAGGCTTGCCCAAGGCTGGCATCCATGGCTTTACAGGTAAGTTCTATGGTTCGTTTCAGGATTTCGTTGGGAATCAGACTGGTGGCAATACCCTTTCCGATATCATAGAGCAGGGCGAGATGACGCCTTTCGGTTTTGGTTTGTTCGAAGAGATGGGCGTTTTCGATAGCCAGAGCAGCCTGGTCGCCAAGAAGCTGGAGCAGGCGGATGTCATTTTCATTCAGTGCATTTTTTTCGTCGCTGACAACGTTGATGACTGCAATGACCCGGTCGGTAATCATCAGGGGGATGCTGGCGATGGAGCCGTACCAGTGGTATTTTGAGGCAGTTTCCCTGAACAGCGGGTTTTGCTGAACATCAGGGATGATGATGGCTTTGCCTTGGCGGGCAGCGGAATAGGTCAACCCGTCATCGCGGGGCTGGAAAACCGCCTCCCGTTTTTCGTGGTCGCGCCAAAGTGCGGAGCCATACGAAAGCAAATCGTGTTCCTGATCATACAGGAAGATGTGTGCGTTGGAAATGTTGGGTAACAGCTGGAAGGAACCTTCCAGGATGGCATTGAGCACAGATTGTCTTTCGAGGCTGGCGGTAAGGCTGAGATTGACTTTGCGCAGTGTTTCGAGGGCGGCTGCCCGGTTCTCTTCTTTTTGAAAGATGCGGGCATTTTCGATGGCTGCTGATGTGTGGGCGGCAAAGGCCTGTGCCAGAGCGATTTCGTCACGAGTATACCCGCCGGGATTTGCCCGGTCGATGCTCAAAAAGCCAATGACATTTTCGCGTACCAACAGCGGAACACCGAGCCATGAGCGGATGTGAGCCGAAACGGGTGTTTCTTCCCAGGCGTTTTGGGTTTTCGTATCCCGGATGATGACCGGTTGTTTTTCCCTGACGAGTTTCTGAATGATTTCGTTGTCGATACTCAGGGTTACCGGTTCTGTTAGTTCCGTGTCGGTATAGGCTTCGTACCCTCTGCCGGCTTGCATGATGACCCGGTCTTCGTCGATGAACATCACATTCCCCGAGTCGTAGGGGAGCACGCGCGCCAACTGGACGAGGACGGCGTTGATGATTTCATCCAAAGAAAGGGTGGACCCGATTACGCGGGCGGCTTCACTCAGGGCTTCTGCTCTTTCGCGGGCTTTGCGTTCCGCATCGAAGAGGCGGGCATTTTCAATGGCGATGGCTGCCTGGCTGGCAAAGGCGAGAACGGTGTTGCCGGTGCTTTCGTCGTAGGCGTTTGGCGATTTGTTATCGACGTTCAAAATGCCGATGAGGCGACCGCGTACGATCAGCGGAGCGCCAATCCACGAACGTACATATTCTGCACCGGCTATGTTTTCCCAGTTCGGGTTGTTGCTGGTGTCGTTGATGACGTATGCTTTGTTGTCCTGGAAGCGCTTTTTAATCAGGTCACTATTCAGGTTGTTGATGATGCCATCGGCAAGCCTGAAATCGGGAAACCCGCGCCCGGCGGCGAGATAGAAACTGTCATCCTGATTGAGTAACTGAATGGATGCGGAATCATAGTGGACGACGCGGCCAAGGTAGTTCAGAATTTTCTCAAGCACAACCCCCAGCCCAAGTTCTGAGGTAAGCAGCATGCCGACTTGTTGCAGGGATGAAGAAAGCGTGAGTTGCGAGCGTTCTTTTTCGAGCAGGCGGATGTTTTCGATGGCGATGGCAAGGTGTTGTGCCAGTGCTTCGACGGGTTCGATATCTTCCTCGTTGAAATAGTTAACATGGTAGCTGTCGACCAGAAAAGCACCGATCATCTCCTGATGGACGACTATCGGCACGCCCAGAAACGACCGGGTATCTTTCGTTGCCGGAATCTGAATCCAGTCCGGGTCGTTTTTGACATCCGGGATAATCACCGGTTTAAGTTCCGAAGCCATTTTTTTGAGCACTGTGCTTTCATCGAGCACTTTGCTGGTTTCATTGCAGGTGAGGGTTTCGTCTTTGTACCCAATGCCTGTTACGAAATTGCCTTTTTTCTTGTCGAAGAGGATTACTGAGGCGGTGTCGAATGTAATCAATCTTTTGAGCTGGGTAAGGATCAGGCGGACTGTTTTATCCAGGTCCAGGTCTTTTCCCAGTGTCTCGGCGACATCCCGCAGTGTTTCCGCTTGTTCGCGTGCAATGCGCTCCGCTTCGAACAGACGGGCATTTTCGAGTGCGATCGCAGCCTGGTTGGCAAAAGAACGAACGAGATGGCTGTCGTATTCGGAGTAGCAGTTTTTCAATTCGTTGCCGATCGATAACAAGCCGATGCATTTTTCCTTGGCGAGCAGCGGCACACCAATCCAGGAATGGATTTTTTCTTCGCCGCGGATTCCTTTCCACCCGGAAATGGACTGGACGTCTCCGTAGACGAAGGTTTTTCCCTCGGTGATAATCGGTTCGAGTAAACTGTGTGTGGCAATCTGGTAAGCTGTTCCGATCATTTCCGGCTTCAGATGGCCGCTGACGGCACGAACAATGAGCAGGTTACCTTGCCGGATCTGGATCGATGCGCAATCGAAGGGGACGACATCTTGCAGCCTGTCCAGAACCAGGCGGATGACTTTATCCGACTCGAGTGTCGATAAAAGTGCGCTGGCGATTTCGTTGAGGTTTTCCGCTTCCTGACGGCGTTGTTTTTGCAAATCGAACAGGTGGGCATTATCCAGAGCGATGGCTGCCTGGATGCCAAGGGCTTCGACGAGGTGCAAATGACCTTCGTTGAAGGCATTGGGCGTAAAAGCCTGCACGGAGACAGCGCCAATCACGCGGTTGTGGGCAATCAGCGGCACACCCAGCCATGAGAGGATTTTACGACCTGTCAAGATGGGTACAGCAGGCAATTTTTCATGTTCGACGTCATGGATGAGCAGGGTTTTGCGGTTGTTGATTACCCAGCTTGTCAGCCCGCCATTGCGGGTGTCAATGCGAAAACCGGTCAGTTCTTCGACCAGTTTCCCGTCTTCGATGGTCATCATCAGCCTGTAATCGTTTGTTTTGTCGTCGAAAAGGGCGATACTGAAAGTATCCGGATGGATGAGTTTTTGTACCTGTTCGAAGAGTTTGGCGAGCAGGGCATCGGTTTCGAGAACGCTGCTGGTCATCAGGGCGGTTTCATACAGCCCGGAAAGTTCCTGCGCGCGCCTGCGGGTTTCGTTGAACAGGCGGACGTTATCGATTGCAATTGCCAGCTGGTCGGCCATGATTTGCAGCACCTGCAAGTCGTCTTGTTCGAAAGCATTTTCCATCTTGCTTTGCACGTCAAGTACCCCGATGATGCGTTCATCGACCATCAAAGGCAATGCCAGCTCCGATTGCGTTTCGAGCAGTTCCGGGTTTTTACGGTAAAACCTGTCTTTGGTGACGTTGTTCACCATTCTCGGCAGCCCGGACTTGGCTACGAAACCGATGATGCTTTTGCTGCCGACTTCGATGCGGAAGTGTTTTTCTACCAACAGCTGCCCGGTATTGCCGCCGGATGCGGTGAGAACAGCGTACCGGTTTTCGTCATCTATCAGGAAAATGCCGGCGTGATAAAACCCGTAGCGTTCCCGGATGAGATTGGCGGCTCTGTTTAGCAACACTTTCAGGTTTTTTGCTGATGTGGTTTCGCGGGCGATTTCCGCTGCCACGCGGAGCTGGGTTGCCCGGCGTTCCAACTTTCTGGCTGCTTTTGTCAGTTTTGTTTTTCTTTGCACGCGTTCCGTGATATCCAGTATTTCCCCGATGGTCAGCGGTGAACCATCCGGGGCAGTGAGAATCGAGATGGATACTTCGGTGATCAGGGATGTGCCGTCTTTGCGGATGGCTTTGATTTCGTATCTCGAAGGCACTTTTTCGCCGCGTTGGCGCTGCCTGTAAAATTTCTCCACTTGTTTCATGCTGTCGGGATGGATGAAATGCCGAAAATCCGTCCCGATGATTTCTTCGCGTGTGTATCCCAGAGATTGGCAAAATACCTGGTTGGCATAGGTGAATTTGAAATTGTTGTCAGCAATGAAGATGCCTGCGGGGGAATGTTCCGTAAGCGAGCGGAATTTTTCTTCGTTTAGTCTCAGCGCTTCCAGCTCAGTATGTTGTCTTTGGCGCTGTTTCGATTTGCGGATTTCGTTACGGACTGAGGCGGGAAGTCTTCCAATCCGGGCTGTGGTAATAAAATCCTGCGCGCCCTGTTTGATAGCACTGACTGCGGTCTCGGCTTCGATGGAATCGGCAATGAAGAGAAAGGGAATATCCAAAACCAGCTGCCTGAAGCTATGCAGTGATTTCTCGCCGGGAAATGTTTCCACCGTATAGGAAGCGATAATGCAATCGTATGCTTTCCCGGAAAGGGCTTTGCGGAAGCTGTTTTCGTCCTGAACCCGTTGGTAGGTACATTGGATTCCCCCATTATCAAGCACGTTGGCGAGTGCATGGGCTTTTTCATCGGAATCTTCGATGATTAGCAAAGAAATCGGTGCATTCATGGGATTCGATAAGGCACCCGCAAGTGCCTTTTGGGTAGCGTCACGGCTTTGTTTTCTCCTGAAAAAGATTTGTAAAAACCGTGTTTTTCCGCAGTCGAGGCGTTTCGTTTTGTTGCTGGCGGCAGGTTTTGATGACGAAGGGCAGTAATTCTGTTACATTGCTTGTTGCAGCAAACTTTTCTTTGTGTAGTATATCATCATTCGGTTTCAGGGGGCGAACATTGTGAATGAATTGTGAAAGCACCTGGGGCGCCTGACTGCCGGAAAAAGAGGCGGGCAGTGAACGTAAGAATGTGCCTGCTGAAAGCAGAAAAAGAAGCGGTTTGTTTTCGGGGGATAAGGGAGGGCTGCTTTTATAAATCCTGAATGAGGTAATAGTCCCCGCGCCGGAAACCACGGCGAAGGTAATATTGCCGTGTGCCGATGGCAGAAATGACAGCCAGGCGGCGATAGCCTTTGCTGCGGGCGATTTCTCTGGCGGTTTCCATCAATTGAGTGCCCAGGCCGGCATGCTGGGCGGCACCTTGTTGAGCCTCTCCGACTTGAAGAGACTGCCCGTAAACATGGATTTCACGAATGATGGCGGCGTTTTCGAGGTCAGCAATCCCGGTTTGCGGTGCGCCTGAGATTGGAAGGGAAAGCCGCAGGAAACCGGTGAGTTTGTCTTCCGGAGTGTCGAAAGCGAGAAAATGTTCTTCGGCAAAATCCGCTTTTGTAACGGTATCGTTCAGCACGAGATGCGCATAATCGACTTTTTGACCGCGTACTTCACGGCAGCGGATGCATTGGCAATGTTGGCCTCTACGGGCAAGCTCACGCTGGGCATCCTGCCGCAGGCTGGTGCGTTTGTTTCCTTCGACGACGTGTTCCGAGGGAATGTCCCGGATGATGCGGTTGACCCGGCAGTAGCGGGGAATGGTCGATTTGACGTCGGCAATCAACCGGATGAGTTGTTCTGTGGTGTATGGCTTGTATTCACCGCGTTGCCATGCCTGATAGAGTTCTGTGCCTTCGAGGAGCTGTGTGGGGTAAATTTTGATTTCATCGGGGTTGATTCCCTGCCACAGGCGGAGGAAATCTTCCCTGTCTGAATCCGGTGTGGCGCCAAGCAGATTGGGCATCCAGTGCAAGACGATTTTGAAACCGGCCGCGCGCAGAAGGGCAACTGCACGGCGGGTATCGGCAACGGTGTGGCCGCGCTTGTTCAGTGCAAGGATGCGGTCATCGAGGTTTTGCACCCCCATTTGAACTTTCGTCACGCCAAGCTGACGCATGCCGATGATTTCCCGTTTGTTGATTTGGTCCGGGCGGGTTTCAATCACCAGGCCGACATTGCGGTGTTTTGCGGTTTCGTTGAATGCTTGTGCTTCTTGCAGGGTTTGGGTTTCCTGACCGTTCATCGCATCCAGGCAGCGGTGAATGAACCACTTGCGGTAGCTTGCGGGATAGGCATTCCAGGTGCCGCCGAGAACAAGAAGCTCGATTTTGTCCGTCGGATGGCCGATAGCTTGCAGGGCGGCAATCCTGGCTTTGACTTGTTCGTAAGGGTCGAAGTGGTGATGGTAGGCGCGCATCGCTCCCGGTTCGTCGGGCAGATAACTTTTGGGCATGCGTTCGTCGGTCGGACAAAAAATGCACTGTCCCGGGCAGGGGTAAGGTTTCGTCAAAACGGTGACAGTCGTGACTCCTGACAGGGTGCGCATCGGTTTCATCCGGATGCTGGCAAGCAGGGATGGATTTTCTTTCCAGGTTCCTTCGGCAACCATTTGCCGGTAGGCTGCAACCAGTACGTGCTTTCCCAAATAGCCTTCACCGCCGGGGAGGGGGTGTTTACGGATAGCTTCGAAAACGTCTTTTCCGTGCAGGATGTCTTCCAGCGCTCTTTTTGCCAAAGCGATTTTGACAGGGGTATATTCTCTGGACTTGTACCAGATTTGGTTTCGTTGGTTACCCGCTTTTTTCTCAGTCACTGTATAATGTCCTTATGCAGGAAAAAACCCGTAAAAAAATACTTGAAATCAATGCTGAATTTTACCAAACATTTGCCTTGCAGTTTTCGGAAACGCGTATGCGCATCCAGCCGGGTGTGCGCCGCGTTTTGGAAAGCGTTGCGAAGCGTGCCCGGCTGCTGGATGTTGGCTGCGGAAACGGCGAGGCTGCTTACACGTTGGCAGCAAGCGGCTTCGAGGGAAGTTATATAGGGATTGACCTGACGGACGCGTTGCTGGAGGTTGCCCGCAGCCGTCTGGCCGGGTATCCGAATTTCGCGTTTTTGCAAGGAGACCTGACGCGGAATGACTGGGATTTGCAGGTGGCGGATAAGACTTTCGAGATGATTTTTGCATTTGCGGTTTTGCACCATATTCCGGATGCTTCTCTGCGGCGCGGCGTTATTTCCCGGATTCGGGGCTTTCTGCATCCGGGGGGGCGTTTCATCCACTCGAATTGGCAGT
The DNA here is from genome assembly GCA_964457375.1 of uncultured Anaerolineales bacterium. Lineage (GTDB taxonomy): Bacteria > Chloroflexota > Anaerolineae > Anaerolineales > UBA11858 > G519. The sequence goes on from CAYWFK010000002.1 coordinate 78,545, forward strand.
TTGTCAACAGCGAACGCTTGCGAAAGCGGATTCAACCGTGGTCGCGTGTTGCGGTTGCCAACGATGACCTTGACCCGGGAGATTACCTGCTGGATTGGCGACACGGTGGAAAAGGGCTGCGTTATGTTCATCTGTTTGGCGAGGAAGAGCTGATTGCGCTGGCTCACGACACCGGCTTCACAGTCATCGAGTCGTTTTATTCGGATGGAGAAGGGGGAAATCTGGGCCTTTATCAGGTGTGGGAAGCGGTTTGAATTTTCCTCTTGAACAGATGAAATGCTCTGGATAAATCGTGACAGGGCAGGAACTGGCTGGTTTATTCATCCTCCGGGCTGTTTTCGATGTTTTCGATTTCGCCGAGATAACCCATCCCGAACAGAATTTCGAGTACTTTTTTCTCCGCGCCTGTTTTGACCACGATGGCGTCGCTCCCCAAAGGTTCTTCGAGAAACCGGGCTGCACGGGAGGCGCGCAGTTTTTCGAGTAATTGCGGCGAAGTCAGGCGCAGAACGGTTTTGACCTGCACCCGGGCGGCTGTTCCCTGTTTTTCCCAGTGTTTGATGGCTTTGATTACGTTCGGGGGAATTACCCGCGCAGAGCGGTGCAGCAGGCGCAATAACTGGTCGGTATGCAGCCCCTGGTTTTGCGCATCAGCCAGAGTTTTGGGGGTAAAGCGGTATCGGTATTCATCTGCTTTGAATTCTTCCCAACGGCAGAAACGGGCAATCTGATAACGCACTGAGCGCGGTGCAAGCCGCGGAATGCCAATAAGCCCGTCGGAACTTACGTGTACCGGCTGCTTTTCTTCCGCCAACCCTTTCGGGGGAAGCCCGGCGAGCAGCGCTTTTGCCAGCGGGGAAAGCCTGAAAGCGCTGATGTTCCGGAAATAGCCGGGGTCTGTGACAGATGTTTCTTCCGGGTAGGCAATATCGAGAAAACCGAGCCAGTGCAAGGGTCCGCTGAGCAGATAGCGGAGCAGTGCTCCTTCGACTTTATCCCAGTATTCGTATCCGCGAATGAATTCCCCGCTTTCTTCCAGGCGGACGAGCCATGCATCGTATTCGCCGGCGGTGCGTTGGAAATCGGGGTTGAATTGCTGGATCGAGGCAATGAATCCGGAGACGCTCCACCATGTGTCCGCCGGAATCTCTTTCAACAATGAAAGGACGAAGGTTCTTGTATTCAACGGATTGTTGTTGTGGTTTCCTTCGATGCTGAATTGCGGCACCATGGTCAGATCATCGATGGTTTTGCTTTTCAGCCAGGAACCAGCCAGGAATGCAAGGGCTTCTCCCCGGGGCCGGGTGAGGAATTTACGGGTCGCACCCGGTTCCGGCAGTTGATCTTTCAACAGGATGTTTGCAGTTTGCATCACTGCCATCAAAAATGTCTGCGGTATGGGGATGGGAGGAATTTCACGCTTGCTGCGAAGGGAAGCAAGCAATGTACAGCTATGGTCGAGAATGCTGTCGTCGGCGGGAAGCGGATTGTTGTGCTCGCGGGCTGTGGCAGGCCTTCCGTAAACGATTGCTGCGGGGTCGATGGTTGCAGGCAGCGCGATTTGCCTGATATGGCCGAGTAACTCGTTGGGAATATAGGCAAATTCTTCGGGACCGTTGGGGGTATCGAAGAAGGCGCGGGCAATCAGGGCGCGGTACCAAAGCACTTCGGCAGGGGAGACGGGATTGAGATAGGGCTGTTCCCTGTCTCTTTTTGCGGGTCCCATTTCCCGAACATTCCCGAAACGATGGAAAAATTGTGACCAGCTAAGTCTGCCTTTGTGGTTGCGTAAAAGGGACAAAGCCTGCCGGGCTTCTTCCGGCAGGTTTTCAACGGTAACTTGGACTTTTGAGGCGTCGTTCATTTGCCGGATGAGCAACGGAAGCGCGCTTTTTGCATCCGGGGCATTCAGATCGATTCCCCATAAGTTGGCGATAATGCGCAAAAAGCCGAAATCAGAATGAGCCAGCGCTGTTTCCAAGTCAGGCATTGGTACCGGTTAACTCCAAGGGTGTAGCCGAATCGGAACCCTCCCGGCAACTTTTCATCCGGAAAATCTAGTGGATGACAACCAGGGCGCCGGGAAGGATCCCGAATTTCAAATCTTTGATTTCAGTGCCGAAACCGGCGAAAATTTCTCCGTCGGCATGGATGCGGACAGGACGGTCGGAGTGCAGTTCCATTGTTTTGAAGGATGAAATGGTGACCGGTTCGAGATCTTCGTGCGTGCCGTTGAGGACTTTTGGCAGGATGCGCAGCATCATCAGCCGCGGAACCTTGCGGATGCGCAGCAATTGGAAGATGCCGTCGTCGGGAACTGCTTTCGGTGCAACGAAGAAACCGCCGCCTTCCCGCGGGCCGTTGCACAGGGTGAGCAGCAGCAAGTCTTCCTCGATGGTTTCGGTGTCTGTGATGATCTTCATGTGAGCGGCTTCGTGGTTGAGCATGATTGTCTGAAAAACTGCGGTGAGGTAAAGCATGAACCCGCGGACAAGGCGCAGTTTTCGGGTGCGGATGGTCACGGTGGCATCGAAGCCAATGCCAAGGGTATTGTTCCAGTATTCGAAGCGGCCGCTTTCGTCTTCGATGGTGCCGACATCTATCGGAAAAGGTTTCCCGGTAAAGATTTGCTGAAAGGCTTCAGCCGGGTTGGAAGACATGCCAACATTGTGGGCAAAATCGTTCCCGGAACCCAACGGGACGACTCCCAGCTTCGGACGCTGTTCCTGTGGAACTTGCATGAGCCCGTTGACGACTTCATGGATGGTACCGTCGCCGCCGGCGGCAATGACAATTTCGTAACCGTCCAGAGCTGCCTGCCGGGCGAGTTCGACTGCATGGGTCGGGTATACCGTCCCGCTCCAGTCTGCACCGCCATGCTGCTCGACAATCGGGCGCAAATCGGCGGCAACACGCCACGCCATTCCCATATCGGCATTTGGGTTTAGGATGATTTTGGTTTTATGATTGGGCATAAGGTCACCTTTATGAATTATGGTTTGAAATGAAAAAACACTCCGGGAATCCAGCTGAATTATACTGTCTACTATGGTAATTAACAGCAGAAGTTGGAAAATGGTACGATTTTGCGGGATTCAATAACCGTTTTTGAGATCGGATGCAGGGAGGATGATTTGACCTTCTGCCGGATGCCCGATAGCTGTCGTCTGTTCGGGGTGCATGATTGCCAGCCAGGCGGTATAGGCGGATAGCAGGGCGTCCAGTTCGTCTGGGGTGTGCAAGCCTTCCATAGGCAGATGCCCTTGCAAGAGACGATAGCGGGTAATTTCTTCGAAAACGCGCATCGGGTCGGAAAGGTTGATTTCGCGTTCGTATAAAATCAGTTGGCGCTGGATGCGTCCCTCGAGGCTGCGTTTCGGGAAAGGCTTGTGCCCCAGCAGGACGGTATAAGCTGCCTGGGGATAGGTTTCCATAATTTGCTTGGGGGAATCATCGTCGGGATAATCCCGATAGCCGAGGGCTTCCAGCCTGCGGAAGAGCGAAAAGCCCGTTTGCATCCACCTGGGGCATTCCTGTTCTGCCGATGGAGTGCGGGGTGTGCGGATGTTGATTTGCGAGAGCAGGTATTCCGCCACGCGGTACCCCAGCCATCTTCCCGGACGCGGGGCGGGGGCAAGTGAAGCGCGCACGGTTTCTTTTTTCATCAGGTTTTGGTTTGGGCGCCTCGGGGCACTGATGCAGACAAAGGCTGATTCCTGCCCGCTGACGAAAGCAATGATTTCATCGATATCTCCGGAACTGATGGCGAGCAGCTGGAGTTCTTTGTCGAAAGCCACGTATGTCATCGGATGTTTGCCGGCTCTCGGGTCGATTCCGATAAAGGTTGTTTTGTTGAATAGCATAAGCATACCCGGTTTGTGCTTCGGTATGATATTGATTGCAGGTTGTTATCAGTGTAGCGTAAAACGGGGCAGAACGCAATAGAATAATCCGGGGAGCAGCGGCGGAAGGGTTATTTGCGATATGATCCGCATGGACCATTCGGCCTACATAATGTGAAATGCTGCCAGCAGGATGCGGCACCGATTAAAAACGCAATGTTCGCTTGTTCCGTTAATTCGCATTTTAAGGTAAGATATACGTTCATCCCCTTGAAAGGTAAATTTATGGACCCTTTGATTCTATTGATACTATTGGTAACGCTGGCGTTGATATTCGATTTTCTCAACGGATTCAATGACAGCGCCAATGTGGTTGCAACGATTATTTCATCAAGAGCCATGACGCCAAAAGCTGCGCTGATGATTGCCGCGCTTTCGAATTTTGTCGGGCCGTTCGTTTTTGGGGTTGCAGTTGCCGAGACTATTGGCAATGAAGTCGCCAAGCCCGAATCGATTACGATTGCGGCGACGTTGGCTGCTTTGGTAGGCGCCAGTGTGTGGAATTTGATTACATGGTATTTTGGTATTCCGTCGAGTTCTTCACATGCCCTGATTGGTGCGCTTGTTGGTGCTGTGGCGATGGGCTCCGGGTTTTCGGTGATTCACATGAAAGGGCTGGAGAAAGTGGTGATTGCCTTGTTCACATCGCCTTTGGTCGGTTTCGTTCTTGGGGCGCTGATCATGCGAATTACAATCTGGATGGTCCGCGGGGCAACTCCGCGAATCAATATGTTCTTCAGATGGGCGCAAATCCCGACCGGCTTGCTGCTGGCGCTGAGCCATGGAACCAACGATGCCCAAAAGACAATGGGAATCATTACCCTGGGAATGGTGGTTTTGGGGTATCAATCTCATTTTGTCGTTCCGTTGTGGGTGATTCTGGCAAGTGCCTCTGCCATTGGGCTGGGTACGTTCGCCGGCGGATGGCGAATCATCCGCACCCTGGGAGGAAAATTTTACCGCATTCGGCCGATTCACAGTTTCACTTCCCAATTGGCATCCGGGCTGGTGATTATTACGGCTTCGATGCTTGGCGGACCGGTAAGCACGACACAGGTTGTCAGTTCGTCCATTTTGGGCGTCGGTGCCGCACAGCGCCGCTCACAGGTACGCTGGGGCGTGATGCGTGATATTTTGTTCGCATGGATTTTGACCATTCCGGCTTCGGCAGGGATGGGAGCACTTTTCTATTTGTTCTTCAACAAGATTCTCCCTTAAGAGGTGATAGCTATGGGTATTTCCGGACCGTTCAAACGCAGTAAAAAAGAAGACCGATTTGTCGAATTGCTGATTAGACAAACTGAAATTACACACGAAGGCATGGAACTGCTGGAAAGCTGGTTGAAAGATTTGAACCGTGAAATAGCAGGAAAATCTGTCAAGGAAATGAAGCGTATGGAAAGAGACGCCGACGAAGTGCGCCGGATTTTAATCGATGAGCTGCATAATACTTTCGTCACCCCGCTGGACAGAGAGGATATGTTTACGCTTTCATTGTATATCGATAACATTATGGACTACGCCTATACCACAGTGGAAGAAATGCACCTGCTGGAAATCGAACCGGATGAGCATTTGCTGGGTATGGTGGCGATTATCAAGGATGCTACCGGGAAACTGCTTTTGGCCATCAAGCGCCTGAGCGCCAACCCGCGCTTGACCGCGGAACATGCCAATAATGCCAAAAAGCTGCACAATGAAGTGGAACATATTTACCGTGTGGCGATTGGCGAATTGTTCAAAAAAGCAAAGGACTTCAAACAGCTAATGGTCATGCTCAGACGCAGGGAAGTGTACCGTCATGTTTCCAATATGGCAGACCGGATCGATAATGCTGCGGATGTGCTGGGTATGATCGTGATGAAGATTATTTAAAGAAAACGGGGGATGAAAAGGATGTGGTTTCCGCTTTTCATCCCCGTTTTTATTTAATCGCGCATGAGGGCAACGGCTTTTCGTGCCAGTTCGACGGCAAAGTTCGTTCCCCTGTCCCAGGGGTAGACTTGGCTCATGCTTGCAAAATACAATCCTTGCAGGGGTGTTTGAATCGAGGGGATGGCTTTGGAATGATTCCGAAAAGGAACCGGCTGAGCGTAGGTTGTGCGATGCAGCCAGAAATTACGGATCCAGCTTCTATCGAATTTGGGATTGAAACGTTTGAGAGCCGGAAGAAATCTTTCGAGCAGTTCTTCTTTGGATAGCGAGAAGTATTCGTGGTCTGCTTCGAGATAATCACCGCAATAGATGATATGGTCTCCGCCGAAATAGTCCGGGGAGAGATAATTGGTATGTTCCACAAGTGCGAGGAACGGGAAACCAGCTTGTTTGGGAATGTTGAACCAGTAGTATCCTTTTTCGGATAATTGATGTTTGAGAGAAATGGTGAGGACGACTGATCCCATGCTTTTCAGGGAAAGCAGTTTATCGAGATATGCTTGCGGAAGTTGGGGGGTAATATTGGCAAGCATGGCGGGTGATGTGGTTGCCAGAATTTTGTCGAAACCGTGTGTTTCCTTGCCGGTGGTTAATTGCCATTTGTTTTCCGCAGTATTTTCGATTTTCGTCACGGGGGAGTTGAGCTTGATTTCAACGCCCTGCTCCCGGATGTGCCCGGCGAGGTCGTTGCAGAATGCCTGAAACCCGCCTTTGTAAGTGCCGAGGCGGTTGGTTCGGGCGTGAAAACGTGCCCACATCCAGGCCATATTGACTTTGGTGGCGTAGTTGCTTCCGAATTTTCCATCCATCATCGGTTTCCACATCGTCTGATAGACGGTTTCGCCAGCCCATTTCCGCATCCATTTTTCGACGGTGGTTTTTTCGAGGAGCTGCCAGTTTTTGGTAATGCGCAGATACAAGACTGTCAGCCCGAAGCGGATTTTGTCGATTCCCCAGCCCAATCCGGGGTAAAGCAGCGCGGCGAGGACTGAATCGAGGGGATACCATTTTTCTTTGTAATACATCACGGTAATCGGGCGCGGAAAGAGCACTTTTTCCGACCAGCCCAATTCATCGATCAAGCCGAGGATATGGCTGTCGGTTGCAAACCAGTGGTGGTAGTATTTTTCCGCCCACCAATCCCAATGCGGTTCCTTGAAACCGGAAGACAAGCCGCCTACCTGGCTGCCCGCTTCGAAAATGGTAACCTGATTTCCCTGTTTGACCAGTTCCAGGGCTGCGGTCATGCCGGCAACACCGGCACCGATGATTCCGATTTTGTTCATGCTTACTCCTGAGTGGGGGGTGTTTCGTCGCTGGCGGCAGTAAACGCAGGTTTCCCGCCTGTCCAGCTGATGCCTTCGCGAGCCAGGTAATACGCGCCAAGTGCGGTAATCGGAAGCCACAAGGCAACATGCAGTACGAGTGTGTAACCGGCAGCCAGTGCGCCGTTTACGCCGTATGCTTTGAGCACGGCAATGCCCGGTGCGTCAAAAGTGCCTACATAGCCGGGTGCCGAAGGAATGGTAGTGGCGAGGTTGACGATTCCGTTCATCAACATCAGGGCAAAGAAACTGACCTGGAAAGGGAAGGCATGCATCACGAACCAGTATTTCCCTGTTTCCAGCAGCCAAATGACAATCGAAGTGAGGAATACCATCATGGCTTCTTTCGGGGAACGCAGGGATTCAAGGCCTGTCATGAAGCGCATGGTGACTGACAATACTTTGTCGCGGAAGCGTACGGGGACAAAGGTGGAGACCAGATGCCTAATTAGTTTTTCAGCTTGCAGCGGAAACATGGCAGCTGCCAGGAATGCTGCCAGAACTCCGATGAAAGCGGCTGCTCCCCAGATTGCCAGCGTTTGGATATTCCCGACGAATCCTGAATCTGCTGTCAGCCGGGCGAGTTCGGGCAGGTTGAGAAATACGAAGGAAAGCATGACTACCCCGTCGAAAACCCTTTCGACGATGATCGTTGCCAGCGATGAAGAAACGGGGACATCTTCGCGCTTTTTGAGGACGATTGCCCGCAGCAGTTCGCCGGCACGGGCGGGGTAAATGTTGTTCCCCATATAGCCGATGGTGACGATGGGAAACATGGTGCGGGTGGAAATCGATTTTACGGGCCTGAGCAGGTAATGCCACCGCCAGGCACGTACCCATACCCCCAGGAAATAAACAGCAATTCCAGGCAAAAGCCACAGATAATTTGCCCCTTCCAGTACAGACCAAACGTCTTTCAGGTGAAGGCCGTTGAGTGCAAGATATAGAAAGAGAATGCTGATTCCCAAACCAACCCAAAATTGCCAGCGTTTCATAGCGCTCAATTTTACCATCTATCCGCGGTTTCTTGCCGTTTTGTGAAGAACCGGGCAGGCTGTGTGCTCGTGAAGCAGGAACAACCAACCGTTTTTGGCTGCGCAGGTGCAGAGTATAATACGGGCATGAACAGGAAGCATTCCCTGATAGCGCTTGTTGCGGGGGTAGTGGTCATTGGGGCTGGCATTGTTTTTTGGTTCCTGACACCCCGTATTCTTTCCTTTCAGCCCACTGAAAACAAGGCTGATGTGCCTGCGTTTACCCCGCTGAAAATCACCTTTACCCGCAAGATGGATCCGGAAAGTGTGGCAGCGCATATCGGAACGATTCCCCCGCACCATGGAAAAATCAAAACGGATGGCAGGACGATCCTTTTCTACCCGGAAATTCCATGGGAAAGCAGCGGGGAAGTTACTGTAACCGTCCATGCCGGGGCACGTTCGGAGACGGGGCTGCCTTTGCTGCGGGGTGTTACCTGGCATTTCCGTGTGGCTGAAACGCGTTTGGCTTATCTTTCGCCTTTGGCGGAGCCTTCGGATTTGTTTGTGCTGGAACCAAAAGCCGGCAATATCAAGCGTTTGACGAATGCCGGCAGGGGAATCAATGATTTCTCCCCAAGCCCGGACGGAATGATGCTTTATTACAGCGCGCCAAACGGGCGGGGAGGCAGTGATATTTATTCCCTAAGTCTGGTGAACGGGGAAACCCGGCGGCTAATCGATTGTGCTATGGAATTTTGCAAACAACCGCTGGTTTCTCCGGATAATCATTTTCTTGCATTCTTGCGGGCGGAAGACGGGTCGGGGGCGGATGCCTGGGTGATGCGCCTGCCCGCCGGTGATGCCCGACGGGTTAGCGGAGAAGATGAGCACGCCGATGATCTTCGCTGGACGCCTGAGAATACGCTGGCGTATTTCATCCGTAGCCGCAAGCTGGTCGTTTTGGTCAACCCTGTTTCGGGAGAGCAGAGTCAGATTGGAAAAGCGGGAGATTCTCTCGGCGTGTGGTCGCCGGATGGGAGATGGTACCTGACGACTGTTTTGATTCCGGTCTCGATTGAAAATTTGAAATCGGCTATTTCGAGCCATTTGGTTTTATACGATATGCAAAGCGGCCAGACGGTGGATTTGACCGTAAAACCGGATATCGAAGATGCCACACCGGTTTTTTCACCGGATGGAACATGGATTGCTTTCGGACGCAAATACCTGAATGCGGAAGACTGGACACCCGGCAGGCAGCTGTGGTTGATGAAAACCGATGGCAGCGAAGCGCATCCGCTGACCGATGCGCCGGCGATGAACCATGTGGGCGTTCACTGGTCACCGGATGGGAAACGGATTGCTTTCCTGCGCTTTGATCAGACGAGCATTGTCGCCCCGCCGGAAGTGTGGATGGTGGAAGCAGACGGTTCCGGGCTGCTTCGGTTGGTGATCGATGCGTATGCTGTGCAATGGATCCCATGAATCGGTTTGTATTCTTTTCGTTGTGTACCGTAATGCACCAGCGCGGAAAAGCGGATTTTTCACCGGTTATCATTGCTTGCAGGCAATTAGTTGCAGCCGGGAGGGGTGGATTGAATGGTTGTGAATCGTAAACTGCTCACAGAAAAGATCAAGACGAAGGCGCATGAACTGGGTTTCTCTTTGGCTGGGATAACCACTTGTGATCCGCCGGAATACATGGATGTTTACCACGCATGGCTTGATGCCGGGTTTCATGGAACGATGGCATGGATGGCTTCGGAGCGCGCACTTTCCCGCCGGGCAGACCTCCACAAAATCCTGCCCGAATGCAAATCGGTTCTCGTGCTGGGTATGCCTTATGCCTGCCGCTGTGATTCGGAACCCAGAGAAGCGTATGGCAGAGTTGCCTCTTACGCATGGGGAAAGGATTATCATGATGTCATTCCGCCCTTACTGCAATCTCTGGTGGATTATATCGAAGCGGAAACCGGTTCGCCCGTCCCCAACCGGTGGTATACGGACAGCGGTCCGCTTCCGGAACGCGAGCTGGCACAGCGCGCCGGCCTGGGTTGGGTGGGGAAGAATTCCTGTTTAATCAATCCGCGAACAGGGTCTTTTTTCTTTTTGGCAGAAATTCTGCTGGGTATTCCGCTGGAGTCAGACCCGCCGTTTCAAACCGATCATTGTGGCACTTGTACGCGCTGTATCGATGCCTGCCCGTCATCCTGTATTTTGCCGAACAAATCCATCGATTCGACGCGCTGTATTTCGTATTTGACGATAGAATTAAAGACTGCCATCCCGGATGACCTGCGTTCTGTCATTGGCGATTGGGTGTTTGGCTGTGACGTTTGTCAGCAGGTGTGCCCGTGGAACCGGCATGCCGGTTCAGGAGAAGTGAAAACGGTTTTCAAAACGATGGATACGTTGCCCTATTTGCATCTGGCGGAAACTTTGGCGTTGTCTGCCGAGGAATTCAACCGTAAGTTCAAAGGCACACCGTTGAAACGCCCGAAAAGGCGTGGCGTTTTACGGAATGTTGTGGTTGTCATGGGGAATCAAAAACTGCCGGCTTTTCTTGAACCCCTGAAAAAAGCCTTGCATGATGATGAACCGTTGGTCCGCTCTCACGCTGCCTGGGCGTTGGGAGAGATCGGTGGCACGGAAACTTCAATTGCTTTGGAGGAATCGTTGAAAACAGAATTGGATGAAAGTGTGCGCCGGGCTGTCCGGAATGCCTTGGAAAGTATGTGATATGGGAACGAAACTTCGGAAAAGGAAATCTGCCGGACTTGGGATGGTTGTGCTGGTGCTGGGTATCGGTTTGCTGACCGGTTGTTTCGGGGAGCCTGTGACAAAGGTAACGCCGCCGACCGACCCTGAGATTTCACTGAAACTGTCAGCGACGATGGCTGAACTGATTTGGGGGCATGGTTACCAGCAGCCGCACGCGAATGAAACTGTGGAACCGGTGGCGGGGTATACGCCGGTGGTGCAATCGACACCAGCGCCGTTACCGCAAGATGGCACGGTTATCACTCCGACCATGACGGTTACGCCAATGGTGACGGAAGACCCTTTGATTCAGCTTTTGTTTACCGGGACGATCGTTACCGGCAGGTGTGTTCAGGACGCAGTGGACAAGCACGGTAATGCTGATTTCCTGTATGACGATGTGCGCGGGCTTATTCGCGGGGCTGATTTTGCTGTCGGGTTGTTGAACTCGACGATTAGTGATACACCGCCGAGCACAGGATGTGTCCCGACTTTCGTGTTGACAGGAAGGGCGGTTCATGCGGAGGCTTTGGCGAATGCCGGTTTCGATTTGATCAATATGGCGACCAATCATATCAAGAATTGCGGGCCGACGAATTGCGGCGACCGCGCCTTTTTGGATACTTTGGAAAACCTTCATAAAGCGGGCATTCGCACGGTGGGGGCAGGCTTGGATTTGCAGGATGCGTTGGAACCGGTGGTTGTCGAAATCAAAGGCGTGCGTTTTGCTTTTGTGGCGTTAGGTGAAATCGAAAAGAACGCTTTTGCTACGGAAGATTCCCCCGGAATTGCTGTTCTTACGGATGAAAACCTGACGCAGGTCATCAAAAAGGCACGCCGCGAAGCAGATGTGGTCATCGTGATGCCGCATTGGGGGTCGGATTACAGTCACATGCCGAATTACCGTCAGCTGCACTTTGCCAAAGTGGCTGCGGAAGCAGGCGCAGACCTGGTGGTGGGCAATCATGCTCATGTCATTCAGGGGTACCAAAACCTGGACGGGGTTCCGGTTTTCTACGGACTGGGAAGTTTTGTGTTCGACCAGGATTGGTCGCTGGAAACTCAGCAGGGATTGCTTCTTTCTGTTGTTTTTCAGGGGAGCCGGTATAAAGGGTTCGAATTGACTCCCGTGCATATCCATGGGGACGGGCAGGTAACAATTGCTCTTGACGAAGAGGCGGAATCGATCATTCGGCAGTTCAATGAGATCAGCGGCAAACTGAGAAAATAAATGCGCAGGCAAGCGGGTTGTCGGGTTGGATATATCCTCCGGGAATGTACCAAGCCTGAAAACACCCGCACCGGGTGACGATTGCCAACCGGATGGAGACGCGTCGGATGGCTAGTCTCCGACCGCCTGTTCGTCCGGCTGGCGGGGAAAGAAACGGCGCCGGGCGGAGAGGAAAAGCCAGACAATGCCAAAAATGGCTGTGCAGGTGAGGACGATTGCCGCTCCCGAAGCAATGCCCAGATAGTATGAAAGATAAAGCCCGATGATCCCCGACAGGGCGGCAATTGCCGCGGCGAGTGACATCATCACCGGCAGGCGGTGGGTGAGCAGGTAGGCTGTGGCAGCCGGGGTAACCAGCATTGCCACCATCAGCGCCACGCCGACTGTTTGCAGAGAGACAACGATAGCGACTGCAATCAGGATAATCAACAAGAAGTCAAGCAAATCGGCGGGCAGTCTGAGCGTGCTGGCAAGGATGGGGTCGAAAGAAAGTACCAAAAATTCCTTGTAAAGCAAAAGGATAATTGCGAGGATAAGTCCTCCGAAGAAGACAATCAGGAAAAGGTCTGCGGGGCGGACGCCGAGCACGTCACCGAAAAGAAAATGGGTGAGATCGACAGTGTAACTCCGCACGGTGGAAATCATTGCCACCCCGAGGGCAAAGGCGCCGGCAAAGATGATTCCGATGGCGGTGTCTTCCTTGATTTTGCTGCTGCGGCTGATTGCTCCGATGCCGATCGAAGTCAGAATTGCAGTGAGAAGTGCCCACCAAAAGAGGGGACCGCGTGCTCCACCGTTGACCAGATAGCCGGCTGCGATACCCGGGAGAATGGCATGCGACAAAGCATCTCCGAAGAAAGCCATGCCGCGCAGGACAACATAGGTGCCAACTACGGCACAGATGATCCCGACCAGAACGGCGGCGAGCAGCCCGCGAATCATGAAAGCGTATTGTAATGGCTGGATGATGAACTCGATCATGGGTGTTCTCCTTCCGGGTCCGGATTGCAGCATGTATCCTCGAAGGCAATGATTCCTTCGTTCGAAGGGAACAAACGGAGGTGACTGCCATAGGCGGCTTCCATTTTGTCAGGCTGGAAGACGTCTTCCGCTTTGCCGATGGCAAGAATTTTCCGTTTGAGCAGCATGATGCGGTCGAAATGTTTTGCTGCGAGCTGCAGGTCGTGCATGGCAACCAGCACGGTAACGTTTTCTTCTTTCAGGCGGTCGAGAATGGTAAAGATTTCATCTTGGGAGCGTATATCCAGCCCGCTGAGTGGTTCATCCATCAGGATCAATTCGGCTTCCTGAGCGAGTGCGCGGGCAATGAACATTCGCTGTTGCTGCCCTCCGGAGAGTGCCTTGATTTGACGTTTCGCCAGATGTTCGAGCCCGACAGTTTGCAGCGCCCGGTTGACGATTTTCCAATCCCCGGCTTTCGGGTTATGGAACAACCCCAGTTTCCCGATGCGCCCCATCATCACCACGTCTGCAACGGTAACCGGGAAATTCCAGTCGACTTGTGAACGCTGGGGCACATAGGCAATGCAAATATGCCCGCTGGGGTCGTGCCCGAAGATGTGCACTTCACCGCTGGCGGGTTTGAGCACGCCAACGATGATTTTGAATAATGTGCTTTTTCCCGCACCGTTAGGCCCGACAACTGCCAGACGTTCCCCTTTGCTCATGGTGAAGGAAATATCATCGAGGGCTTTGCCGGTTTCGTACACTGCGGTCAGGGCGTGCACTTCCAAAATCGGGGTGTCGGGTTCGTGATGGTAGTGTTCCCGTATCCAGTGCCGGCTGGTTTTTCTCAGTTCATCGAAAAGACTCATGGGTTTGTCTCTTTTGGCTAAGGTTTCAGGGCGTCGATAATTGCTTCGACATTGTATCGAACGTAATCGATATAGGTGCCGGCGCCTTCCTGCGGACTGCTCAGCGAGCCTGTATAAATCGTAACCAGTTTGCTGCCGGTATCCTGTGCGACGCGTTCGGCGAGATTGGGATTGATGGTATTGCCGACGAGAATTGCCTTTGTGCCGGTTTCGGCGATGGCATCTTCCAGTGATGCCAGCTCTTTGGCTGACGGTTGGGCGAGGGTGGTGTATCCGGGGATGATTGCCCCGATTTGTCTGAACCCGTAGGTGCGGGCGAAGTAGGAGAAGATCAGGTGGTCGGTAACGATGTTGCGGTTCTCAGGAGGAATTTGCGCGACTTGCTGCTTGATCCAGCTATCCAACTGATGCAGTTTGCTCTTGTAAGCTGCTGCATTCGTGTGGTATCGATGAGCATGGTCAGGGTCGAGATTGCTCAGGGCTTTTTCGATGTTATCCACCCAAATGATGACGTTGTTGGGGTCTGTCCAGACGTGTGGGTCTACGCTGTTTTCGTTTTGAGATGAATTACCGGCAGCTATCAACTTGATGCCATCGGAAACGTACACGATTTTATCCAGTGCACCAGCGCTGTCGAGCAGAGGTTCCAGGAACCTTTCAAGACCGGCACCATTGGCAAACACAAGTGCAGCGCGTGAAATTTTGGCAACATCCTGCGGGTTGGGGTCGAATGCGTGAGGGTCGGTGCCAACGGGGAGCAAAACGGTGAGATCGATGAGGTCGCCGCCAATGTTGGCGACAACATCACCGACGATGGTTGTGGTGGCAACGATTTCGGGTTTCTTGTTTGCCGGTGAAACTGATGATTGATTTGCCGGCTGGCAGGCATTCAGGGTAAAGACGGTGAAGAAAAGGACAGACAGGATTAAAATTCGTTTGTTCATTTTTCTCTCTCTACCTTGGAATCGGGAATAATTGAAAATCATTTTCATTACAGACGAAATGATTTTAATCTGAAACCAACAGCCGGTCAAGATTGGGGGTGTAAGAAAAGCATAAGAAAAAACCGCTTTTTATTTCAAAAAGCGGTTTCTGTGTATGAAAGTGATGCCGGTTATTTACCGGTCAGGTTTTGTTTGCTTTCCGGCAGTCGGGACAAATGCCGAAGAGTTGCAGCCAATGGTCCTGAATGAGGTAGTGGCTTTCTTCGGAAACCCTGTCAAGCAGCGGCTGCAAGTCTTCTCCTTCGAAGAATTCAGCTCGGCCGCATTGTGAGCAAATCAACAAATGCTGATGCCCGACAAATCCGGCAATGTAGGCATGGCAGCCCTCAGGCTTGTGGACGCGCTGGATGAGTTTGAGATCTTCCAGCTTTTCGATAGTGCGGTAAACGCTGACCAAACCAATTCTGGCGTGCTGTTTTTTTGCTTCCCGATAGATTTCATTGGCATCCATGGCTTGCTTGCTGTGTGCCAGAATGTCGACGACGATTCTTCTCGGGTTCGTCAGACGGTATCCTTCTTCTTGCAGGCGTTTGATCCACAAGGCTGATTTCGAGTGCGTTTGTGCCATGATCATTATGCGGCGCGATATTGCCCTTGTTCCGTGTTATGGCGTCGGGGTTAGCGTCGAAATCGTCCCCGGTGTACCGGCGGGCTGCTTGGTGCTGACCGCAGTCGGGGCGGCTGTAACCAGGTTGATCCGGATGGTCAGGACCTGCCCCGGGTAGATGGAGTTGGGATTATCCAGACCGTCATTTTGTTTGAGAATATCTTTGACGGTGCTGAGGAATTTTTTAGCGATGGTGTCGAGGGTATCGCCGACTTTGACCATATATTCGATGCGGTATCCGGGGGGCAACCCTGTTGGCAAAGGCGTGGGGGATGGCAAGGTAGTATCCAGTGACGGAATGAGAATTTCATCACCCACGTTGATGGTGGGGTTGTTGGGGTCAAGGTTTAGACGCTGCCTGTTGACTTCGATGAGAACGACCATATCGATGCCGAATTTTTTGGCAATCGAATAGAAATTATCCCCTTCTTTGGCAACGTAAATCACCGGCCCTGAAATGGTGGGGGAAAGGGAAGGCGCCAGTGTGTTTGTCGGCGGTGCCGCTGTGGGGGTTGCACTTGGTGTTGCCGTTGGTGGAATAGGGGTGGCTGTGGACGTGCTGGTTGGTGTCGGTGTCGCCGATGCAAGAAAGCTGAGAGTCGGGGCTTTGGTGCCCGTCAGCCAAAATACCAGTGCTGCTGCACCGATGATCAGGAAAAGTGCTGATGCAATGAAAATGATTTTCGGGGCAGCTTGTGCTCGTTGTTGTTTCTTTTTGTAATTTTCGATGATTTTTTGCGCAGAGTCTTTTTCGCTCATTGCTTTTTACCTCGCAAACGCAAATAATGCGTTGTTTGTTTTGTTTCTTTCGATTAAATAATCAACTCGTTGTCTGTTTGATTATGATGATTTTACCCCATTTTTTCGTGCAAGGCGAATCGGGGAAATTTACACCCTGGTGAAAAACCGGTGGGCAGGTTTCGTGTTTCCCGGCAGAGTATCCTGTTTTGCTGCGGCAGGCAGGGATGAAATTTCGTTCGTGTTATCGTCTGCCGAGGTGTGTATGTTGCGGAAAACAAGGATTTTGGTTCGGGTATGATGAAGGACGGGCATGCGTATGCCCGTCCTTGGGAGGGTGTGTTTTGGAAATTGTAGATGGTTTAGTCGCGGAAAATACCCAGCGAACGCCACACTGCCCAATCCTGGCTCGAGGAGCCGTGCGCCTTGACGATCAGGTAGAAGCGGACTTTCTTGCCTTTCAGGCTGGTCAGGTCGACATGAATCGGTTTCATTGCGCCGTCGCATTTTTCCGTCCAGGTGACCAGATTGGCGTGCGTGCTGGTATCGTTGTCGATAATGTAGTCGATGGCGAAATCGGCTTTACCCACACCGCAGGAACCGTCCGGGAGTGCCATGAACCCAATCCTGCCCTTGATGTAATCACCGGCACCGACCTGGTATTTGGGGAACAACCCGATGATATAGCCGTCATCTTCCCATTTGGGGTGGGTTTCGATGAGTTTACCTGATGTGCTGCCGTCTTCCAGTTTCACATGGTCGCGCAGCATGGCAAAGCCATTGTGGTCGCCGTCCGGGCCGCCGTAGGTGAGGCTGACGGAACCGGGACCGGAGTAATTGATACTGCCTTTGCCGCTTCCCCATTTGGCGTCTGATGCTTTTGCGATGAAATCGAACAACAAACCCGTCTTGCCGGGAACGACGATTTTTACCCAGAAGGACTTGTTTTTCTTCCCCATACCGAAAACGACATTATCCGTGCTGCGCAGTTTGAAGAAGCCCTGATAGGTGCCGGGGGTGTCCGGTGCAGTCAGCTTGACGGAAATATCGACTTCGTCACCGGGTTTGACGGTGCCGTTGGTCAGCTGGGTGGAAGCGGATACGCCCATCCCGTCTCCGTGGTCGAAAACGATATCGTACCCGGATGTCCATGTGCAGGAACCGGTGTTTTTCAAACGCCAGGTTTTCTTGAACTTTTCACCCGGGGTCATTTCGGTATTGTCGGGGATGGTTACATCCTTGATGAAGGTGAAGTTGTTGCAAGGGATGGGGGTTGGGCTGGGTGGTTGCGTGTTGGTTGGCTGTTCCGGTGCCCGGGTGGGGGGCAGCGGCGTGTTTGTCGGGAGTGGTGACGGAACAGCAGTGTTCGTCGGCGGCAGCGAAGTTACCGTAGGCTGCTGGGGTTGCGGCGTTGCCTGAGGTTGACTGTTGGATGCAACCTGGGTTAGTTGTGCTTGTACCGTTTGTGCGGCGATGGTGTTGATCAACCCCGGCTGTACAGGTACGGTCGGGGAAGCCTGGCTGTTGGGCATGTTGCATGCGCCCAGAAGCAAACCGGCGAGAATCATGCCGGCAGTCAGTAAGGTGAGTTTTTTCATGCTCATAGTTTTCTCCTAATAAACCTTAATCCGGTGTCGTGTATCGTGTAATGCCTCATGGATAAGGTGTGTCTGTAATTGTCGGTGTCAAAGACGGTGTGTCTGTGGGGGTTGGCGTGTAGGTCGGAGGCGGTTGTTTGACAGGAATCTTGTCTGTATCTCCGGTAACTTCCGTCGTTTCTCTCCAAATCCAGCAATATTTGCCGGGATGATCCGGGTTTTCGATGTACCACCAATAGCCCCACGGGTCTTTTGCGTGGACGTAGGATGTTTCTCCAACCAGCAGGTAACCGAGAATTTTGAAGTTCGGTGCTGCGCCGGCACGGCAGTTGGTATTGACTTTGGCGGAAATCACAGGGAATTCCGGCGTTGGTGTTTGTGTGATGGTTGGGCTAGCGGTTGGTTGGGGTTTTTCGGTTGCTGTGGCAGGTGGTTGGGCCGTGTTTGTCGGGGGGGCTGCCTCAGTCGGTGATTGCTCGGTGGGTGCTGCCTGTTGGGGTGTCGCCTGAGGGGCTGGCGCGGAGAGTGTGATTTCTGCAACAACTGTTTTCGCAGCATTGGTAGCTACTTGCTCCGCCTGTTCTTTATTCGACGAGGTTTTGCCCGATGATGGCAAGTTGCAGGCGGTGAGTGTCATGGCGATTGCCAGACTACAAACGAATGATATAGTGCTCCACTTCTTTTTCATACTCTCCTCTTTCCTTTCAGGGGTGCTGAGGTACCTTTACCTTTGTTTACAGTTTACTTCTAAATCAGGGGAAATGCAATATCGTACATGGAGGATTAATCGAAGGGTTTTCCATACCAAAGCACGACGTTGCTTTGAATGTGCAGCGTTATCGTGCCGGTTTTACGTATTCCTGAAAAGAATTATCCGTTTTGTTTTTGAAGTGTGCCCTGCATCGACCAGGGTCCTGTCCAGGTGATTGTTACAGGGAGTACCTGACCGCGAAGTGACTCTTCGGATTCGACGAAGACGAGTTTGTTCGTGGGGGTTCTTCCCCGCCAGCGTCCGCGGACTTTCTCTTCGAAAAGCACCTCGGTAGTCGTTCCGAGATAGCGGGCGTTGATTTCATCGGCGATGCTTTCCTGCAAACTTTCCAGTAATCGAAAGCGGCGCATTTTTTCTTCCGGAGGAACATCATCCTGCATCCGCCGGGCAGAGACTGTGCCGGGGCGCGGGGAGTAGCGTGCCAAATGGGCAACATCCATTTTCAGTTTTGCTAGCAGGTCGTAAGTGCGCTGGAATTGTTCCTCGCTTTCTCCCGGAAAGCCAACGATGATATCGGTGGCAATCGAAACACCCGGAATGCGGGAACGGATTTCCGCTATCAGGCGGATATAGTCTTCTACGGTATAGCCGCGCTTCATGTTTTCCAGCACGATGTCATCCCCTGCCTGAATGGGCACTTCGATGTGCGGCATTACTTTTGGCAGTTCGGCGGCTGTATCGAGCAATTCGCTTGTCATCCAGTTCGGATGTGATGTCAAAAAGCGGATGCGCTCCAGCCCTTCTGTGTCGTGAATCATGCGCAGAAGGCGGGCAAGGGTTGGTTCGCCGGGTAAATCTTTGCCATAGCGGTCTACGATTTGCCCCAGCAAGGTGATTTCTTTCACGCCCTGACTTGCCAGCGAACGTACCTCCGCGAGGATATCCTGTGCGGGACGGCTTCGTTCGATTCCACGCCGGTAGGGAATGATGCAGTAGGTACATGCGTGTGAACAGCCAAGGACGATGGGGACGAATGCCGAAACCAGTTTGCCGCGTTCTTCGAGCGGAATATCCAGCTGCCCGTCCATGAAGGCAAAACGGCGGGAGGTTTCCGCGTTTTCCATGTTGCGGCTTTCATCCTGAGTGAGGTGGGCTATCAACGGACCCGGATTGCTGGGCGGCGAAAAAACATCCACGAAGGGGAAATGCTCTTTCAGTTTTTCATTCCCTTTGACGCCGACAAGGCAGCCCATCAGGTTGATGACCATCCCGGGACGCTGCTTTTTAAGCGGACGTAATGAATTCAAACGGCCGTAGGCTTTGTCTTCTGCGCTTTGTCTGACCACGCAGGTATTGAGTACGACAACATCCGCATCCTCTGCTTTTTTTGTGGGTGTATAGCCCAGGGATTCAAGGGCAGAGGCGATTCTTCTTGAATCGGCAACGTTCATTTGACAACCGGAAGTCCAGATATGATATTTCATGGGTTGTATTATAACGAAGGAAGGTTTGCCGTCAAGGAAGCGGAGAATCCCGGTCGGGTTGGGTTTGATTTTGCGGGGTAACAAGCGTGAATCCAATCATGCTATAATTCGTTTTATTGAGGATGGGATCCCCCCTGCAGCCTGCAAAACAATCATTCCTCCATCTGTTTTCAAAAACCAAAACGGAATATGTCTTGATGGATTAGGAGCCGGTGATGTTCGATTCGAAAAAACTGGATGAGCTTCGGGCAGCCAAGGAGCATTGGAATGAAACGACGCTGAAACGGTCGATGAATCGTTTCCCGGAACGGGAGCGGAAGTTTCTGACGACTTCTTCCGAACCGGTGGAGAGATTGTATACGCCGCTGGATATCGCCGATGTGGATTATCTGCGCGATTTGGGATTTCCGGGAGAATACCCTTTTACCCGCGGGGTGCATGCCACGCTTCACCGCAGCAAGTTGTGGACGATGCGCATGTTTGCCGGGTTCGGTACTGCCGAAGAGACCAACCGGCGGTTCAAATATCTGCTTGCTCAGGGGCAAACAGGGTTGTCGATTGCTTTCGATTTGCCCACTTTGATGGGGTATGATAGCGATGCGCCGGAAGCTTTGGGGGAATTCGGAAAGTGTGGTGTGGCTGTTTCTTCGCTTCGGGATATGGAAGTGCTGCTGGATGGCATTCCGCTGGACAAGGTTTCGACCAGCATGACGATCAATTCGCCGGCAGCGATTATCTGGGCGATGTATCTCGCGATGGCTGAAAAGCAGGGCGTAAGCATGGAAAAACTCCGGGGAACAATCCAGAATGATATTCTCAAAGAATATATTGCCCAGAAGGAATACATCTTTCCGCCGGAACCTTCGATGAGGCTGGTGGTGGATACGATGGCATTCGGCAGCCAGCATGTTCCTTTGTGGAATACGATCAGCATTTCCGGGTATCATATCCGCGAAGCCGGGTCGACAGCCGCGCAGGAGCTTGCTTTCACGCTTTCAGACGGGTTCGAGTATGTGCGTTGGGGAATTGCGCGCGGGCTGGATGTCGATACGTTTGCTCCCCGTCTTTCCCATTTCTTCAATGCGCATAATGATTTCTTCGAGGAAATTGCCAAGTTTCGTGCAGCGCGCCGGATTTGGGCACGGGAAATGCGGGAAACTTTTGGGGCGAAAGACCCGCGTTCGTGGCTGCTGCGTTTCCATACGCAAACCGCCGGGGTGTCTCTGACCGCCCAGCAACCGGAAAACAATATCGTCCGTGTTGCCATTCAGGCGCTGGCTGCTGTGCTGGGGGGAACGCAGTCATTGCATACCAATAGCATGGATGAAGCATTGGCATTGCCTTCGGAGCATGCGGTGACGATTGCCTTGCGTACCCAGCAAATTCTGGCTGAGGAATCGGGGGTTTCGAATACGGTTGATCCTCTGGGCGGTTCTTATTTTGTCGAAGCGCAAACCGGCCGGATGGAGAAGCAAGCTTATGATTACTTCAAACGTATCGATGCGCTGGGTGGTGTTTTGCCGGCAATCGAAAGCGGCTTCTTTCAGAGTGAAATTGCCGACGCTGCCTACCGTTACCAGCAGGAAATCGACGATGAGACACGCAGAATTGTCGGAGTGAATACCTATGTGGATGATCAGCCGCTTCGAATTCCCTTGCTGGAAATCGATCCGCAGGGGTACCAGCGCCAGGCTGCGCGTTTGACGCAGCTGAAAAAGGAACGCGACAATGGCCGTGTCGGGCAAACACTGGATAGACTCCGGATTGCCTGTCAGGGTACGGAAAATACGATGCCGTTTATTCTGGATGCGGTGCGGGCGTATGCGACCCTTGGCGAAATCGTCGGTGTCATGAAAGATGTTTTCGGCCTTTATGAGGAACCCGTCTGGATTTGAGCACCGGATGGTGAACTGAAACAAGCGCAGAAGGAAGGGCAGGAAATTGACGAAAAGAAGAGAATTCATCGCCTTTTTTATCCTTGTTCTGGTGACAGGGCTGGTTACTTTTCTTAGCCCGGTTGAAAGTTTGCTCGGGAGGAAGGCAAGGCTGGTTTATTTCCACGGGGCGTGGGTTTGGGCATCCATCCTGGCTTTTGTCACCGCGGCGGGAACGGGGCTTGCCGGTTTGTTGGGAGGGGGAGACAGGTTTCACGAACGTTCACGTGCCTGGGGACGCGTGGCAATTGTCTACTGGCTGATCTTTTTGCCAATGGCGCTGGTTGTCATGCAGGCGAACTGGAACGGTTTGTTTCTCAGCGAACCCCGCTGGCGAATTCCGTTGAATCTTGCTGTTATCGGGGTGTTTTTGCAGCTTGGGTTGTCTTTCTTCCCGCTATCCTGGTCTTCGGCCGGGAATCTTGCTTATCTGGTTTTGTTTGTCTTGTGGATGAAGGATATCGGGACGGTCTTGCATCCTGAGTCGCCGGTCGCGGCGTCCTCGTCCGTTGCAATCAAGGCGGCTTTTGCTGTACTAGTGCTGCTTCTTTATGCGATGGCGTGGCTTGCTGCCGGCTGGTGGCAGCGCCGGCAGCGGTAATCGTGCCGGCTGCCGGCAAGCAAGGCTGGATGTTCGAATGTGTATTATCGTTTTGTACGCTGTGTAATGAATGTGCACCTGTTTACAAGATGAAGACTATCGGGAAATCCAATCCTGTTCACGGGATGAGTATATCCATGACCGGAACCATTAATCAAACGAGGAGATATGAAGTATGAGCTATGTGAAAAACAACTTGTTGCCAAATGAAAAATTGATTTATTCTGCACGGATCCATTTTGCGGTGGTAGGCTTTCCGATGTTCCTGAGTGTTTTGATGCTTTTATTATTCGTTCTTTTATTGCCGGGTACGGGTGAAGTTGATCCTTCAACCGAAGGGATGGTGCTGTTGTGTGATGTGCCGATGATTTTTATTGCATTGGCAATGTTGCTACAAGCTATCATGATTTTGTTGACGACTGAATTTGCGGTAACCAATCGGCGTGTCATCGCAAAAACCGGTTTCATCCGCCGGCAGACGCTGGAAATGATGTTGTCGAAAATCGAAAGCGTATCTGTCAAACAAACGATTTCCGGCAGGTTGATGAATTTCGGAACGGTGACGGTAACAGGAACCGGCGGCACATCCGAAAGTTTCAAGGGAATTCGAAATCCGCTCAAACTCAGACATCAAATTTATCAGGTAATCGATTCTCAAACGCAGTTGCAGCAGAAACCGGCAGAGACAGCCCGTCTTCAGGGGTAATCAACCGGAATTGCTGATTGTGGATGTTCCGATTGTCCGACAGTAAAGGCGAAGCAAGGATGCACGAGGCGGTTTCTGTTGCACAGAGAGATGTCCGTAGCGAACAGGACAATGAACACGTTGCCGTGGTTTACGTAAAGCGGGCTGAGGAAGACTTTTTCATTGGGAAAATCCCCGGAAATATGGTTATATAATAGCTGTATACCGCAAATTATTCGTCCCTTATCTCATCGCGGATATTCCAGTATAATCAGGAGCACAGGACAGATGACGCTATGATGAAAAAAACAGGATCTCTATTCGTATTGTTTGCCTTTCTATTCGTCGCTTTGCTTGGCGCAAGCCTTTCGGCAAAAGCTGCTCCCCTGCCGCAATATACGGCGTTTCCTTCGCCGACACCGGGACCTGACGGAAAAATCATTTACATCGTCCAGCCCGGGGATACCCTTTGGCGGGTTTCCGCGATTACCGGCGTCACCGTGGATGAAATCAGGAAGCTGAATAATCTCGGAGATAACGATATCATTCGGGAAGATCAAAAACTGATTATCGGATTTGGTGGACCTCCCGGGGGGCAGGGAACAACCCCGGAAGCTGCCGTTACCCCGACGCCTTCGGGCCCGGCACCGACGGAATCGATTGGTGTGGGGACGTTGTGTATCATTCTGTACAAGGATGAAAATGGCGATGCCGTCCGGCAGGAGGAAGAGCCTTCTGTTTCCGGGGGCGCGATTAGCATTGCAAACCGTGATGGGAGTGTATCCTTTACCAAGAAAACAATCGACGGCTATAATCATCAGTGTTTCGAAGACCTTAAAGCAGATGATTACAATATTACCGTTGCCATTCCGGAAGGGTATAACGCAACAACCGTGCTGAACTATCCGATAAAGCTGCATGCAGGGGATGAAACGTATCTCGATTTTGGTGCGCAGCCGAATTCACAGCTGGAAGCGGAAACAAATGCCCTGCCGGTGGAAAGCGGTAAGAAGTCCCCGCTTATCGGCATTCTGGGTGGACTGATGATGCTGATTGGGATTGGCTTGGGGGTTTATGCCTGGCTGGTACGAAAATAATGACGGAATGAACCCGGCCGGTTTCGATTAATCAAAAGAACGATGATGCAAAGATCGCTTGAAAAAGCGTTCTTTGTTGTTTAAGCAAGTCATCCTGTTTTGTCTGCTTGATTGATTTCAGTTTCCTGAACGTTGCATTTCTGCCTGTCTTTCACGGACATGCCGAATGAATCGCTGCTTGTCGATGATCACCCGCTGGTGAGTACCTTCGCCAATTTTGCCGCCGCCATCCTGCGCCTCGATGGCGAATGTGATGCGGTTGCCGTCGGTTTTCACGATTTCAGCCCGGATGGTAACTTCGGCCCCTACCGGAGTTGGTGCCAGGTGGCGGATATCGACCTGCGTGCCGACACTGGATGAACCCTCAGGGATGTTTTCGGAAAGCAGGTTCATGGAAACGTGTTCCATGAAAGCGATGAGCCAGGGGGTTGCTAAAACGGAGACAGCCCCGCTGCCGATGTGTGCCGCGGTATGGATTTCTTCGACGGGAAAAGTCTCCTGACGGGAAATGCCAACAGCAATGGTTTTCATGGTGTAGCTCCTCTTACGTCATAGTGTGTTTTCAGGCGACTGCCAGCCAGTCAGTTCCTTCCTGCAAGCCGAGTTGTTGAAGATATTGCCGGATTAGTTGTCTTGCACTTGCGATCCCGACAGCAGCAAGGAGAAGCGGGTTGTGGTAACGCTGCCGTATTTCATCGATTGCTGTTCTTTCCAGTACGGGGATTCCATCGATGGTACGCCCGATTTTCTTGCGGTCGACATCGATGAATGCCGCCGTCCGGATGCCATGGCGGGCAAGTGCCCGGTTGAGCCGCTTGCCGGTTGTGCCGGCTCCCCAAATGATGATGGCGTCCCGCCGGGCGGTTTCTCCCAGCCTGAGGTAATGGACTTTGCATTGCAGGAAGTTCCCGGCTGCGTAGCGGGAATCCGTGTGGGTCAATCGGTCGGGGTGTTCGCGCCATTCGTAGAGAAACTCAGGGACTTTTGCGAACCGGGCATGCATCAGCGCCAGACGCAGCCACAGGTCATAGTCTTCCGCCCAGCCATGATCCTGATAGCCGCCCGCACGCGTTACCCAGGCTTTTCGGAAGACAACGCTGGGATGTGGCAAGGGGCTTTCGACGAAACGTTCTCTCCGGATTTCTTCATCAGTGGTCAGGCGGTTGAGCCAGTCGAGGTAGGTTTGAAATCCGCGGTGCACTTCCTGAATTGGAAACCCGCTGACCAGACAACCCACAACGGCGTGCTGCGGATGGCTTGCCAGAAATGCCGTTTGTTTTTCCAGGCGTGCGGGATGACAACGGTCGTCGGCATCCATGCGGGCGACCAAAGGTGCCCGGCAGTGTTTCAGACCGTTGTTCAGGGCAGCGATGATGCCGCGATGCGGCTGGCGAATGATTTTGATGCGAGCATCTTTTTTCTGCCAGATTTTCAACTTGTTTACCGTAGCATCGTTGGATCCGTCGTCGACAATCACGATTTCGATATTGTGCAGGGTCTGATTTATCAGGCTGTCCAGGCTTTCGTCGATTGTGTTTGCCGCGTCGCAAACCGGCATGAGCACAGAAAGGGAAGGCATGCACAGATTGTACCCCGGAAGGCTGCCCGGAGCGGGCGGGGCTGCCCGGAAATTTCCTGTATAATTCCCGGTACGGGATACGGTGGTATTTAGGCTGCTTTAACCGGAAAGGTTGGAGCAAGGAGGAAGAAAAAGATGAATGACATTCCGGAGCCTTTTCAGCAGTTGGTCAACGGTCTGGTGACAGCCATTCCAAATATGGCTGCCGCACTGGTGATTTTTCTGTCGAGCTTGTATTTTGCCGGACTGATCAGCAATTTTGTTCACAAGCTGCTTGCGCATAAAAAGGTGGATCACGAACTTACCTTGCTGATTACCAAAATCTCCCGTTGGGCAATCGTGATTTTGGGGGCGGTAGCCGGATTGCAGCAAGTCGGGTTCGATGTTACGACCTTCCTTGCCGGCTTGGGAATTCTGGGGTTTACGGTTGGCTTCGCTTTGCAGGATGTCAGTAAAAATTTCATTGCCGGGATGCTCTTGCTTCTTCAACAGCCTTTCGAGATAGGGGATGTCATCGAAGCCAATGATTATATCGGTACGGTGCAGGATGTTGATTTGCGGGCAACGGAGCTGCGTACCTTCGACGGGAAATATGTTTTGATTCCCAATGCGGACGTGTTTACCAACCCGATTACGAATTACAGCCGGGAGCCGGTACGCAGGCTGGACCTGAATATCGGGGTTGCCTATGATACGGATTTGGCGGACGCAAAAGCCGTTGTTTTGACGTGTTTGGCGGAATCACACTATGTGGTTTCTAAACCCGTGCCGCAGGTTGTTTATACCGGGTTTGGTGATTCTTCCATTGATTTCACCGTGTATTTTTGGGTTGATACGCGTAAACATGGCTTGCTCGAAGCGAAAGATGCAATTATCCTGGCTGTCAATCAGGCATTCAGGGAAAAGGGGATTGATATGCCTTACCCGACACAAACGATACTCTTGAAACAGGGAGAAACTTCCTGAAAGGACAAACTCAACAGTTCTCCCGGACTGATTTGAGATTGTTCCCGGCGGGATGTGGGCAGTGTGGCGGGTGCCGGTTTTAATGATTACGGCGGGGTGCATGTGGCTGCCGCCCGGTTTGTGTGCATATGGGGCGGAAACCGGCGCTGCGTTGCCCGGCGGATTCGGGATTTCCGTCTCCGGGCGGCGGTTCTTGCTGTTTTTACACGGGATTTACATCTTTTTCATTGGGCGGTGATACTGATGGGGGATACTGGATGCAATAAACGGAAGCGAACGAAGTCCGGTTTTTTAGAAAGTCGTTCTGCGGGAAGGGCCGTTCTCAGCGGGTTATTTTCCGGGAACAGGGACGGAAGCGCTGCCGAAATAATCCAGGAGGTTCGAAAATGAATAAGATGACAGTTGGAAAGTTTGTCGGTGTGTTGCTTGTTGCTGTGCTGGCGGGTGTGATGTTTCTTGCTCCGGCAGCGGCATATGCCGAATCCGGCGGCGGGAATGGTGTGCTGGAAGCACAGGGCGACGGGCTGGCGGGTGTGCGCGGCAATGGTGAAATCAGCATCAAAGGAAATGGCGTTTTGTGGATCAAAGACCATGCCGGTGATGCGGAAATTTCAGTCAGCGGGAAAGGGGTACGTCACGAGATGGCCAATGGCTGGGTGCGATATTCGGGTTTTTCCGGAGAAGTGCATGTTTGCGGGAGTAATGTCACGGCGGCTTTGTCCGG
>CAYWFK010000003.1:0-96373 GCA_964457375.1 uncultured Anaerolineales bacterium
CTGACGCAAATCAAGCCGACCGCCCCGCTGGACACCCCCGGAGCGCAACCCGGCGGTAGGGAATTCCCGGCAGAGGCACCCGCGGACGAAAACGAAATACAACCCGCATCCGATATACCGGCGGATGAAGACAATCTGTTGGAATTAGCAGAAGACGAAGGAATTGCCGACTGGTTATCTCAATTACCAGAGGACGAATTGCCGGATGAAACGGCTTTGCCTGTCCAGCCGGAACATCAAGTTCCTTCCACGAAACGAGAGAAAAGTTCTGTTTTGCCAGCACAGGAAAAATCTCCGCTTCCTGATAATGAAGATGAGCCACAGGAGAGGAAACCGGCTGCTTTTTCCGAGACGAAAGCAGGTAACCGGGAAAGTTCCGGAATCCCGGACAATGCTGAAGAAGGGGATTTGCCGGAGTGGCTGACGCAAATCAAGCCGACCGCCCCGCTGGAAACCCCCGGAGAACACAAACAGCCTGTAAACGATTCTTTTATGGATACTGGAATTGACGATGAAAGAATCCCTGACGGTTTGTTGAAAATTCTGGAAGAAGGCAAAACAACGGGCACAGATGACGATGAGATGGATGAGTCCCTGGTCCCGGAATGGCTTGCAGGTTTCGACGAAGCAGGTGACATCGATGGGGAGATCCCCGGAATTGCGCCGGAAAGTGGTGCTGAGCATAAAAACAGGGAAGAACATCGAGGCGATAGGGATGCCCTGGCGAAGGAACTGCCGGGTTCGAGCAAGTCGAAGAATGCGGATCGCGATCAGGTGCTGCCTCAACCTGGAAAAAGCAGCGAGCTGGAGAATATTTTCGATACGGATGGTTTATTTGCGGATGAAGATATTCCGGCGTGGCTTTCGAATATGGCGTCGAAAGCTTCCGAAGGGAAAGATATTTTTGGGGGCGCACAAGAAGATTCTGAACTGCCGCCGGCGGATTTGCCAAACTGGCTGAGTGCGATGCGCCCGCAGAAGGACGAAGAAGAACAATCCGAAGCGGTTATCGAAGAAAGGCCGAAAGTCGAAGGAACGGGACCATTGGCCGGTATTCGCAGTGTTTTGTCAGCAGAGCCGGAAGTTGCGGAAATCAGGGAACTTCAGGGGATGTCGTTTGGCTTGACCGCTTCACGCGAGCAACAGGAAAGTGCGAAACTGCTCAAAGAATTGTTGACGGATGAATATGCTTCGGACGCTGTGCCGGAGCAGGAAAAGCCTGCTGTTCGTAATATTTGGCGGTTGGTAATCGGCTTGATTCTAATCGTTGTGGTTGGCGGCTGGGCTGCGTGGGGAACGAACGTGGTGCCTTTGTACGATCCGGCATTTACTCCCCGCGGGGTGATCGATGCCAAATCCGTGGTCGATGCATTACCGGAACAGGCAAAAGTGCTGATTGCAATTGATTATCAGGCGAGCAATGCCGGAGAAATGACCGTCGTTGCCTCTCCGGTTGTTGCCCATTTGATGCAAAAACAGGCTTACCTGACCATGATTTCGACATCACCGGCGGGTCCCGCACTTGGCGAGCGGCTTATGAACTCCTTGTCATCGGAGCAATATGCAAACCCGCAGGCAAAAATCGTCAATCTTGGGTATATTCCCGGTGGTGCAGCAGGGCTGTTGAGCTTTTCGCTCAACCCGCAGCGGTTCACCGAATTATCCTTCGATGGGGCAGACGCATGGGCTTCACAACCTTTGCAGGGAATTCGTACACTTTCCGATTTTGATTTAATTCTGGTTGTTGCCAGTAATCATGCCACGATGCAAACCTGGGTCGAACAAATCAAGCCGCAAATTGGAACGACACCGATGATCTTTGCCAGCAGTGCACAGGCAACACCTTTGGTTATGCCTTATTTCGAAAGCCCTCTTCACCAGATAGACGGTCTGATCGATGGGTTTACAGGCGGGGCTGCTTACGAACAAATGACCGGCAATCCGCTTTATGGCCGTATGTACTGGGACGCGTTTACTGGCGGGCTGCTGGTTGCTTTGGGGGCAATGCTCACCGGGATCATCCTGTTTGCCATGAGCCGGAAAAGAAAACCCAAGGTTGTCGATGAACAGGTGAGGGTTGACGAATGAACGTTCTTAATCTCGGACTTTTTGATTTGATTGGCTTCATTACCGGATTTTTGTTTACATTGATGGTGCTGAGTTACCTTGTCGGTGACAATCCGCTTTTCCGGTTTGCCATGCACGTGTTCGTTGGGGTTTCCGCAGGATATATCGTGATTGTCACCATTTCCAATGTCATTCTGCCACAGATGGTTTATCCTCTCATCGAAGGAAAATTCTCCGTACTTACTGCGATGATGTGGGCAGGGGCTTTCTTTTTGATGTTCAAGGCTGTGCCGAAAGTCTCCCGGTTTGGGAACGGGGTAATGGCATATCTTGTTGGGGTTGGGGTCGCTGTGGCTATTGGCGGTGCGGTGCTGGGAACGATATTTCCCCAATCTTTGGGAACAATCCGGTTGTTCGATCAGGGGCTGGACGGGAACGTGTACGCTTTGCGTTGGGAGCAGATATTAAACGGGATGTTGATTTTGATAGGGACGTTAAGCACGCTGGTTTACTTCCGCTTTCATCTTCGCGAGCATGGACGTACTGTTACGAAAGGCTTGATGAGCTTGCGATTTGTGAACACCATCGGCCAGTTTTTCATTGCCGTAACGTTTGGGGTATTGTTTGTCGGTGTGTATATCGCTTCGGTTTCTGCGTTGATCGAACGGTTTGTTTTTATTCGTGAATTTTTAAAGAGTGTATTAGCACCTGTTTTCAGGTTTTAATTGAGAGTTGGCGTTTATGGCTTCTACTACGATAACAGCTGAATCATTGCTTGCCATCGATGTGGGTACGGTCAATACCCGTGCGATTCTGTTCGATGTTGTCGAAGGACAATACCGTTTCATTGCTGCCGGCATGGCGAAAACAACGGTAAATGCTCCTTTCGTCAATATCGGAGAAGGAATACGGAGAGCAATTCACCATTTGCAATCGATTCTGGGCAGAACGTTTCTCAATGAAGGCCAGACATTGATAATACCCAGTGAGCCCGATGGATCGGGCATCGATACCTTTGCTCTGACCGTATCCGGCTGTGCTCCGTTGCGCGTTGTAACCGTAGGATTGCTGGATGAAGTCTCTGCTGAAAGTGCCAGACATCTGGCGGAGACAGTCTACGCCAAAGTGGTCGATGTGGTTACCCTGAACAGTTACCGCACTCAGGAAACCAGAATCGATGCAATCATCAGGGCACGTCCTGAGCTGGTGATTGTTGCCGGCGGCACGGACCGCGGTGCGGAAGGGTCTGTGATGAAGATGGTCGAGGCTGTTGGGCTGGCTTGTTACCTGATGCCGGCAAACATGCGCCCCGAGGTGCTTTATGTTGGTAACGAAGCGGTTCGGGAACAGGTGCAGGAGGCATTGTCATCGCTGGTTCGGCTGGATGTAGCGCAAAATATCCGCCCGACATCGAAGATCGAACGACTGCTGCCTGCTCAGGCGAAATTAATCGAGATGTTCAGGCGAAACCGCAATCAAAAAATCATGGGGCTATCCGAATTCGATAGCTGGTCCGGCAGGAAAATGCTTCCGACAGCGACGGCATTTCAACGCATCATTGCGTTCCTGCGCGAGAGTTACGATACCCCGAAAGGGGTGCTGGGGATCGATATTGGCGCCTCGTCGACAACGTTATCCCTTGCCTTGCCAGATAGCAAGCTGCTTACCGTTCATTCGGATTTGGGACTGGGAGAACAAATTGTCAATATTCTGAAAGTGAGTACACCGGAAGAAATCATTCGCTGGATTCCCCAGCCTATTTCTCAGGATGATGTTCGGGATTATATTTATAACAAGGCTGCCAATCCGTTCAGTATTCCGGACACGAAGGAAGAGTTGTTCATCGAGCAGGCAATTGCCAGACAGATTATGCAGCAGGCAACCGAGCGGTTGAGAAAACGGCTACCGAAAAAGGATTTGCAGGCGGGCAAGAAGATTCTCCCCTGGGTCGAACCGATCATTGCTTCCGGCAGTGTCCTTACGAAGGCACCAAAGCCCGGACAAAGTTTGTTGATGTTGCTGGATGGTTTGCAGCCGGCAGGGATTACCAATCTGGTTCTGGATCAGAATAGCATCACGCCATCTTTGGGTGCAGCTGCGGAAATCAACCCGTTGCTGGTCGTTCAGGTGCTTGAATCCAAGGCTTTTCTCAATTTGGGCATTGTGATTGCACCGGTTGGGATTGCAAGATATGGCACACCTGTTCTGCGGGTCTGGATGATGCAGGATGACGGGAGTGAAAGACGTTTCGATGTGAAATACGGCACGATTGAAGTTATCCCCACGCCAATGGGCAAGAAAGTGGAATTGCGGGTTTTGCCGCTTCAAAAGTTCGATGTCGGAATGGGGGGAGCGGGCGTAGGAGGACGTTTGAAGGTTGTCGGTGGCATGTACGGGATCATCATCGATGCCCGGGGGCGGCCGCTGGCAATGCACAATGATCCGGTTCGGCGTCAGGAACTGCAAAACAAGTGGATGTGGACGCTGGAAGCCTGACAGCCAGAACTGGCATTAATCTTGCACCTAATAAGTGACAATTGACTATGTTAGCAGATTACGTATATACCTTACCGAAAACGATCATCAAACGGAAACGGGTACTCCCCGTTACCGGGAATGTTCTTGTACGGAAGAATCAGCGGGTGGATCCGATGGATGTGATTGCTGAAGCTTCCTTAAAGCAGGATCATTTGCTGTTGGATATTTCCCGGGGACTGGGTGTTGGCAAAGAGAAAGCCGAGCAGCTGATTCATTTCCAGGTCGGTGATGATATTGCCGAAGGCGATGTGGTTGCAGGCCCTATTGGACTGATGCGCCGTCTGGTACGTGCTCCGGCAACGGGGAAGGTCGTACTGGTCGGTGAAGGCCAAATCCTGCTTGAACTGGAGAAGCCCATGTATGAGATTCGGGCAGGGATGAGCGGGCTGGTCACGTCGTTGATTCCCTCACGCGGCGCGGTTGTGGAAGCCGTGGGTGCTCTTGTGCAGGGTGTATGGGGAAACGGGAAAATCGATTTCGGGTTGATGCAGGTGAGAGCAAAATCACCTTCTGACCGTTTGGAAGTTGAAAGCGTCGGTGTCAGCCTGAGAGGCTCGGTTATCGTCGGCGGGTATTGTGATGATGTCGATGTTTTGAAAAAAGGGGAAGAGGTGCCGATACGCGGGATGATTTTGGCCAGCATGGCTTCGTATCTGGTACCCCTGGCACAAGAAATGCAATATCCTGTTGTGATTCTGGATGGCTTCGGTGCATTGCCGATGAACCAGCGTGCTTTTGAAATCTTGCAGGCAAATGACGGGCATGAAGTATCGCTCAACGCAGCATTGCGAGACAGAGTGAAAGGTGTCTTTCCTGAAATCGTGATTCCCTTGCCGGTCGTCGGCGATGAAAGATACCCTGAAGCCGGAATGGAATTCCGGCCGGGGCAGACAGTAAGAATTGTGAGAAAACCGGCTGCCAGGCAGATAGCTACCATTCAGACGATTTATACCGATATGAAACCGCTTGCGAGCGGCATCAAGGCTCCTGCTGCTGATGTTGTATTAGCCGACCGAAAAGTAATTCGCGTGCCTTTGGCGAACCTGGAGGTTCTCCCCTAGGAACGAAAACCGGTTGTTCGTGTTTTTGATGGAAAGCAAAGTACGGGAACAGGAAACACCCGCCAATTCGTTGGTATCACATGCCCTCCGGAGACAAGATGAATCTCGGGAGAGATGAGGAGAAACATAATGGACGATTTCAATATGGATATGGATGACATTGATTTGGAACTGGATGACGAAATACCACCGGAAGAGGCTGGTAATCGCACCTTTTTGCTGGTTGCAGGGATTATCGGAGGTATTTTAATTCTTTCGATGATTTGCATTGCAGGTTATGCAATGATTTTCGTCCCGAAGGCAAAATCCCAGCGCAGTACACAGGTTGCGCAAATCAATGCCCAAAATACAGAAGTGGCTTTGGCAAGCAATATGACCGCACAAGCCCGCGCGTGGACATCTACGCCGACGATTACACCGATCCCCGCCACAGCAACACCGAGCCAGACGCCGGTTTTGGCACCTACGCATACGCCTGTTGCGCTACAACCGACGAGTGACCCGCGAACGGCTACCGTGGCTGCGCTTTTGACGATGCAGGCAGGGGGCGTATCCACCGGCACACCTATTCCCACTGCTTTGCCGGATACAGGGTTCATGGATAATGTCGGGGCTCCCGGATTGCTGGGCATGGCGATTGCCCTGATTTTGGTTGTCCTGCTGGCACGCAGATTGCGATTGGCGAATCGTTAGCCAGGATTGCATGATAATAAAAACGGGTGGATGAAACCGGTCCGGTATCACATCCACCCGTATATTGCTTTGCTTGCTGTTTTTTCAGGTAATGCTGGCAGCGATTTCTTCCCCATATTGCAGCAGGTTGTCAACCATTGTCTGGTCTCTTCCTTCTGCATAAACCCGCAATACCGGTTCGGTTCCTGACGGGCGGATCAATAACCAGGAATCATCCTTCATCAGATATTTTACGCCGTCGATAGAGCGCACATCCGCGACTTTTCTGCCGCCGATTTCTGTCGGTGTTCGTTCGAGTAAATATTGCACCATTTGTTGTTTTTCAACGGGATATTTCAGGCGCAGGTCTTTCCGCATATAAAAAGAAGGTCCGACGTCATCCAGCAGCTCTTTGATCAGGTCATGCAGGGAGCGCCCGGAGTTTGCCACGATTTCGACCAGCAAAAGCCCCATGAGAATACCGTCTCCTTCGGGAATATGCCCCTGAATGGAAATGCCGCCTGATTCTTCTCCGCCGATAAGTACATTTTCCTGAAGCATGTAATCGGCGATGTGGTTGAACCCGACCGGGGTTTCGTAAACGGGCAGGTTGTAGCGTTTTGCCAGGCGGTCGACCATTTTCGTGGTGGAAACCGTACGGATCACTGGCCCTTTCCATCCGCGTTTTTCTACGAGATAGCGCAGGGAGAGTGCCATGATTTTGTGCGGGTCGACGAAGTTGCCGCGCCCATCCATGGCGCCAATTCGATCGGCATCGCCGTCGGTTGCCAGTCCGAGGGCACCTTTGCCGGTGCTGATGGCGCTGGAAAGGGCACCGAGATTCTCGGCAATCGGTTCCGGGTGTACACCCCCGAAGCCGGGATTCATTTCACCGCGGATTTCCACGACTTCGCAGCCGGTACCTTGCAGGATGCTTTTGATAACCCCTCTGCCCGCACCGTGCATCGAATCCACGACGATTCGGGGCGGATTTTCGGCGATGGCATCGAAATCGATGAGAGTACGCAAGTGGGTGTAATAGGCTGGCAGCGGATTGAAGCGCCGGATCAGTTTTGTTTTTCGGGCCTGGTCCCAATCCATCAGGTTTGGTCCGCGTCCGCGTTCTTCGTTGTCGTTCAGAAAAACCTCAACGCTATGGGATTGCGCCGGTAACGCGGACCCCCCATAGGCTGCTTTGAGTTTTACACCGTTGTAACGCGGGGCATTGTGCGAGGCAGTAATCATCAACCCGGCAATGGCGCCCATTTCCCAGACGGCGTAGGAGATTGCCGGCGTAGGTGCGTCAGCCTGCGAGAGATAGACTTCGAAGCCGTTTGCAGCGAGCACACGTGTTGCGTCTCTGGCATAACGGTCGGATAAAAAGCGTGTATCGAAGCCGACCACTACCTTTTTGGAATCGATTTTCTTCTTTGTGGGGTGGTCACGCAGCCAATCGCCGGAATTGATTGCATCTGCAATTGCCTGAGTGACAAGGCGCAGGTTATGAAACGTGAATGTGTCCGAGATAACTGCCCGCCAGCCATCCGTACCGAAATGAATAGGCATATTTCTTGCTCCTGATATTTAAACTGGTCCTGATTCTATCATCTTTTGCGATGATAAGAAAAACATATCAAACCTGAACTTCATGTTAAAATGAACCTATGAACCGTAATGAAATCTATCGATATATTCGCAGGGTTTTCCTTTTTTCCGGAATGGCGGAAAGCGATGTTGCCAGGATTGCCTTGCGTTTCAAACCGGTGGCAGTGGCTGCCGGGGAGTGTATTTATCGTCAGGGCGATCCGGCATCTGCATTCTACGTGGTTGCCAAAGGCGCAGTCCGCCTGACGGCGGCAAGCGGGCATGAACGGGATAATTACGGGCTGTTAACCCCGATAGACTTTTTCGGTATCGAAGAATTGAGCGCGAACAGTCCGAGAATGCATACGGTTTGCGCTACGAAGGAAAGTTTG
Source organism: uncultured Anaerolineales bacterium (assembly GCA_964457375.1). Classification (GTDB taxonomy): domain Bacteria; phylum Chloroflexota; class Anaerolineae; order Anaerolineales; family UBA11858; genus G519. Next base: position 8,315 of record CAYWFK010000003.1, read on the forward strand.
CTGTTACGCATGCGGGCAGCGGATTTTGCATGGATGCTTCAGACTTACCCGCAGTTGAAAAATGACCTTACCGGGTATGTCAAAGGCATTTGGCTTGCGCACCGGAAAAACTTTTCATGGTTGAACAGGGACGAAGTGATTCGTGTGATGGCGAGGAAGCATGTCGGCTTGTTATGGTATAAACTTTCCGTTCCCGCTTTTTTTGGCGGTATCGCCTTTCTGATGGCAGTTGCCGCGATTTTCATGAAATCCGGCTGGTTGCTTACGGTGACCATTGCCGGTGTGATTTTCACTTTGGCTTGTTTGTGGGTACTGTGGATTACCATTGATTGGGAGAATGATTATTATATTGTTACCAACCAGCGGGTTGTATGGCTGGAGAAGGTAATCGGTTTGTATGAAAGCAGAAGGGAAGCCCCTTTGAATGCTGTGCTTTCTGTCAATGTGGCTTCGGAACAAGCGCAGCGAATGATTGGTACCGGTGATGTCGTCGTCAGGACGTATACCGGTAGTATTATGATGAAAGACGTCGATCGGCCGGAGCAATTTACCTTTGCAGTCGATGCATATTGGAAAAAAGCTCAGGAAGCTTCCCGCCATTTGGAGAAAGCCGAGATTCAAAGAACGGTGCATGAACATCTGCATGGAGAAGCGGCGGAAGCAGCCCCGTTCGAAGAAACTTTGTTGCGTAAACCCGTGCAGACGATGATTAAAAGAACTTTTTGGCAAAGGACATTCGGCAATTTTCTGAAAATGCGGTTCGAAGAGGGAGACAGCATTACTTACCGGAAACACTGGTATGTTTTGATTCGGAAATCATGGAAACCGCTTTTGGTTTTGGTATCGATGACGGCCTTGGTGTTCTTTTTGTATTTGCCTGTTCGCGAGACCAGATTTGCGTGGGCGGCAGGCTCGACGGCACTGGTAGTGTGGGGGTGTACTTATCTGGCTGTTCTGCTGTGGTGGTTTTATGATTATCTGGATTGGCGTAATGATATCTACGTGCTTACCGGAGACAAATTGTATGATATCGAGCGCAAACCGCTGGGCAGGGAAGAAAAGAAAGTTGCCCCGTTGGGCAGTGTGCTCAGCCTCGAGCATACCCGTGAAGGAATTCTTGGCTTGATGTTGAATTTTGGGAATGTGATTGTCAATGTCGGATCTGCCAAGTTGATTTTCTATGGCGTGCATAATCCTGCCGGTGTGCAGAATGATATTTTCGACCGGATGTATATGCTGAAAAAGATGCAGGAGGATGAGCAGGCAAAGCAAGAACGTGAACGGATGATGGAGTGGCTGGATGTTTACCATAAGGAAATTCAGGGCGAAGGGAAAGAGCAGGAAGACAAACCTGATTTTTATTGAAATTGCGGGTAAAATTAAGCCGCTTGTTGAATAAGCGGATTCAAAATTTATCAATGTTTGAATGTGGAGAGAAATGACTGTTCGTGATGTGGTAACCGTGCCAAATCCTGTTTTGCGGAAGAAGGCCCGCAAGGTGGAATCATTTGGTGCCGACTTGCAGGTTTTGATCGATGATATGGTGGAAACCATGCGGGTTGCTCCCGGTGTCGGGCTGGCTGCTCCGCAAGTGAATGTTTCTTTGCAGGTTGTTGTCGTTGAGTTTGGGGACGAGGAAGATGAAAATGTGCCCCCGAAATTGTATGCTGTGGTCAACCCGGAAATCATCAAACCTTCGAAGGAAATGGTGAGCGGTGTTGAAGGATGTTTGTCGATCCCCGGGCTGGTCGGCGAAGTGGAGCGCTCTGTGGCGATTACCGTCAAAGGTTTCAACCGCCACGGGAAGCCTTTGAAAATCAAGGCGAAAGGCTGGCTGGCGCGTATTTTTCAACATGAAATTGACCATTTGAATGGTGTCTTGTTTACAGACCGGGCAGTTCAGGTATGGCAGCCTCAGAGTGATGAGCTTGATTCCTCTGCTGTTTGATTTCTTTCCTGTTCCGAAATGATTTTATCTGCCACGGAAGTATTTCTCCGTGGCATCCTATTGTCAGGATTTCTATGCATCTCGAACACTTGTCGTTAACCAATTTCCGCAATTTTACCCGGCTGGATATTTCCATTCCGAAAGGGGCAATTCTTTTGGTTGGCGGGAACGCTCAGGGGAAAACCAGTTTTCTGGAGGCGATTTTTTTTCTGGCAACTTTCACTTCTTTCCATGCGAGCAACGATTACCAGTTAATCAACTTTCTGGCGGCGCGCGAACCTCTGGCTGTGGGGCGGATTGTCGCCGATTACCGGCGGGGAGAACGGGAACATCATCTCGAAGTTCGCATCATCCATGAAAAAAACGGGCTGAACGGCAGCCGGCGGGTGCGCAAGGAAGTGCTGCTTGACGGGGTGAAAAAGAAACTCGGGGATGTTATCGGGCATTTCAATGCCGTTCTTTTTCTACCCAGAATGCTGAATATCATCGAAGGTGCCCCGGGGGAGCGGCGGCGGTACATCAACCTTGCACTGGCGCAGACTTCTTCGAAATATACAGCCGCTTTGAGCAGCTATGACAAGGCTGTGGTTCAAAGAAATGCTTTGTTGAAATTGCTGAATGACCGCTCAGGGGATAATGATCAGCTGGATTTCTGGGATGAAAACATCGCTTCGTTGGGATCGTTATTGATTTTCGATAGAATCCGTGCGCTGCAAGAGTTGGAACAAATAGCCGCCATGATTCACCGGAAGCTGACACGCGGGCAGGAAATTTTGCGTATAGACTATCAACCGGCTTATGATCCCGTTCCGGCGCAGCCAGGGCAATTTGCCATGCCGCTTTCGGCTCCGGTCGATCGAATGAAGTTCAGCAGGGATGATATCGAAAACGGGATGCTGAAAGCTTTGTCTGGCTTGCGCAGGGAAGAAATCCTGCGCGGTCAAACGACGATTGGTCCGCATCGCGATGAAATCCGCTTTTTGATCAATGGGGTGGATCTGGGCCGTTATGGTTCCAGAGGCCAAGTGCGCACGGCGCTGCTTTCTCTGAAAATTGCCGAAGTTGCCTGGATGAAAGAAAAAACAGGGGAATGGCCGGTGTTGCTGCTCGATGAAGTGCTCGCAGAACTTGACCCCGTGCGGCGGGATGATTTGCTTTCCGTACTGGAGGAAAGCGAGCAGGCGATTATGTCCACAACCGATTTGGCGTTGTTTCAGGAAGCATTTACGGATAAATCGACCGTTTGGACTGTTCAGCAGGGGATGATTACCCCCGTTTGATTTACGCCAGAGGTCTTTTCTTGGGAACGCCTACGCGCCGGGGGTAACGTTCGGGGGTCGAGGCGATTTTATCGATCACAATCAGGAAACGTTCTTCGGTGATGCCGGGCAATGCCGCGGGGATTAGCTGCCGGATTTTTCCTCCGAGAAGGGTGATGGCGTTTTCTGCCGCGTGGGCTTCAGCAGGCCCGCTTTCTCCTTTCATTGCCAAGGCGTGCCCGCCCAGCTTTACAAAGGGCAGCAGGTATTCTGCCAGAACCGGCAGAATGGCAACTGCTCTGGCGATTGCCCAGTCGTACCGGGCACGATGAGCGGGGGATTGAGCGGTTTCTTCTGCCCTTCCCTGAATAACTTCTACGCCATCCAATTGAAGAATATCAACCATATGACGGCAGAAATCGACTTTTTTCCCGACGGATTCAAGCAGCGTAAGCTTGATTTGCGGATAGATAATTTTCAGGGGAATACCGGGAAACCCGGCGCCTGTTCCCACATCGATGACGCGCCGGACGGGGGTGCCGCGCAGCGCCAGTATTGCGGATAGAGAATCCAGAAAATGTTTCCGGCGGATTTTCTCCGGTTCTTTGATGGCGGTGAGACTGTAATGCTTGTTCCATTCGATCAATTCGTTCTCGTAAACTTGCAGCATGGCAACCTGTTGGGGGTTGAGAACGATGTTGAAAAGCGTGTGAGCATCGCTTGATATTTTCTTCATGGACAGACCCTAATCGACTTTCTCATGGTTCGATTATACAATGGGCATGGATTTACGCAAAGCACGGGAATATAAAATACCGCCTGATGAAAGGCGGTATTTTTCTTGTTCTTGTTCGGGCAATTCTGCTAAACGGTTTGCAGGATTATTCGGCTTTTTTGTCGCCGCTGTTCTTTTTCCGTCTTGGCAAGCGGCGTCTGATGATGCGGTAGAACAGGTAGACGGGAATGGCAACCAGCAGGGCGATTGGCAGGACGCAAATCAGTAGCCAAATGCCCAGATCGACAAGCTTTTGCAAAGTGGCGATCAGGGTTTGTGCAGCTTTTTTGGCTGTGCCCTGAGGCTTCCAGCCGCCAATGACAACCGGTTGAATGGCTTCGTCAGCAGTGATCTGGACATCGATGGAGGACAGGGCGGCGGCTTGTTTGTAATATTTCATTTGCCCTTTGATGACTTCGATATTTTCGCGTATTTGGACAAGTTTATCGTATACACGCAGAACATCTTCCGTCTTCACGGCGTTATCCATGATTTTGGTGAGTTGTTTTTCCGCAGCTTCGAGATTCACCAGACGGGAGTTTAGATCAGTATATTCTTTGGTGACGTCCTGCCCGCTGATGTTCTCGTGAAGCACATCGCCGGTTCCTTCCTTGATTTTGTCAATAGCTTCGGTGAGACGTTCGGCAGGCACGCGGATGGTAACCGAGGCTTGATTGACTTTCAACCCGTTGGAAAGCGTGCGTTGATACAGGTTGGAAGTAACGACAAACCCGCCCATGGCTTCTGCCATTTCAGCTACCTGTTTCATTTTTGCTGTGGGATTCTTGACGACAATCTCCAGGTCGGCGTTTTTGATGACCATTCGTTCGCTGCCGGCATCCGAGTTGATATTATCCGAAAAACTGTTATTTGCCTGAGGTGCAGTTTCATAATCGGAGGCGACACTTTCGACAGGAACCCCGCCCTCTTCGGCGACAGACAGCGGCATTTCCATCCCCTTCTCCTGAGATTGTTTGCTGAAAGACGGGGCTGTGGCGTTGGAAGACGAACATGCGGCGAGTACTATCGTCAGGATGATTAGGGCGATCCAGATTTTCTTCTTCATTCTTCTCTCCTTAAAAGTATGGGAAGTTGCAAAGCGTTGCGTGATGCAAACCGTTTTACTGTTAATACGTTTTTCCCTATGAATTGGTTCTAACAAGTTGTGGAAAGTTGCAAAGTTTTGCGTTCTGCAAACTGTTCTACTCTTAATACGTTTTTCTCTATGAAATGGTTCCCTGAATTGGTGTGTTTTTGAAGGTGGAAGACGGCGTTTACCAGCCGAATTCCAGGCGCTGGGCATGTCGTTGGGGAAGTCCGGCTTTTTCCATGCGTTTTTGCACGGAGGGAATATCGTAAGGGACGCGATGAAACTCAAAGAGCAGTTCTTCTGTATCGAGAATGGCGTAGGCGGCTCTTGGGTCGTGGTCTCTTGGCTGGCCAATCGAACCGGGGTTGAGAATGGAGCGGGGCGAGAGGGTTACTTTCGTATGGGAATTGGGCAAAATGAGGTTAGCCAGGCTTCCCTCGTCCGAGAGAAAATAGATAACCGGAATATGGGTGTGCCCGATAAGGCAAAAAGGGTTGTCGAAGTAATCGAAGTTTTGTGTGGCAGTCCGGGTATCGAGAATGTATTCCCAAATGGGGTGGCGCGGGCTTCCATGTGTGAGGGTGAAGTTTTCGGTTTCGATGATTGCCGGCAGACTTTTTAGAAAATCCATATTTTCTTTCGAGATGGTTTTCTGCGTCCATGAAATGGTTTGCTGTGCTTCTTCGTTGAATGCCTCGATTTCGATTTTCTTGATGGTCGCGGCATCATGGTTGCCGAGAATACAAACCAGGTTCGGAAGCTGGCGAACGCATTTGATGACCTGATTGGGGTCAGGCCCGTATCCCACCAAATCGCCAAGGCACCAGTAACCATCCATATCCCCGGCATCAGCGAGGACAGTTTCCAAAGCAGTCAGATTGGCATGGATATCTGAGAAAACCAGGATTTTCATAGACTAATCTTAACATAAAAACCGGAAATAGCATTGCGAATTTGGGAACGCATGCTGAGTTTGCGAAAATGTTAAGACATTTGCACGTATAACCTTACGAAAGCAGGGCAGGGACGGTGTGGTATCTCCGGAAGGGGCGACACCTGCTCCGCACCGGTTTGTTGCGGATTGTTCCGTAAGCTGCCTTTACAGTGTGAATCATCCCCATAGCATCAACCGGGAAAGTGCGTTGTGTGACAGAACAAGGGGAGACGGGTTGCTTCTTTACATGCGTACTTCTTCGCGTTATCATGTTCGTATCGTGCTGTTCATCGCTGCTGTGGTGCTTAATCGATAAGGATTAGGTGTTTTCTTGACAATCAAATCATCACTCCCTTACATCATTTTACTTGGGGGATTGTACGGTACGACGATGGTGGCTTCGCGGTTCATCGTTGGTCTGGTCAGACCGGTAACCTATATCGGCTTGCGTATGCTGCTTGCAAGTTTGGGCTTTTTGCTGATTTATTCACTGCGTCTGACAGGGAAAGGGTTTCCACACGACCGCCATTTGTGGAAGCAGGCTTCTCTTTTGGCGGTTTTTGGGACGATTTTGCCCATGTTGATGATCATTACCTCACTTCAATACCAGTCCAGCGGCATTACTTCGGTTTTGGTTACGACGGGCCCGGCAGTTACCTTGTTGATGGCACACTGGTCCTTACGTGATGAGCGTCTGAATCCGGCGAAGAGCGTTGGTATCGTGTTGGCGCTGAGCGGTGCATTGCTGCTGGCATTGCGCGGCGAAAGCGGATTGCCGGATTTAACCGCCGCCAGCCCTTTGGGGTACGGGCTGGTGATGATCGGGATTGTTTCGGGCAGTGTGATGACGATTTACGCGCGAAAACGGATGGGAAATTGTGATGTTTTCGATGTTGCCGGAATCCGGGTGATCGTTTCTGCTTTGATCATGGTGCCCTGGATGCTCGTTTATATCCGGGATGATTTCTCGGCAATGACCGGAACAGGATGGTTAGTGCTGCTGTATACTGCATTGGCAGGAACTTTTTTTTCGATTATGCTTGATTTTTATAATATCAAGCATTTTGGGGCGACTGCGTCAGCGCTGGTTTCTTACGTGGTGCCGATCGTTGCCGGTATCGCGGGTGTGCTTCTGCTAAAAGAAACAGTAACAAGTGGTATGCTGGTCGGGATGGCATTGATTCTTTTGGGTGTCGGGTTGATCAATTTCATCGGGAATCGGAGCAGAACCCGAAAAGGACTTGTGTGATTCCGGAAAATAAACCGTCTCCGGGTTTGTATGGTGGATAAATTGTCGACACAAAAGGGTACATGGCGGGATACAATCCGGTTTTTCCTGCGCCCGGTTTTTCTCGTGAAGCAATACAGGCGCAAGGATTTGCCGTCTGATTTGGTGGCGGGGTTGACCGTGGCGATTGTCATGCTGCCCCAGGCGATTGCTTATGCCATGGTTGCGGAATTGCCGCCTCAGATGGGGGTCTATGCTGCGGTTGCCGGGACGATTGCCGGCGGGTTGTGGGGGTCTTCTGCACTACTTTTGACAGGCCCGACGAATACGAGTTCTCTGCTTGTCTTGGCTGTATTGCTCCCGATTGCGGGGATTGGCTCTCCCCGGTACATGCTGGCTGCCAGTTTGCTGGCTTTATTGGTTGGCATCTTTCAGCTGGTGTTAGGGATGGCGCGGCTGGGAATGCTGGTGAGTTTCGTTTCGGATTCGGTAATCGTCGGATTCACGGCGGGAGCCGGTGTGCTGATCATTGTCAACCAGGTTAAGGTTCTTTTCGGGCTGCAAATTCCTACTTCTGCAAGTGCAATAACGACAATACGAAACGTTCTTTCGAGATTGCCTGAGACGCATTCCCTGACTTTGTTGCTGGGAATTGTCGTGATTCTTTTTGTTTCGGCAGTGATGCACTATAAACCGCAGCTGCCCGCTTCTCTTTTGGCGTTGGGCATTGTTACTGCTGTGGTTTGGGTGTTCCATCTTGGAAAGTACGGAATTGCTTTGGTTGGCAAAATCCCGATTGGGTTGCCGCCCTTGACCGGTTTTTCCGGAATTGATTTTCGGATGTTCGGAGAACTTTCTTCCGGGGTTTTGGCAGTCGGTGCTATTGGCCTTGTGCAAACGATGGCGGTAGCCAAATCGCTCAGCCTGCAATCCAGAAAGCGGTTCGACGGGAATCAGGAATTCATCGGGCAGGGATTGGCTAATATCGCCAGCGGGATGTTCACCGGCTACCCTGTTTTCGGTTCTTTCGTCCGGTCTGCTGTGAACGTTCGTTCAGGCGGCAAGACTTCTTTTTCGGCGGTGTTCGCCGGTTTGTCGATGTTGATGCTCGCAATCTTGTTTGCTCCTGCTGTGCGCTTTGTGCCCAAGACAGGGCTGGCGGGGGTTTTGATCGTGATTGCCAGCGGGATGATCGACCGCAGCGAAATTGCCCGTATCTGGCGCGGTGCGAAAGGGGATTTGTTTATCATGGCGTTTACGTTTGGCGCCGTGCTGCTGCTCCCCTTGCAGTTCGCTGTTTTGCTGGGTATTCTGGCTTCCTTTGCGGTCTATATTCTGCGAACGAGCGCCCCGCGTATTTTCCCTGTTTTGCCGAATACATCCTTCGATCATCTGGAATTTCAGCCGGAAAAAGCCCCGTGCCCGCAGATGACGGTCTATGACTTGCATGGCGATTTGTATTTTGGGGCGACGCGGTATATCGAAGATCATATACTGGATAATATGAAAAATCATCCGGAACAACGCTTTTTGTTGTTGCGGATGAATCATGTGAATCAATGCGACATCAGCGGTATTCACACCTTGGAAAACATCGTTCGTCAGTACCGTTTGAATGGCGGGGATGTGATTTTAATCAATACCCAGCCTGATGTGCTTCGGATGATGAAAGGCACAGGGTTTTACCGCATGCTGGGTGAGAAGCATTTCATCTTCGATGAAAAGCAGGCGATTTCTTTTGCTTTTTATCATTTGCTTGATCCGGTGGTGTGCATTTACGAATGTGACCGGCGTGTTTTCTTCGAATGTCAGAATTTGCCGAAGCACTTGCTGCCTGCGGAAGCTGCCCGACTGCCTTATCTGTTACCGCATGGCAGCGTGCCGGAAATGACCACCGAAGCTTTATGGAAAGCGCATAAGGGCAAGAATCCCCCGATGATTATCGATGTACGTGAACCGCGGGAGTTCAAGCGCGGCCATATTCCCGGTGCTGTTTCGATCCCCCTGTTCGAACTGCTCACTGCTGATGTGCAGCTGCCCCGGGACAAGCCGGTTGTCTTTGTTTGCCGCAGCGGAAGGCGGAGTGCGAGAGCGGCATATACTTTTCTTCATGAAAAAGGGTATCCGATGGTCAGTGTGTTATCCGGCGGTTTGCAAGCCTGGGAATTCGCGGGGATGCTGATGGCGGTCGAACCTGTTTGGCAGAAGGAGGCAGGCGATGAATGAAAAAATTTCTTCGGATTTGGGCTTGGATTTGGTGCGTGTGACCGAGGCTGCGGCGCTTGCTGCCGGCCGCTGGATGGGGCTGGGAAAAACTGATGCCGCCCATCATGCTGCGGTAGATGCAATGGTCAACGCTTTTTCCACGATGTCTATCGATGGCATCATTGTGGCGGGGGAAGAACGGAAAATGGGATTCGGGTCATCTCTGGACAGCGGAACACATGTGGGGGCGGGAAATGGTCCGGTTATGGATGTGGTCGTCGATCCGATAGACGGCTTGCAGCTGCTTGCTTCCGGGGCTGCCGATGCGTTGGCAGTTGCCGGGCTTGCGCCGCAAGGGGCAATGTGGAATCCTCATCCCGCAGTGTATATGGAAAAAATCGTCGTCGACAAGGAAGCGGCGGATGTTCTTGTGCCGGAGTGCATGGATGCCCCGGCGGCATGGACCCTGGCATTGATTGCAAAGGCTAAGGGTAAACCTGTACGGGATTTGGTGGTGTTTGTGCTCAACCGCCCGCGGCACAAAGACCTTATCGATGAAATCCGCACCGCCGGCGCACGTGTTTTGCTTCGGCCTGAAGGCGATGTGGCCGGTGCTATGATGGTTGCACTGGATACCGTACATGTGGATGTGTTGATGGGGATAGGCGGGGTTTCCGAAGGAATCATTGCTGCCTGCGGGATCAAGGCATTGGGTGGTGCGATGCTCGGGCGGTTATCTCCTCAAAGCGAAGAGGAGAAACAAGGCGTTACCGAAGCCGGGTTGAATTGTGCGAATATTCTGACTTGTGATGAGCTGGTGAGCGGCGATGATATTTTCTTTGCGGCAACCGGAATCACCGACGGCATCATTCTTTCCGGTACGCGTTATTTGGGGGAACGTGCCCAAACCGAGTCTCTCGTTTTGCGCTGCAAAACGGGGACGAAGCGGGTGATTCAATCCGAACATTTGCTTCGTTAATGACGGACTTCGGCACGGGGGTAAAGCGGAAGCAGCCGGTTTCCTGGATTTATTCCAGGCGCAGAGAATCCAAATGAACAATGGCTGACTGGCGTCGTGCCTGGTCAGCAGCGAATGCCATCAGGTGGCTTTCGAGTGCTTCCCGGGCACCGGTCAATGCGGAGGCGGTATTGCCGCTGCGTACGCTTTCGATGAAGGCGGCTGCCAACCGGGCGTCTCCGCCGCCGTGTCCGGAAGTGGGGTCCGAGCTTGTGTTCAGTTTTTCCCGTTTCCCGCTGAGATGATCGATGGTTTCTATCCAGGCGCCTCCCAATCCGAAATAGGCAAGCAGCGTGCCTTTGGTGCCTTCGATTCGTGTGGCGCGCGATTCGCTGTGAGCGTGGCCGTGCATGGTCAGCGTTGCGGAGATGTCGCCGTCGAACCACATGCTGACCACCTGATGATCGACAACGTCGTTGTCGCAGTGGTAGACGCAGCGCCCGTATGGGCTGTCGTTGGCAAGGGCTTGTCTCAGACGTTCAGGGGTTGGGTTGGAAGTAACGACAGAACGCGGCCAGCCTTCGTACCGGCTGACCTGTTTCAGAGCCGGAATTAGTTTGCCGAGGGTTTCGACAACGGCAGGTGCACCTAGCTGGGCGTCGATGACTGCTTTCGGAAACCCTGATGCTCCTTCACGAATGCTGCGCCACAACGGGATTAAATCGATATAGATGAACGGTGCGTAATATTGGCAGGTTTGTGACGACGGGCATCCGTCGAGACATCTCTCCGGTGCGCCGGGCGGGGCGTTTTCAGGCCGAAAGTGGCGCAGACTTCCCATGCTGCTCAGGTATTGGCATTGCCTGCCCAGAATCCAGACGAGCAAATCCAGGTCGTGGCAGCATTTTGCCAAAATCATGGGGGAAGATTCTTCACGATTGCGCCAGTTTCCGCGCACGAAACTATGTGCCATGTGCCACCATGAGACGTTTTCACGATGCGAAAAATTGATAACTTCCCCGATCCTGCCGGACTGCACGATTTCTTTCATTGTGCGGAAGTGTTTCGTATAGCGGAGCACATGACAAATGTGCAGTTGTTTGCCTGTTTCTTCTGACGTGCGGACAAGTAGACGGCAATCTTCCGGGGTGGTCGCCATTGGTTTTTCGAGCAGAACGTGGTAGCCGGCATTTAAGGCGGCAGCGGTGGGGGCGGTGTGTTGCTGGTCCTGGGTGCTGATGACCGCCGCTTCACCGGAAATGCCGGCGGCGAGTAGTAGTTCCCAGCTCTCGAAGCTGTATTTTTCGGGGATATTGTGCTCACGGGTGAATTTTTCCCTGCGGGCGCGGTTTGGCTCTGCAACAGCCACGAACCTGATTTGCTCGGGGTGTTTCAATGCATAAGCACCGTAAACGTCAGCGCCGCGTTGGCCTGCGCCAATAAGAATTGCGTGAATGGGTCGGCTGGTTTCGGTCATTTCTTTGCCTTCTTTGTTTCGGTTGACTATTCGATTAATCCCCGATGACACGTTACGGGGCGGGGGAGGGGAATTGCATGTTTTCCTGTTTTGAGTCAGGGGCGAATGATGGCAATCGTAACCCCGTCGCCTCCCTCGCCTGTTTTTCCTGCTTCGAACGAACGTACATGCGGGTGGCTTTTCAGTGCGGAACGCACGACTTCGCGCAATTTGCCGCTGCCTTTGCCGTGAATGATGCGTACCCATGGCAGCCCGGTGAGAAAGGCTTTATCCAGATAGGATTCGAGGCTGTCGAGTGCTTCGTCAGCCCTTTTTCCGCGCAAGTCCAGTTCGATGCCGGGGGAGTTGTGGGCAGGCATGATGATTTGTGCCGGCTGGTTTTCCTGATGCGGATGACCTGGCCTGTCCGCAGGCGGCTGCTTGCCTTCAAGTTCGGCGCGCCGTGTGCGGACGCGCAAATTGCCGACTTGCACTTCCGCTTCTTCTTCCGACAAAGCGGTAATGATGCCTTCGGCGTTCAGGGAGCGCAGACGCACCTTCGAGCCGACTTTCAGCGGTGCAGGAGGGGTTAGCGGTGGCAAGGGTTGATTTTCCGGAAGCACGGTTTCTTGCAGCTGTTCTTCGAGTTTGGCAACCTGTGTTTCGATGTGCCGAATGGTTTCGACGGTTTCTGCCGGCTGGCTGATGCGGCGCAAATCGTTACGGATGCGGCGGAATGCTTTTTTGATTTCTTGTAATTCTTCCTGCGCTTCACGGCGTGCTTTTTCGAGCAGGGCGATGCGTTCTTCTTCGATACGGTTGAGCCGGTCGGTTAATTCGAGGTGGATTTTTTCGGTTTGTCTCCGGTATTCTTCGGCTTTTTGGCGGGCTTCTTGTGTCAGCTTGCGCTGCCGGTGAATTTCGGTGAGCAGTTCGTCCGCGCGGCTGTCCAGCGGGTCCAGTTCGGTACGGGCACTTTTGATGATGTCTTTCGGTAAACCGAGACGTTCTGCAATGGCAAGTGCATTCGAGCGCCCGGGCAACCCGATGGTTAGGTGGTAGGTCGGTTTGAGCGTTTCCAGGTCGAATTCCACACAGGCGTTGACAATACCCGGTGTGGCGTGCGCGTAGGCTTTCAGTTCCGGGTGATGGGTCGTTACGATGGAGGCTATGCCGCGTTCAAGCAGATGGTCCAGCAATGCTCTTGCCAATGCGGCGCCTTCCTGGGGGTCGGTACCTGCTCCCAGCTCGTCCAGCAATACCAGAGATTTTCTGTCTGCTTGTGCAAGGATGCGGATGATATTGGTGATGTGACTGGAGAAGGTGGATAGCGATTGTTCGATAGATTGTTCATCGCCGATATCCGCGAAAACGTTCCCGAATACACTGATTTCAGAACCCGGGCGTGTGGGGATGTGCAAACCGGATTGTGCCATCAGCACCAGCAAGCCGATGGTTTTCAGGGTGACGGTTTTTCCGCCGGTGTTCGGCCCGGTGATTACCATGGCGTATGTTTGCGAATCCAATTCGATATCGATGGGCACGACTGTTTCAGGGTTCAGGAGCGGGTGGCGTGCCTGCAACAGCCGGATGACTACACCGGGATGCTTTTTCCCGTTTTGCGGTTTCATCGGATGCAGGACGGGTTTGTGGGCATTCAGCGCTTCTGCGTATTTTGCTTTGGCAAAGACAAGGTCGATTTCAGCCAGCAGGCCGATCATTTCTTCGAGCAGTTCGGTATGTTCGCTGATTGCCTGCACCAGTTCAGCAAGTATCCTGCGTTGTTCGTCTCTTTCTTCAAGCTGAAGTTCGCGGATACGGTTGTTCATCTCGACGATTGTGAGCGGTTCGATGAAAATCGTTGCACCGGAAGCAGATTGATCATGGACGATGGCTTTGATTTTGCCTTTGAAGTCAGCCCGGATGGGCAGTACATAGCGCCCGTCCCGCTGGGTGATGATGTTTTCCTGCAAGTATTGGTTGATTTTGGGATCTTTGACCATGCGTTGCAGGCGTGAAAGCAGGCGTTCGTGCCGGATGTGCTGTTCCTTGCGTATTTTTCCCAGTTTTTCCGAGGCACTGTCGAGGATTTCTCCTTTTTCGGAGATTGTACGGCTGATTCTATCGACAATACCAAGTGACGAGGGAAGCCGTTCCGCCATTTCCCACAGCAGGGGGATATTGTCTTTCCTGCGTTCGATGAGGCGCTGCAGATTTCTGGCGGCGATCAGGGTATGTTTGAGTGCCAATAGCTGGCTTGTCTCAGGAAGAATCCGGCGTTTGATGTCGCGCAGGCATTCGCGGATATCCTGTGCTTCGCCAATGGAGGCTTCCGGATTAACAGAAAGAAAATCGAACGCCTGTGCGGTGGTGTTTTGCATGTGTTCTGCTTCCGCAAGCGATGTGGATGGCTGCAGATTCAGGGCTTTTTCTTTCGATGGGGGAAAATCACAGTAGCCGGATAGTTCTGCGAGAACTGCCGGGTAAGCCAGAGTTTGCTGTGCTTTTTTGTCCATGATGTTTGCTCGGATAGTTTCTTTCAGCAGGTCGAGTTTACCACAAAAGAACATGCCGAAGGGATTGGCAGCCTTCGGCATGGTTATCTGATGCACCTTGGCACGGTTTCGAAGGGATTGGTTTTTAAAAACCGTGGAAAGCCTTTCGTTGCTTTATGGCTTGACGGAAACCAGCTTCCCGAAACTGTTGATTTGTAAATGCCATTTGGAGCCAATTTCGAAAGTGCTGAATTGGTTGTAGTCATCCGTTTCGTATGTGTAATCGCCTTTCGGTGTATCGAAGAGAACCGCATACGTTTCGTATCGTTCACCCAGCCTTTGATCTTCGTTCAGGGATGGATCAGGCCAGTAGGCGTTGAGATCATTTCCGGAGACGGAAACCGTGTCGACAGTTTGCCATTCCATAATCGAATAGCTGCAATAATCATCGTAGACATGGTATTCGCAGTCCTGAACCACTTCGCCGACACCGTTTCCCGAATCGACTGTGTAGGGTGTTCCGCAGACCTCGGTGGAATTGGGTACGGGTTCGCTAACGACGCTGCGTTCTTTCTGAGAGCAGGCTTCGATTTCCGCTTCGGAAGGAATTTCATCCCGCCAATCCTCGTGCTTTGCGGGGGCATAGGCTTCGATGGCGACAGCCCGCTTCCAGGAAAGGCCGGTAACCACACCGGAAACGGCGTTCGTTTTCATCGACATGAACATGAAAATTCCCCCGATGACACAACAAACCAGCAAGATGAGAATGAGTACAGCAGGGACGGCTTTCGAAACCGGCTTTTTGGCAGTGCCTCCGGCTGCCGGTGCGGATGACTTTTCTTCTTCGTATCCGGGTTGTTCTTTACGCAAGGATGCTCCGCACTGTGCACAGGTCAGGGCATTGCCGGGGTTTTCTGCGCCGCAATTCGGGCACATGATTTTTTCGAGTTTCTCTTTGCGATAAGCGCCGACGACACGCCCCTTTTTGCGCTTTTGACCACCAGTCAGATCACCCCCGCATTGGGAGCATGTTTTTGCACTGGATGGGTTACGTGCACCACAGTATGGGCAATGGATATCCGGACCGGCTTCGGCTTTCTTTGCCAGCTTTTCGTCATTGGAAAGTTCCTGGCCGGGCTTCTGGATGAATTGCACGTCATCAGGCTGAGGCGCACCGCAATTCAGACAGACTTTCTCCTCGCCGGGATTGAGGGTTTCACAATTCGGGCAGGTCCAGAACAGTTCGACATAACCTAATTTTTTCTTTGCCATAGTTACGCATTCCTCCGCTGGAAAACATGGTGATGCTTAATGGGGTACCTTGATTAAAGCAGAGAATGTTAATTTTGTCGAGAAAAAACCGCTGAAATCAGATATTTTCCCGAAGATGACAAGTGTAAAGCGAATTGCCTTTGAAAATGGCAACCCGATGGCTTTTTTTTGGGGGTTTTTTACTGGCTAGGACAAGGAAACCATGATAAAGTATCGGACGATGGGTACTTTTTTGCGGTGCTCATTGAGTTTGATTTTTGGGAATTCATGCGGCCACCGCCGGCTGAATTGGCGAGAATTCGTTGAGGTTTTCGATGATTATCACCCGCTTACGTAACTTTGCAAAAGATGAATGGCTGCTCGCGATTGCTTTCTCCGGGCTGCTGCTTACGTCTGTTTATCTAAGGCGGATACCGGCGTATGCGGTTTCCGATCTGGAAATTTTGTATATTCTGTTTGTGCTGTTTCTTGTGACAAAAGGGCTTCAGCTTCACGGGGTGATTGCATATGTGGCTGAAAAACTTGAAGCCGGGCGGTTCGTTGCCGTGAAGATGGTTGCGATTACTTTTTTCCTGTCCATGCTTGTCACGAATGATGTTGCTCTTGTGTCGATTGTCCCGCTGACCGTTTTGCTGCATACGAAAAACAAGGAATGGCTGGTCATTCTGGAAGCGCTGGCAGCCAATGCAGGTTCGGCTTTTTCTCCGTTCGGCAATCCGCAGAACCTTTTTCTGTACTGGTTTTACGAAGTGCCGATAGCGGATTTCGTGCAGGAAATCTGGACTTTTTCAGGCCTGTTTTTCGTCCTGCTGGCCGCGGCAGCATGGTTTCTGGATAGGCGGGAAACCGTCCGGGTGCAGCGCCAGCCGGAGACCGTGAAGGGTAAAGCCTATGTGTATCTGGTTTTATTGCCGGTGTTTATTTTGTCTGTTTTGCGAATACTTCCTTTGACGGTGGGTTTGGGGGTGATTTTATTTGTTTTGCTTTTCGATCGTGCTGTTTTCGCCGTCGATTATGCGTTGCTGATTACGTTTGCGTGCTTTTTCGGGTTTACGGATAATTTGCGGATTATCCTCTCAGGAATATTATCCCATCCTCATCATGTGTTTTTGCTGTCTGCGTTCCTCAGCCAGGGCATCAGCAATGTGCCGGCTGCGCTGCTGGTGGCAGATTTTACCCGGCGCTGGCGCTCGTTGCTCTGGGGGGTGAGCGTGGGTGGTTTCGGGACTTTGGTGGCTTCTTTGGCAAACCTGATTGCCTACCGGATTTATGTGAATCATGAGAAAACGCGCAAGGGTGCTTTCCTGCTCAGGTTTCACGCGGCAAGCATTGCTGCTTTTCTGCTTGGTGTTTCGTTGTACTTTCTGGTTTTTGTTGCCGGTGTATGAACGCAGATTTTTCTGATGTTTTTTCTTCGACGTGGTGAATGGCTGCCGGCAGTGTTTTGCGGTGGCTTCCTGTGAACTGTGAACACATTTTGCTGCCCGGCTGTTGCATTATCCTGCTGGAAAACGACAAACCGCTTACGGCATAATAAGACCTGTGTCAAGCCGTCGTGCTTTTTTTGAGGGTTACACGGATTAGCCTTACACAGGTGAGATGGCGCTGCCTATTGACCCAAATCGACTTTCCGTAACAGTTGTGCATTGAGTGCAACAATCACGGTGCTGAGCGACATCAGCACTGCTCCGACTGCGGGGGAGAGTAAAAAGCCCCAGGGTGCCAGAACGCCTGCCGCCAGCGGGATTGCCACGATATTGTAGCCGGTTGCCCATATCAGATTTTCTTTCATCTTTTGGTAACTGGCACGGCTCAACGCAAAGATTTTCAAAACGTCCAGCGGGTTGTTTCTCACGAGAATGATCCCCGCAGATTCGATTGCTACATCAGTACCGCCGCCGATGGCAATCCCCACGTCGGCACGTGTTAGCGCCGGTGCGTCGTTGACCCCGTCTCCGACCATTGCTACGCGTTTGCCTTGTGCCTGAAGTTCGGCAACTATTCTGTCTTTTTGCTCCGGGAGAATTTCGGCATAAACGGTTTTGATACCCAATGTTCGGGCGACCGATTGAGCTGTGGCTTTGCTGTCCCCCGTGAGCAGGACAACATGGAACCCGTGCTGGTGAAGCTTGTCGACAGCTTCTTTGCTTTCGGGGCGGATGATGTCTGCCATGGCAATGCAGGCAATCACTTGCCGGTCTTGCAGCAGGGTAATGACACTTTGCCCGTTCCGGTTGGCTTGCCGATTGAATTCCAGGAAGTGTTGATCGATTGTGATGTTCATCATTTCCAGCAGGCGGGGACCGCCAATCGAGATGGTGTGCTCCCCGATTTGAGCTTTGGCTCCCCGGCCCTTGATTGCCTGAAAACTCGTTACCGAAGGCAGGGAAAGGCCACGTTCTTTTGCCGACCGCCGGATTCCCCGGGCGATAGCGTGTTCCGAGTCGCCTTCTACGGCAGAAGCCAGCGCCAATACCCTGGATTCGTCCCAACCTTTGGCGGTCAGAATATCCACGACACCGAATACGCCGCGGGTGAGTGTGCCGGTTTTATCGAAGATAACGGTGTCGATATGGCGGGCAGCTTCCAGTGAAAGGCGGTCGCGTACCAGGATGCCATTACGGGCACCTTTTGCAGTTGTGATGGCAACGACCAAAGGGACTGCGAGACCAAGCGCGTGCGGGCAGGCAATGACAAGCACAGTGGCAACACGGGCGATTACCTCGGAATTGAAACCAATTGCCGCAGACCAGATGATGCCTGTCAGCGCTGCGGTGCCAAGCGCAATGTAGAAGAGCCAGCCGGCGGCTTTGTCGGCGAGAATTTGGGTGCCGGATTTGCTCTGCTGGGCTTGTTCGACCAGCCGCATGATTCCGGCGAGCGCTGTATCGGCTCCTGTTGCCGTCACACGGATTCTCAGGCTCCCGTCGCCGTTGAGAGTTCCTGCAATGACTTTCGATTGCACGGTTTTGGGGACGGGTTTGGATTCTCCCGTGATCATTGCTTCGCTGACTTCCGATTCACCTGCCACAATAATCCCGTCTGCCGGAATGCCGGCACCGGGGCGTACCAAAACCAGGTCGCCTGTTTCGAGATCGTCCGCCGCGATTGGAATGGTGTTCCCGTCCGGTGTGATTTTCTCGGCTGTATCCGGCATGAGTTTTGCCAGTTCATCCAATGCACCGGAAGCCTGGCGGATGCTGCGCATTTCGAGCCAGTGCCCCAGCAGCATGATGTCGATGAGCGTTACCAGTTCCCAGAAAAATGTCGCACCGGTTCCAAAGAAAAAGGCAGCCAGACTGTATACAAAAGCTACGCTGATTGCCAAGGATATCAATGCCATCATGCCGGGTTTTCGGTTCCTGATTTCCGGCAGGGTCATTTTCAGAAAGGGGAAGCCGCCATAAAAGAAAATCAGCATCCCGAAGAAAGGGGAAATCAGATTACTGCCAACGAACGGCGGCAGTGTAATCCCCAGCCAGTTTTGAATGGACGGACTAAATAAAAGCACCGGCACCGACAGGAACAGGCTGACCCAAAAACGCTTCCGGAAAACCTGCTCGTGCCCGCGGTGGTCCACGTGGGCGCTGTGTTGGTTCTTTTTGTTGTGACCATCTGCGTGAAGGTGCTGCGTTTGGGGATGCGTGTGTTTTTGGGGCTTGCCGGTTTTCGTTGCTTTCTTATGCTTATGTTCTTGATGCTCCGGGTTCATCCGGGTTGACGATTGTTCGTGGCTGTGCATTTCTTGATCCTTCCGTGTGTGTTTTGCCAAATGGGGTGTTCCCAAATATGCGGGTGGAACGGTTATCGCCGGAGGCATTACCGCAGATCCGTTTTCATTCTTTCGTATTCTTTTCTGCCGATTTCGCCGCGGGCAAACCGGTTGGCGATGATTTTTTCGGGGTCATGCTCATTCCTGATTGCGCTGATTTTTCGGCTGCTCTGGCCGGAAAATAACGATTTGACCAGCAAGAGTATTCCTGCGAGCATTCCGAGCCAAACGCTCAGCATGATAATCTCCCCGATAATTCCGGTTTCAACTTCGGCGCCTGTCATCATGATTGTTTCTCCCTTCGATTTTCCATTTGTTCGATGATCACTGTTGATGTCATCATCTTAGCAGGGCTTGATAAAGCCCCGGTGTAGCAGAAATAAAGAATTTGTAAAGCTTTCTGCTTTTTGGAATATCTGCGGGCAATAACCGGTTGATTTGCCGGTTGGTGTGCAAGTTCTCGTTGCCGGGGTGGTGAATTGGCCGTTTGCCTGAACGGAAGGCTGCTTTGAGGAAGATGCTTGGCAGGGATGCTGGCGTATTGCCGGATTTTTTGCTGTGACGGAATGACGGAATGCCGGGACGCGTCAGGGGGTATTGCGGGGGTGTGCTATCGGCAGGGTGAACGAAAAAGTGCTGCCTAAACCGATGCCGTCGCTTTCCGCCTTGATTGTCCCGCCGTGGGCTTCGACCAGATATTTGGCAATCGTCAAGCCAATGCCGCTGCCACCGGCGACGCGTGAGCGCGATTTATCGACGCGGTAAAAACGGGTGAAAAGGTTTTGCAAATGTTCCTGTGAAATGCCGATACCGTTATCATGAACGGAGATCAAAATCCGGTTTCCCTGCGGAAATGCGGAGACGCTCACCTTTCCTCCGCCGGGTGTATATTGCAATGCGTTGCCGACAAGATTGACCAGCACCTGGTGGATGCGGTCTTTGTCAGCGAGCACCAGGGGAAGGCTTTCCGGAATTCGGGCTTCGAAGGTAACTTGTTTCTCGTGGAATTGCTGGCTGAGGTGAGCGATAACTTCCGATATCAAAGCGCTGATTTGGATGGACATTTTATTCAGGGAATAGGCACCGGCTTCTACCCGGCTCAGTTCCTGCAGGTCACGAACCAGACGCTGTAAGCGGTCGGCTTCGCGGTGGACCTGCTGGTAAGTGGTGTTGTTTGCCGGCAGAACACCGTCCATCAAGCCTTCCATGTATCCCTTGATGGTGGTCAGCGGTGTGCGCAATTCATGGGCAACATCGCCAATCAATTGGCGGCGCATGGTCTCGGTTTGTGAAAGCTTTTCTGCCATCCGGTTGAAACTCAGGGCGAGCTGGGCAAGTTCGTCCAGTTCTCCTTTTGCCGGATTGCCGGGGATGTCGACGCGCAGGTCGTAATGCCCTTCGGTGATGTGCTGGCTGGCAATCATCATCGCCCGAACCGGCGAAACGACTTGTCTGGTGATGAAGACACTGACAGCGAGCGCTGCCAGTGTTGCAGCAATACTGGCTATCGTTACCGCTTCGGTAACGGCTGCGCGAAAACTTTGAAACAGATTTGTGTTCAGGTCCATCCCCGGTGGAAGCCCGGTTTTCACGCCTGACATCATCGTGCTCATGAAAGCCATGTGCCTGTCGAATGCCCGCGGTACAACCAGTTCGGCGGCAACGAACAGAACGAACATGCCGGCGGCGATGACTGCCAGGTACGAAATAAAAATTTTCCAACCGAGATGACTTTGGATAGTGCGCCACATGGTTATTGCCTCTTTTCGATAAAACGGTAACCGACACCGCGGACGGTTGCGATGAATTCCTCTCCGAGTTTTTGGCGGATATGGCCGATGTGAACGTCTACGACCCGCATTTCGCCGTAATAGTCAATTCCCCATACTTTTTCCAGTAATTGTTCGCGGCTCAAAACAAGGCCGCTGTGGCGTGCAAGCGTTTCCAGCAAATTGAATTCCATGGCAGTTAAATCGACGAGCCTGCCATCAACCCGAACCTCACGTGCACCGGGATCGATACGGATATGCGGGAAGACAAGTTCTTCCGGTCCGCGGGCGTTGCGGTGATTCCCTGCCCGCCGCAATGTGGCTTTGACCCGTGCGACAAGTTCCCGGGGGCTGAAAGGCTTGGTGACATAATCGTCCGCCCCTACCGAAAGGCCGATGATTTTATCCGTTTCTTCTGCCCGGGCGGTGAGCATGATCACGTACACATCGGATTCGCGCCGCAGACGGGTAAGCAATTCGATCCCGTCGATGCCCGGGAGCATGATATCGAGGATGACCAAATCCGGGTGGTATGCTTGAACTGCTTTAAGCCCGGCAAGTCCGTCTGCTGCCGTATATACCGTGAAACCTTCGGCGCGCAGATAGGCATCCACCAGATTCAGGATGCCCGGCTCATCATCGATTATGAGTATTTTGGCGTTTGGCATCCGGTTTCTCCTTTTTGGTGAACTTCCTGACGAAACAAGTCTTACAAGATAAGTATATACCAGGAACTGTTGCAGATGCGTGACGGTGTGAGTGCAACGGTTGTCATCCGGGAAGGGGTTGCTTTACGGCGGGTTAGTTTAACATCCATCGATGAAGAAACGGTAAAGGATTGGTGAAGGGATGATAAAGAAGGGATGCGGAGACGCATTCCCTTTGCGCCGGTGGAACGCTTTTATCCCGAAATCAGCCTTTTTGGGGTATGATTAAATTGTAGCAGGTGACTGCTGTTGATTGAAACTGTATGGTATCAAGCCTGAATGGAGAGAATTATGAAACCGGATTTGACTGAACAATTGCTGGAATTGGTGCGACTGACCTCAACCAGCCTGCCGCCGGATGTCGAAAAGCGTTTGCATGAGGCTTTGAACGCAGAAGCGGAAGGTTCTGCTGCCAGAGGGGCTTTGGAAACAATCCTGAAAAATGTCGAGCTGGCACGCAAGAACTCTTCTCCGATTTGTCAGGATACAGGCACTCCGATTTTTTATGTTGACTATCCGGAAGGTTGGAGTACGATTTCACTGCGAAAACAAATTCAGGACGCAGTGATTAAAGCAACGGAATTGACGTATCTGCGTCCGAATTCGGTGAATGCAGTTACCGGGAAAAACACAGGCAATAATACAGGCGATGAGTATTATCCTTTGATTCATTTTCGTGAAGTCGAAGGAAAGAAACTGACCGTGCGGTTGATGTTGAAAGGCGGCGGTTGTGAAAACGTCGGTGCTCAATACAAACTGCCGGATAACCGGCTGGGCGCCGGACGCGATCTCGAAGGAGTGCGCAAGGTCGTTTTGGATGCGGTTTTCCAGGCACAGGGAAAAGGGTGCGCTCCGGGGGTGCTGGGTGTTGCAATCGGCGGGGACAGGGGAACTTCGTATCTCGCGTCGAAAGAGACTCTTTTCCGGCAAATCGATGAGCCGGCAGCCGACCCTGCGATCGAGACACTTGAAAAGCAAATTACGGAAGAAGCCAATCAACTCGGAATTGGTCCGATGGGCTTCGGAGGCAAGACGACCGTACTGGGAACGAAAATCAAGGGCATGCACCGGCTGCCGGCCAGTTATTTCGTTTCGGTTTCTTACATGTGTTGGGCTTACCGCCGCAGGAAGATGGTTGTAGATGGCAACGATGTCACTTATTCCTGATGTTTTGTGTTGCAGTTTTGGCGGGTAGATTGTGAAACTGATTATGCAAAAAATTAAGACGCACCGCCTGCTTTTGCCGGCGGTTGTGTTTCTCGGGTTGTTTTCGGTTGTGCTGACGTTTTCCCCGTCTCTTTTGGCGCGTAATGGCAGTTCCACCTTGCGCTGGGCGCATTGGATTGGTTTTGCGGTTTGGGTTGTTGGCGCTGGGTTGAGTGCGCGTGCACTTGACAAATCACTGCCGGGCAGTGACCGGTATTTGTTTGCTGTTACTGCCTTTCTTGCCGGATGGGGATTGCTGACCATTTGGCGGCTGACACCCGTTTTCGGGGTGCGGCAGACGGTTTGGCTGGCAGTGGGGATGACCGTGCTGATTTACGGGGTGCGCTACCCGGGGCTTCTTGTTTTTCTGAAACGCTATAAGTATGTGTGGCTTACAGCCGGGTTGCTTTTGACTTTCGCTACTCTGATTTTGGGAACCAACCCGATGGGAAGCGGACCGAGGCTGTGGCTGGGTTGTTGCGGGGTTTATTTTCAACCTTCCGAACTTTTGAAACTGCTCCTGATTGTTTATCTTGCCGGGTATTTGAGCGATCATCAGGGTTTGATCGATAGAATCTCGCAGGATGTGAAGCGAACCCGCCGGATGGGTGAACGGCTGCGGTTGATTCTTCCCATCCTGATGCCAATTTCCCTGATGACGGGGATTGCTTTGCTGCTGCTCCTCTTTCAGCGGGACCTGGGGACAGCGCTGGTTTTCATCTTTATTTATACAGTGATGATTTATCTGGCGACTGGGTGGAAGTGGGTGCCGTTGGTGAGTTTTGGGGGGATGATGGCTGCCGGTGGCGTGGGGTATTTGTTCGTGGATGTCGTCCATGCCCGCATTCAGACCTGGCTCAATCCATGGCTTGACCCCAGCGGACAGTCTTACCAGATTGTGCAATCGTTGATTTCGATTGCCAACGGGGGCGTTTTCGGGCGCGGTCCGGGAATTGGCAGCCCGACGCTGGTCCCTATTGCTCATTCTGATTTTCTGTTCACTGCACTTGCCGAAGAAACCGGTTTGTTCGGGACGATTGGTTTGTTCATCCTGCTGGGTATTTTCCTCCAGCGGGGAATCCGCATCGCCCTGAATGCCCCCAATACGTTTCAGCGTTATCTGGCTGCCGGCTTGACGGTGCATATTGTTGCACAAAGCCTGTTGATCATTGGGGGAAATATGAGGCTGCTGCCGCTGACCGGTGTAACCCTGCCGTTTCTGTCTTATGGCGGGTCTTCCCTGCTGGTATCGTTTTTGTCGCTGTTGATTTTGTGCCTGATTGCCGGTGAATCTTCCGGGGCGGGGTTTCGTCATCCGGAAAAACAGCCTTATGTCATGGTGGCTTCGTTTTTGCTGATTTGTTTGAGCGCAACTGCGCTTGCGAACGGTTGGTGGGCGGTGGCACGAGGCCCGGCGCTCCTGAAGCGCACGGATAACCCCCGAAGGGCGATTTCCGACCGTTTTGTGCGCAGAGGCGCGCTTCTGGATCGGCATGACAAGCCGATCGTGGAAACGATTGGCGAACCGGGGGCGTACCGGCGCTTTTCGGATTATCCGGGCGGCGCTGTAATCGGATACAATCATCCGGTATACGGACAATCCGGATTGGAAGCGAGCCTGGATTCCTATTTGCGCGGGCTGGAAGGCGGGGATCCCTGGACGCTTTGGTGGCATCATCTGCTTTATGGGCAACCTCCCCCCGGGGTGGATGTGCGTTTGACTCTCGATGTCGGCATACAACAAGATATCGACAAAATCTTTGGCAGGCACAAAGGCGGGCTGGTGTTAATCAACGCGGAAAGCGGGGAGATTTACGCCATGGTTTCCCGCCCGGGGTATGATGCCAATCGCCTGGACGAAGATTACGAAACATTGATTAGTAATCCCGATTCGCCTTTTGTAAACCGGATTACCCAGGGACGTTATGCTTATCAATCGCTGAAAGAACTTCTGACATTGCAACAGGATAGTCATGGCAGGTTGCTGGGTGTTCCTGATTTCCGGATTCATAATATTCCGGTTGCCTCGCTGGTCGATGGCGTCAGCCCTCTGCAAGTGGTGCTTTCTGCGGCGATGTTGAGCAATGGCGGCGTGCTGCCCTCATTGCGGATTGCTTTGGCAATCAAAGAGCAGGAAGGCGAGTGGATTTCCCTGCCGGCGCTGAGTGTGCCGAGAGAAACATTGCTTGCGGAAAATGCGATTTTGATGAGCACGAAAATCGTGCGCACAAAGGAACACTGGTACCTTTTGGATCAGCCTGAAGATGGCAAGATTACCTGGTTTGCAGGCGGTACGCTGCCGGAGAATAAAAATATCCCGTTTGCTGTGGTTGTTGTGCTCGAAGAGGATGACCCCGATTTGGCAAAGGAAATTGGAGAGTTCGCTTTGAAAGCTGTTGTTTATCCGTAAAAAAACAACGGGGTGTGAAAGTGCCCGGACGCTCCATCAGACTGAATCAAAAACAACCGCTCTTTTCGGGCGGTTGTTTTTTTGCATGTCTGTTTCGATGGCGGGTATCAGCCTTCGGGTCAGCCGATGATTTTCAGAAACCGGCGTTTGCCGACACGCAGAACACCGGGGCCGGGGAATGGCGCGTAGGGGTCTGTGATTTTTTGCCCGTCAAGGCTGACCGCATTTTGTTTGAGCATGCGTTTCGCTTCACTGTTGCTGCTCACAAGTTTGCCGGCGACCAGCACATCGAGAATCGTTTGCCCGGGCTGCAGATTGTATTCCGGCATCTCTGTGGGAATGTTGCGTTGCTGGAATACACGAATGAAATTTTCCTCGGCTTTGTTTGCCGCTTCCGGGCTGTGATAAATCGAGACGATTTCATGGGCGAGTTTCATCTTTGCATCACGCGGATGCAGTTTTCCATCGGCGATATCCTTCTCGATTTGGGCGATTTGCGGCGGTGTCCAGCGGCTCACCAGCCTGAAATAATCACCCATCGCTTTGTCGGGAATGCTCATCACTTTCCCGTACATATCTTCCGGGGTAGAGAGCAAGGGGATATGGTTGCCGAGAGATTTGCTCATTTTGACATCCCCGTCGGTGCCCGGCAGAATACCCATGATGATGCCGATATTCGGTTTTTCTCCCATGAATTGCATCAGTTTTCGGGCTGCCATGACGATGTTGAAAAGTTGGTCGGTGCCGCCAACCTGCACATCGGCACGCAGGGCGTAAGCGTCATAGCCTTGCATGATTGCATAAAAAGTTTCGTGGAGGTAAATCGGGTCCCCGTTGTCCCAGCGTTTTCGGAAGTTATCCCGTGTGAGGAATTGCTGAATGGTGAAGTTCGAGGCGAGTTTGATTAACTGCTCGAAGGTTAATTTGCCGAGCCATTCGGCGTTGAACTTGATCAGCGTTTTTTCAGGATCGAGAATTTTGTAAGCTTGTTCGGCGTAAGTGCGTGCATTTTGTTCGACCTGTTCGGGGGTTAGCTGGGGGCGAAGTTTGTCTTTGTCTGACGGATCGCCAATGAGTGATGTATAGTTCCCGACAAGAAACACGACTTCGTGGCCGAGTTCCTGAAATTGGCGCAATTTTCTCATCGGTACCGTGTGACCGAGGTGCAAATCCGATGTGCGCGGATCGAATCCGCAGTAAACCCGCAAGGGGCGCCCTTCTTTTTGGGCTTCGGTAAGCCGTTCCCGCAGCTCCTTGGCCATGGCTTGTTTCAACTGTTCATCCCCGTATTCTGTGCCTTGCATCAACAAGGCAACTTGTTCATCTATGTTCATCATAAGTCCAGCCTCCTGAAATGTTTGCATTGTACTACGCCCAAAGCGCTTTGTTCGAAAAAAAACGCCCTCGTTAAATTGAGAGCGTAAGCAGGAACGGGGAAGGATCCACCGTCCCTACGGACGGGTATAATAAACGTTTTTTTCTGATACCGACGTGTTTCGCAGCCCGCTCTTTTCAAGCAAGGTTTGCAAAATCACATCGCCGTCTTTGAAGCCTAATTGCCCTTTCAAGTCACCGTTGAGTATGACTTTGCCCAGAGTGCGGAACTCGAAATGGGCTGATTTCCCAAGTACTTGCACGCGGTTGCCCCAATGTGATTCCAGTACGTGAATTTTGTCGATTTCCTGCCACTTGAACGCAGCGTGGCGGATACCGTTGGAGAAACTGACGCCGTTGGCATCGATGACAATCGAGGTGTGCCTGTCCATCCAGTTGCCAAGGCTGATGCTGCCCGCAGCGAGGAAAAGGAGCAGCACGAAGATGGCAGCCGGGATGTGCAGGATGCCAAAGTGAAGCCGCAGCAAGAGCAGGCTGACAAACGAAATGGCAAAGAGTGCCCATGTCAGTTTTTCGCTTTTGCGTGAAAGCAGCTCGGGAAAATAGGTTTTGCTTTCCATAAATATATTATACCGAAGAAGTATTGTGCCTGCGGATGGTTTTTTGGAAGGGATTCCGGTTAACGCAGGCTTGTGTTTTCGCCGTGCAAATAAATACGCGGCACGCGCGTGTTGATATTGGTGAGTACTTCATACGGGATGGTTCCCGCCCAGGATGCCAAATCTTCTACGGTGATCGTTTCTCCGTTCATTTCGCCAACCAGAATGACTTCGTCGTCATTATAGGCGCTGTCCCATTCGATGTTGACTACGATTTGATCCATGGAAATCATCCCGGCAACGGGGTATTTCTTGCCGCGGATTATTACCTTTGCCTGATGCGACATGCTGCGGAAATAACCGTCGCCATAGCCGACCGGTATCGTCACTGCTCTGACCAAATGGTCGCTTTTCCAGGTAGAGCCGTACCCGACCGGGTGACCGGGTTTGATGACCTTGAAGTAAACCACCCTCGATTTCCAGCTTAGGGCGGGCTTGACGGGCACGGTTTTCTTTGCTTCCGGGCTGGGGTAAACGCCGTAAAGCAGAATGCCCGGACGAACCATATCGAAACGGGCTTCCGGGATTTGCAGAATTGCACCGGAATTCGCCATGTGCCGGTATACAGGCGGTGCGATACTGTGTTTTTCATAAAAAGAAAGGATTTCAAGAAAGCGTTCCAGCTGAAGTCGGGCATGCTGCAAATCTGTGCGGTCGGCGTTGGCAAAGTGCGAAAAAATTCCCTCGACTTCGAGATGTTTGCATTGCAAAGAGGTCTCGATGAGTTTTTCTGCGTTGTAATAATGGACGCCGATGCGTTCCATGCCGGTGTCGATTTTCAGGTGAACCTTGGCTCGCTTTCCCAGCTGTTCGGCCACTTCATCAACCTGCCATAGTTTGTCGATAGACGACGCAGTGATGGTCAGATTGTTTTCGATGAAGTGCGGAACCTGGTTTCCCAGGATGCCGCCGAGGATGAGAATTGGCGAGGTAATTCCCTGCTCGCGCAGCAGCAAGCCTTCTTCGAGCACAGCGACGCCGAGGTAATCTGCCCCCAGTTTTTGCATGAGTTTGGCGATTTCCACTAACCCGTGGCCGTAAGCATTGGCTTTCAGGATGGGCATCATTTTTGCCGGGGCAACATGCTGCCGGATGGTGCGGAAATTATCCGCCAGTTTGTCCAGATCGACTTCGACCAGGGTAGGGCGGATGACGTTTTCTGTGGTAATTGTGGGCTGATTGATTGTTGTCATCAGTTTGTCTGCAAGGGTTGAAAAATACGGTTTCCTTTTTTGCGATTATACCCTTAAGCCGGAGGCAAACAATGAAGAAATCTTTTCGCCGGGCAGAATATATTAATCCGCATTTAATCACGGGTGGATACAATCGATTGCAGGGAACACAAGAAAGGAGGCGTTTCGATGAAACGAGTGTTGATGATATCCGGTTTGTTTTTGCTTGGTTTGGCTTTTGTCTTTCTGGTAGCAGGATGCAAGGGAACCCAAACTGAAAACACGCCAACCCCTGAGCAGGGGGAGAAGCGTTTGAACAAACGCAGTGACCGCATTGCCATCGATGTTTCCCCGCAAGCCGCGTTCGATGGCTATTTTGCTGTCGAGAAAGGGGCTGTGGTTCACATCATTGCCAGGGGATTCCCGCCGAGAATTTATTTGCATGCACTTCTTCAAAGCGGGACAGCCGGGAAAACGCGCGCTGCTGCAACCAGTCAGCTGGATGAAGACGGGAAAGGTTCGCTGGTCTTTTTCTTTCCGGGCAAATGGGATGATGGTGCAGCTATCGAAAACGGGGAAGTGGAGCTGGTGATGAGTTGGGATGATCATCACGACCGGATTATCATCCCGTTGAAAGTTATTTCGGATTGAGCGATACGACCTGATTTCAGCCATTCCGGTTACGACCCCGTGGAAAACACGGGGTTTTTTGTTGTAATCAATCTGTTGCCGATGGAAATACCGTTTGTGAAAAACAATCGAAAAATCATGGCAAAGGGTGGAAAAGCCCAAAAACACTTTACATTTTGGTAAGGAAACCCCGTTTTTGGGTCTTCTTATCATAAATGTTAAGTGATTGTTACCAAATATTATATAGAATGTGTTGGCAGTTGGTTAATTTTTTTAAAAATATCGCCAAAAGCAATTAAAAACCTATTCAAATTTATGGGAGGTTGTAATGTTTACGAACGGTATGAATCGGAAACTTAAAGGTTTTCGGCTGCGCGCAGCAGTATCGAAGCTGATGTATGCGGTGATGATACTCGGCTTGGTGCTGTCTGTTGTGCGGCCAACAACTGTCTTGGGCGGAACAGCATCCGGGCTGGACGACCTGGCTTACACCGAAGGTGACGGCTGGGTTTACCTTGATTCCAGCGTAACTGTTTCTTCCACGACCAATGACTGGTCGGATGGATATATCGATATCGAGATAACCGGGAATGGTTCTCCGGCAGACCAGCTGCGGATTCAAAGCTCCGGAAACCTGACTGTCGTTGGCGATGCAGTCTCCTGGAATGGAACGAGAATCGGTACGATCGATCCTGTGCGGAACGGTGTCAATGGGCAGCCGCTGCGGATCAACTTCAGCGCTTCGTTGAAAAACGCCGGTTTCGAGACAGGTGATTTTACAGATTGGGTTGTCAATACGAATTTCCCCGGTTTGGCTGGTGATACTCCCAACGGCATATATCAGGATGCAAGTGTTGTGACCAGCCCGGTGTCGTCGGGGAATTATGCAGCGAAATTGCATCTTACAGGAAATGTTTCTGTGGCGTATGGTACTGCACATGGGCCAACGCTCACAAGCAGTTCGTTTTATGCGAAAGCCGGAAACAACCTCTCGCTAACCTGGCGGGCTGAAGATAGCGGAGACGATTATGACGTGTATGGTTACATCAACAATGTTGCCACAGGGACGCAACAGCAATTGTTCTATGACCGCGGTGATAATACGGGCGGTTGGGTAAACCTGAATTCGACAATCGATTCGACCGTTTGCCCCAGCGGCGTTTGTGAACTGCAATTTCAATTTATTGCCGGCACCTATGATGCATCCGGTGGGAAGTATGTTGGAACGACCATGTATATCGACGGTATTCAAATCGTGACAACTGCCGCCCAGGATGACGCAGTGGATTACATTGTCGAACATATCGAATATGAGAATACTTCCGATAATCCGAAATCAACGAAACCTTATAAGCTGACAATGAAAGATTCCGGAAGTACGGGCACTGCAACTGCAACGATCAATATTACCGGTGTCAATGATGCGCCTACGGATATTCAATTATCGAATGACAATATTCAGGAGAATCAACCTGTCAATACAGTGATAGGTGCTTTGACGACCTCTGATCCGGATGACACGACATTTACTTATACGCTGGTCGCCGGTACAGGGGACGATGACAATGCATCTTTCAATATTTCCGGAAACAATTTGCGTTCCAGTGAAATATTCGATTATGAAACCAAGAATACTTATACGGTGAGAATCCGTTCGACGGATTCCCATGCGGCTTCTACTGAAAAATCCTTCACGATTCATGTTACCAACCAGAATGAAGCGGCAACAGCGTTTACCAATGGGGCACCCCCGGACGGGGATTTGGGTGTTGCCTATAACTTCACCTTTGCGGCAAACGGAGACCCGACGCCGACTTATTCAGTTTCCAGCGGGTCTTTGCCCCCGGGACTGACTTTGAATGCGACAACCGGTGTCGTTTCCGGTACCCCGACTGCGGCCGGAACATACAACTTCGAAATCACGGCAACCAACGTGGCCGGTTCTTATTCGAAGGATTATTCGATTAAGATCAACAAGGGAAATGCCACTACGACGATCGTTACCGATTTGCCTGACCCGAGCAAGTACGGGCAGAATTATGCAGTTGCTGTTTCTGTGACATCGGCTGTTTCTATCGTGCCGACAGGTACAGTGACTGTAACCGACGGCACGCATACTTGTCAGGTAACGCTATCCGGTGGCGTTGGTTCCTGTAATTTGCCTTCGACCTCGATCGGTGCGGTAACGATTACTGCGACTTATCCGGGAAATGCAAATTACAACGGCTCCAGCGACACGGAAGCGCATACCATCGAAAAGGCAAACACGACTACGACGATCACCAGTGATGCGCCTGACCCCAGTAAATACGGGCAAAACTATTCGGTTTCTGTCAGTGTATCTTCGGATACTACCGCAGTGCCGACCGGTACGGTGAATGTTTCGGACGGAACGAATTCCTGCACGGCGACTCTCTCCGGCGGAAGCGGCTCTTGTGATTTGCCTTCGACTTCCGTAGGTGCGGCGACGATTACAGCGACTTATGCTGCGAATACGAATTTCAATGCATCCAGCGGTACAGAGGGGCACACCGTCGAGAAAGCGAACACGACGGTAACAATCACAGGTGATGCGCCTGATGCAAGTGTCTATGGCCAAAACTATACCGTTGCCGTGAGTGTAACTGCGGATACTACCGCAGTGCCGACGGGCACGGTGAATGTTTCGGACGGAACGAATTCCTGCACGGCGACTCTCTCCAGCGGAAGCGGCTCTTGTGTTTTGCCTTCGACTTCAGCCGGTGGAATTACAGTTACGGCTACTTATCCGGCGAATGCGAATTTCAATGCATCCAGCGGCACAGAAGGACACACCGTCGAGAAAGCGAATACTACGACTGCGGTCAATCGCTCGGTGGTTTCGCCTGTTTACGGACAGCCGGTTTCCTTTACTGCTACGGTGAGCACTGTTTCTCCGGGTTCTTATACACCGGAGGGTATGGTGCAGTTTTATATCGACGGGTCAGCATTCGGAAGCCCGGTTGCTTTATCCGGCGGCACGGCAACGAGCCAGTCGACAACTGCGCTGGATGTCGGAAGCCATACGTATTATGCAGAATATCTGGGTGACAGTAATAACAATCCCAGCGATTCGATGCCCGCCACGTCTTTCGGTGTCAGCAAGAATTCGACAACCACAAGCGTGGTTTCGTCAAAGACCCCCAGCGTGTACGGGGAAGCAATCCACTTGACAGCAACAGTCACCGAGGTTGCTCCATCGGTTGTAACCCCGGTCGGTCAGGTACAGTTTTATGTCGATGGAACGGCTGCGGGTTCACCGGTTGCACTGGACGCCTCAGGAAATGCGTCTTCACCGGATTTGCATACCTTGCTTGCCGGCGGCCATTTGAAGGTCGGCACGCATACTTTCTCCGCTTCGTATCTTGGAAACAGCAATACTCTGGCAAGCGCCAGCGGGGATGAAAACCAGGTTGTCAATCCAGCTGCCACAACGTTGACAATTGCTTCTTCCGAGAATCCGACGATTTACGGTACGACCCTGGCGATGACGATTACAGTTGCCCAGGAAAATGCCAGCCTGATGACCCCTCAGGGAACGGTGCAAATGTATATCGATGGTGTCAAGTTCGGTTCGGTGATGACGCTGGATGCGAACGGTAAGGCATACCGCACTGTACCGTATATGAATCTTTGGCCGGGACACCACGACATCACCGGCGTTTATACGCCGGCAACACCGGCACAATTCCAGGCGAGCAATAACAATGCACACCCGCTCGACCAGGTGGTCAACAAGGCTGATCCGGTAATCACGATTTCGGCTGATGTTACCAATCCGGTTGCCAGCGAGAAGATTCAGTATAGTGTCGTGATTAGCCCTTCGATGCCAACGCAAGGTACTCCCAGCGGAACGGTACAGTTCTATCTGGACGGTAGTCCTGTTGGCAGTCCGGTGACTCTCGATAGTCAGGGACGGGCGAATTGCCCTGAACTGGTCGCCCTGGATACCGGCACGCATAATATCACGGTGCGTTACAGCGGAGACGATTACTTCAATAGTGTGCCGACTTCTTCTGCATACGTCCATCATGTTTCCAAAGCCGATACAACCACGGCAATCCAGTCCATTACCCCAACCGAATCGGTTGTCGGGCAGGCAGTTACGGTAAACATACAGGTTGACCCTGTATCACCGGCAGCCGGAACACCGACCGGAACATTCACTGTAACGAATGGCACGGATAGCTGCACGGGAACTTTGCTGGCGTCAGGCGCAGGCTCTTGTGCGCTGCATCCGACCAGCCCCGGGATACCCAACCTGACGGCGCAATATGGCGGATCGGCGAATTTCAACGCTTCCGTTTCCTCCGCTTTCAATGGTCCCAAAGTCTCGAAAGCGAATACGGTTGTGACCATCACCGGTTACGATCCGACCAGCCCGATTGCCTATCAAGCGGTAACGATTACTTTTACTGTTGATCCCGTAGCACCGGGTGCAGGTACACCGACAGGGTTGGTTACGGTCAGTGATGATCAGGGGCACACCTGTTCGGCGACTGTTTCTGCCGGATCGTGCCAGCTTACTTTCGAGAGCATCGGGCAGGTTACCTTGACCGCCACCTATGCAGGGGATGCGAATTTCAATCCATCGACAACCGGGGCGACAACAGGACCTGTTGTGCAAAAGGCACAAACGACAAGTGTGGTTGCTTCGGCGAAATCACCGACTGTTTATGGTGAACCGGTGGCGTTTACTGCTACCGTAACAGTCGACAGCCCGGCTTCGGGAACTCCCACCGGACAGGTGCAGTTTTCGATCGACGGGACGAATCTCGGTTCTCCTGTAACGCTAACTAACGGGAAGGCGGTTAGCAGTCAAACCCATACACTGGCTGTCGGTACGCACCATGTCAAAGCAACGTATCTTGGAAATGATGATCTGGATGGCTCCGAATCAGCGGCTATCGATCAGGTTGTCGAAAAAGCAGATACATTGCTGACGATAACCTCTGAAATAAATCCCTCGCCTTATGGTATGCCGGTTATGGTAACCACTACGGTAACCGGTGCGGCGCCCAGTCTGCTTTCTCCCAAATCGGGGACGGTACAGTTTTATATCGATGGTGTTGCTTATGGCAGCCCCGTACCTTTGAAAGCGGATGGTACAGCAAACAAACTGTTGCCTTACACAGCTTTGTGGGTGGGAACACATCAGATTACAGCCGTTTACAGCGGCAATGCTTCGTTCAACGGCTGCAATAATACGGCCGCACCGTTGTTGCAGGTTGTCGAAGGCGGAAACCTGACGATTAGCATCGAGGAAACGGTTGGTAATCCGGTCTTCGGGCAAAGTTTGGCGATTACTGCGACGGTTACCGGCAACGGGTCGAACAATCCGAAGCCGTCGGGAACCGTGAAGTTCTACCTTGACGGTGTCTTGCTGGGTACTCAGAAGACCCTGAATGGCAGCGGAAAAGCGCTGAGTGATGCTTTCTCGCATCTGAGCGTCGGGCTGCATGATGTCAAAGTCGAATACAGCGGGGATGATTATTACAAACCTTCGGTGCAGATATTCTCCGAGGCAATCGAAATCAGCAAGGCGGATGCAGCAATCCAATTGCTTGGATCCGTTCCGAACAGTGTTGTTGTCGGGGAACCGTTTACGGTTACTTATACGGTCACTGCTTCGTTACCCGGTGCGGGTACTCCGACCGGTCTGGTGACGGTCTCGAATGGCAGTGATACCTGTTCTGCACTTGTCAGCGTGGGTAAATGCCAGATAACCCCGTCTGCTGCTGGTGTTCAGCATCTGAATGCAACTTACAGCGGAGACGGCAACTTCAACGTTGCAACGACAACCTCCGCCATGACCGGAACAACAGTGAACAAAGCCGATGTTAGTCTGGCAATTACCAATGTTCCGGCAGGACCAGTTTACGTCCGGCAGCCGTATTCCGTCACTGTTCATGTTGCTGCTGTCGCTCCCGGAACGCACATCCCCGTGGGCAAGAACATTACGATCAGTAACGGAGTGGATTCCTGCATCGCCGTTGTTGCTGCGGATGGTACGGCGACCTGCCAGATTTTGCCAACCCAGGCAACCAGCGGCAGCCCGCTAAAATTGACTGCAACCTTCGCCGGTGACAGCAATTTCAACAGCGCAACTTCCGCACAGGTTAGCGGTCCGACAGTGAACAAGGGTGATACGACAACGACTGTCGAAACCAGCAAAACCATGGTGAAAACCGGAGAATCGGTGCAGTTCACCGCTCATGTAAACACGCAGTCGCCTCCAGGCGGAACAGCGGACGGCAGTGTGCAGTTCACCGTCGATGGGGTAAACTTCGGCCCGCCCGTGGCGTTGAGCAGTGGTGTTGCAACCCTGAGCACCGCATCCCTGGCGACAGGCAAACATCAAATCAAAGCCAACTATCAGGGAAGCAGCAGCTATAACGCCAGCAGTTCTTCGGCGGTTGCCGTAACCGTGGTCGATGGAGACAAATTCGTCGAAGTGTCACCGGCAATCACAACCACGTTGGTCTATACTCATGTCCAGAAGGGCGCTGTGCAAACGACAACGATTACCATTCCTGCCGGTGCAGTCAGCCAGACGGTCTCACTGGTTTACAAACAAGTGAATCCTTCTTCGCTGCTGCCGCCAACCGGCTTGACCTTCGTTTCGAACTTCAATCTCAAGGTTTATGTCGACGGCGTTTATGCACCGAACTATGATTTCATCAAGCCGATTGTCGTCAGAATGACATACGACCCGAAGAATTGGCAGTCAGGTACCCTCGATGTTTCCGGTTGGAACGGGACGACCTGGAACAAGACATGGCTGGGTTCGTTCGCTAACAATGAGACAGAAGGCTGGATGGACTTTACGATTGCAGGTATTCATGATCTTGAGTTCGCACTAAGCGGCAAGACCAGAAAGCCTGCTGACGCTTACAAAGTGTTCCTGCCGATCATCTTCCCGTAACGGAAGTGGTCGATGACGGGGCTGCTTTTTAGGCAGCCCCGTTTTTTTTATTCTTTCAGGCAACGGGGAAATTTCCTGACGGCGGTGGATTAATGCTAGCAATCAGGGGAAAACGATTTGCTTTGAATGGTGTTTCTAGGTTAATGAATGAACAGCGCTTTGAGGAGTGTGGCGGATGACAGCGAGAATAGCAATTATTACGGATACGGATTCCAGTATTCCCCCGGCTATGGCATGGGAACATCAGATACAGCAGGTGCCAATCGTCGTTACGTTCGGGGATGAGAGTTTCGAAACCTGGAAGGATATCGATGATGAAAGGCTCTTCGAGAGAATAGACAGGGAAGGCGTTTTGCCGACCACGGCAGCGCCGTCTCCCGGAAAATTTGCCGCTGCCTATCAGCAGGCCATCGAAAACGGTGCGGAACAAATCGTATGCTTTACGGTCAGCAGCCGGGTCAGTGCCACGTATAACGCCGCACTTGCTGCTTGTGACCAGTTTTCGGGAGTGGACATCAGTGTGGTCGATACACTGAGCCTGACAATGGGACAGGGTTTCATTGTGCTCGAAGCTGCCCGTAGAAGGGACCGGGGGGCAAACAAGGATGAAATTATTGCGGCTGCCGAGGATATTCGTTCGCGGACACATATGTTCTTTGCTTTGGCAACGTTGAAATATCTGGCAATGAGCGGAAGGGTTGGCCATTTGGCGGCGGGGATGGCGGCGCTTCTGAACATCAAGCCGATTTTGACGATCCGGGATGGAAAATTGGATATGCTCGAAAAGGTACGGACGCAGCGCAAAGCGTGGGCACGGCTGGTGAAACTGTGCGAAGAAACACGCGGCGGTGCGGAAATCGAATCCATGGCAATGGTGCATGTCAAGGCTGCTCCGGAAGCACGTAGCCTTGAAGCCTTGATTAGGGAAAGCGTTCCCTGCCCGAGGGAATCGATTGTCGTAGACCTTAGCCCGGGCCTTTCCGTCCATAGCGGGGCAGGGATGGCAGGTATAACTTTCGTAACAGCGAAATGACAGCTGTTTGACAGCCATTTGCCAAATGTTTTATCTGATAAAACAGCCTCCGGGTTTTTCACCGGAGGCTGTTTACCTGGATGGTTTGTTATTGCGTTGGTGTTATGCGGCGCGGCGTATACCGATTTTCAGAACCTTGCCGTCGATTTTTTGTTCTTCCTGATAGGCATCTTTGGGCGGTTCCTGTGCTTTGAGCATGGTCGTGAGCGTTTCCGCCTTGATGTAATCGCGCCATGATTCGATGACATCGATGATTTCTCCTTCGCCCTGATACCAGGTTTCGATGCGGTCTTCGATGTTGAAGTCTGCGTTCTTGCGCATGGATTGAATGCGCCTGACGATTTCACGTGCCAATCCTTCAGAACGCAATTCGGGGGTAATGACCGAATCGATTGCTACGGTAACCAGTTTGTCCGAGACGACTGCCAAACCTTCCGCCGGCTGGGTGTTCACCAGGACTTCTTCGGGTGTCAGGGTGATTGCTTCGCCGTCCAGTTCGAGATCGATGTTTTCCCCGTTGGATACCTTGTGAGCGATTTCGGATGCATCGAGGGCGCTCAACGCTTTGCGCAGAGCGGGGAATTTGGCACCGAATTTTGGCCCGAGGAGTTTGTTGTTGGGCAGGATTTGGTAGGAAACCAGATTTTCTGCATTATCGACGAATTCGAGTGATTTGATGTTCAGCTCGTCGGTGATGATTGCAATCAGTTCGTTGCTCAATTCCGCCTTGCCTTCCCGAACGTATGCAAAGACTTTTGCCAGCGGCTGGCGCACTTTGATTCCGGCGCTGCTGCGTGCACTCAGCCCCAGGCTGGCGATTCGCCGGGCAAGTGACATTTGCTCGACGAGGTCCGTATCGATAGCGTTCTCGTCCGCCAGCGGATATGTGGTGTGATGGATGCTCGCATAAGCCTGTGGATGAACATTGCGCACCAGGTTTTGGTACATTTCTTCGGTTACGAAAGGAATGAGCGGGGCAAGCGTTCTGCTCAGTTTTAACAGGACGTGATATAGCGTTGCGTAAGCGGTGTTCTTGTCGTCATCGTGTTCGCTCTTCCAAAACCGGCGGCGTGAACGGCGGACGTACCAGTTGGTCAGGTCATCGATCATGCTTTCTGTTGTGATCGTCGCATTGAAAGCATCGGAGTTTTCCAGTGATTTGGTCACGCTTGCCACGACCTGGTTCAGGCGAGCAAGTATCCAGCGGTCGAGGGGATTGCTGCTTGCGGGAGTGTTCCCTTCCGGCACTTCGGGATCGAACGATGCGTTTTGAGGTTCCCAATGATCCAGGCTGGCATATGTGGCGAAGAAGCTGTAAACATTCCATAAGGGGATGAGGAAGCGGCGTCGTGTTTCTTCTGCGCGCTGGAACCCGAAGAGCAAGTTGTTTTCCGGTTTGTGGGAACAATAGAGCCAGCGCATCACATCGACGCCCATTTTGTCTGCCGCTTCATTGAATTCGATGGCGTTCCCCCATGATTTGTGCATTTCACGGCCATCTTCTGCCATCAGGCTGGCATAACTGAAGTTTTGCAGGAAAGGCGGACTGTTGTCGATGACGGTTGCCATGGCAAGCAGGCTGTAAAACCAGTTGCGGAACTGTCCGGGGAAGGATTCGCTGATCCAGTGAGCCGGATACCATTTGCGCCAGAATTCAGGGTTTCGCCGGTATTGCAATGTGCTGAAAGGAACGATACCGGCATCCAGCCAGGGGTTGCCGACATCCGGAATGCGATTCATCGTACCCCCGCATTTTTCGCATTGAATTTTGACTGCATCGATATATGGTCTGTGCGGGGTATGTCCGTCAAGTACGTCCAGCCCGGCGACAGCGCGTTCCTGCAATTCTGTTTCACTGCCGATGACGGTATGGTGTCCACAGTCTTCGCAGACCCAAATCGGCAGGGCAAGTCCCCAAAAGCGTTTCTTCGAGATCATCCAGTCGTGCATGTTCTTGAGCCAGTCCATTTCGCGGGAATAGCCGAATTCCGGAATCCAGCGGATTTGATCGACAACATCCATGATTTGGTAACGCAAACTGTGCTCTTTTTCTTCTTTGGTGAGTTCTTCGCGCGGCTTGTCGTAGGTTTCTCCCATGCTGATGAACCATTCATCGACCAGGCGGAAAACGAGTTCTGTCTTGCAGCGCCAGCAGGTGGGGTAGCGGTGGGTGTAAGGTTCGACATTGTAGAGAATGCCTTTTTTCTCGAGATTGGCAAAAATCTCATCGGCGACGGTCGAGACGTGCTTGCCGGTAACCCAGTCGAAACCATCGATGAAGTAGCCTTCGTCGTTGAGCGGTGCGATTAGCGGGAACCGATGCTCTTTGCCAAGCTGAAAGTCTTCAGCACCACAGCCGGGGGCGATATGCACGATGCCGGTGCCTTCGGTTTCGCCAACTTCGTCCCAAAGGATCACCTGATGGACGTCAACGGCGCTTTCATGAATATCTTTGATTAGCTGTTTGATGTGGGTGATTCC
Organism: uncultured Anaerolineales bacterium; assembly: GCA_964457375.1. Classification (GTDB taxonomy): domain Bacteria; phylum Chloroflexota; class Anaerolineae; order Anaerolineales; family UBA11858; genus G519. The sequence goes on from CAYWFK010000003.1 coordinate 48,052, forward strand.
CCCGGGGCTTTGGGCGGCGGGTAATTCGTCGAAAGGTCCGTCATACGTCCAGCCTTCCATTTCCGACCCTTTGATTTCTCCGATTACTTGATAATCTCCGCGCAGCATGTGCAGGGTGCCCGTGGAAAGATAAACGATTTCATCCCCTTGTTTGACTTTGGCATAGGTGAGGTCCTTGCCAACGGCAGCGGCGACATTGCTGGTCAATGTCCAGGGTGTTGTTGTCCAGACAAGCAGGGATTCGTTTTTTCTGCCTCGCAGGGGGAAGCGCAGGGTAACACTGCGATGCGTGAGTTCTGCATAACCATCCGTGACGATTTCGTGCTGGCTGATTCCAGTGGCGCACCGCGGGCACCATGGCATAACGTCTGCACCGTGGTAGAGCCAGCCTTTTTCCCAGGTTTTCTTGATGAAAGCCCAAATCATATAGTTGTTTTCATTGGAAAACGTGAAATAACTGCCTCCCAGTTCCGGTAAACCGAGATGACCAACGATTTGTTCGACCGTATCGGTAACGGGACCTTCAGGGCCTTCGATGGTGATGACTTGGGATGGGTCTTCCGCAAGCTTGTCTGCCAGCATGCGCAGCGTTTCCGGATCGTTCCAGTCCATCCAGTAGCCCAGGCGGATGGATTGACCTGTTTGGACAGCAGCGTAGCGCAGGACGCGTTCTTTGCATTTCAGAACGAATTTATCCAGGCCGTAGGATTCGATATCTTTCTTGGATTGAAAACCGAGTTGTTTTTCGACTTCCACTTCGACCCATAATCCCTGGCAGTCGAAACCGTTTTGATAGCGCAATTCCCTGCCGCGCATCGTCCAGAAGCGGTTGAAGACGTCTTTGTAAGTTCTGCCCCAGCCGTGATGTACACCCATTGGATTGTTGGCAGTGATTGGCCCGTCGATGAAAGACCAGGGCGGTTGCCCTTTGTGAATGGCGCGTTGTTTTTCGAAGGCGTTTGTTTCTTTCCAAAACTTGAGAATTTCATGTTCTTTGGCGATGAAATCGATTTTATTGGGTACTTGTTCGAATGGCATATTCTTGCTCCTGCGAATCTTTTGTTGCTTTTTGTTCGGGGGGCGGGAAGCCTACCCGTAAATAAAAAAACCCTTGTCCCGGTCAGGGACGAGAGTTTAACATTCCCGCGGTACCACCCCGATTCCCACTCAAGAGTGGGCAGCTTTTTCAGGTACGGCCGGTGCTGTTTGATGTTGATGCCGGTTTATACCTGCGTCGGTGATAACGGGCGACGATCCCGACTCACTTAATTTGCGGATGCATTTCAGATTGTGGCTCCGGAAGGATTTTCCGCCTATGTGCCTGATCCGGCTTACACCAATGCCCGGACTCGCTGTCAGACAACCAGGGGCGTACTCGTTTCCATCATTGCCTTTGTGTATTTCTCTTGTCAAGCGGGATTAAACCACAAACGATGGCTTAGGTCAACCGGTGCCGGGCTTTTTGCGAGCAATCGGCGGTGCAGCGGGTCTTTGCCTGCTGATAATCCGCAAAATGTTCTTCGGCAACCGGTTGTTTCATACAAGGGCAGCATGCGTGGTATAATCCTAATAATGAAATTAGGAGAGACTAAAAATAAGATGATACAAACCAAGTTGTCGGATGCGGTTGAGGATTATCTCAAAACCATTTACGATCTCAGCCAGACGTATGGCAAAGCTACGACGAATAAAATCGCGGAGGTTTTGGAGGTTAAGCCCGCTTCTGTTTCCGGGATGATCAAACGGCTGGCGCATTTTTCACCGGCGCTTGTTACTTATCAGAAAAGCCGTGGTGTGATGCTGACCCCGGAAGGAAACCGAATTGCACTGGAAATCATCCGCCATCATCGTCTGGTCGAATTGTTTTTGAAAGAAACTTTGGGGCTATCCTGGGATGAAGTGGACAGGGAAGCGGACAAACTCGAGCATGTCATCTCTCCAAAGATTGCCGATCGTATTGCGCAGGTGCTTGGTGACCCGGTGACAGACCCGCATGGTGATCCGATTCCGACACGGGATTTACGCATGCCGGAGCAGGGGTTTGTTCGTCTTGACCGGCTCAGGCCACGACTGCATGTCATTATCCGCCGGGTACGGGATACTCATCCGGAATTGCTGCGTTACCTGGCAGAAAAGGGGGTCGTTCTCGACAAGCGTTTTCTCCTCGCTGAATATTCGGGCCTGGACGGCAATCTTACTCTGATGCGGGAAGACAGTGAAGCGGCTGTTGTGCTGGGGCCCGGAATTACCAGCCAGATTTTCGTCGAAATTCAGGCTGCGAAATGAACGACCAACCATTATACGAACCTATGGATAGATGGAGGAAAGACTATGTCTAATCCGGGTACTGCATTGGCGATTGGAACCGTGATCATGGCTTTGCTGGCGGTTCTTTTTTTTCCGGAAAGGGGTTTGTTTTTCAGATGGCAGCGTGCCCGATTTCTGGGTGAGCGGGCCTTGATCGAAGATGCGTTGAAACATATTTATCTCTTCGAGCAGGAAGGAAACAAGGCTACCGTCGAATCTCTTTCGGGCGTGTTGAAAGTGACCCGGGAACGGGGTACAGGGATTTGTGACCGGCTGGAGAAACTTGGTTTGGTGGCCATCTCCGGCAGTCATTTTCATCTGACCGAAGACGGGCGGAAGTATGCACTCAGAATTATCCGGGCACATCGTTTGTGGGAACGGTATCTTGCGGAAGAAACGGGTTTCGAACCGGTGGAATGGCACGGACGCGCCGATTTGCGGGAACATTTGCTCACCGACGAAGATGTCGATACGTTAGCGGCTAAGCTCGGCAACCCTTTGCATGATCCGCATGGAGACCCCATTCCTACGGCTTCGGGGGAAATTCGATCTCATGATGGCATTCCCCTGACTTCGCTGCCCGTAAACCAAACAGCACGCATTGTTCATATGGAAGATGAACCCAAAACGGTTTATGCCCAGTTGGTGGCGGAGGGTTTGGAAATCGGGATGGATTTGCACCTGACGGAGTTTTCTCCCCAGCGGGTACGTTTTTGGGCGGGGGGTGAAGAACATTTACTTGCACCGGTTGTTGCGGCGAATATTACCGTTGTTCCGCTTGACGAAAAAAGGGCGGAAACTCAGGAGACGGGGCTGCCGTTGACCTCTCTCGGACTTGGGGAGACAGGGGAAGTTTTATCCATTTCAACCAAAATCCGGGGAGCCGAACGACGGCGACTGATGGATTTGGGAATTTTGCCCGGTACGCAGATTACCGCCGAGATGAGAAGCCCGGGCGGAGACCCGACGGCTTACCGAATCCGGGGGGCGCTGATTGCCCTGCGTAGTGAGCAGGCGGGCAAGATTAGAATCCGGAAACTTGCCGGAAGAGGTGAAAATGCCGCAGCGCCGATTGATGCAGAGGAAGGGAGTAAAGCATGAGTGACCAACAACAATCCGTGATGCCGCCTGCATGCGCGACTTGTGCCGTTCATCATTTGGCAAACCTGAAAAAATTGGGCGTGGATATGGAAGACTGGGATTTTGTCGTTGCTCTGGCGGGAAATCCCAATGTCGGGAAGAGCACGGTTTTCAATGCACTGACCGGGCTGCACCAGCATACGGGAAACTGGCCCGGAAAAACGGTAACACGTGCGGAGGGCGGTTACGAGTATGCGGCGTATCGATACAAGATTGTCGATTTGCCGGGAACCTATTCTTTGCTGGCTACCAGCCTGGATGAAGAAGTAGCCAGGGATTTCATCCTGTTCGGTCAGCCTGATGTTACTGTGGTCGTCGTGGATGCTTCGCGTCTGGAGAGAAACCTGAACCTCGCTTTGCAGGTGCTGGAGATTACCAGCCGAGTGGTGATTTGTTTGAATCTTGTCGATGAGGCGTCCCGCCATGGGATTGTCGTCGACGAGAGACGGCTCGCGCGGGATTTGGGTGTGCCGGTCGTTCCCACAGTAGCCCGTTTCGGGAAAGGAATCGATGAGCTGCTTGGGGCGATTCATGAAGTAGCCACGGGCAAGGTGACGGGGAAGCGATACCGTATCCGGCAGATTCCGGAACATTTGCAGGAAGCAGTGGACCAGCTGACAACCGAAATCAACCTGCTCTATCCGGGGCTGCCCAATGCCCGGTGGGTGGCGCTGCGTTTGCTGGACGGGGACGAACGCATTGCTGCTTCTATCCGGAATGGTGAGCTGGGAGACCTCAGCCGCGGTTCGGGTGAGGATAGTGAAACCGACCTGGAAGCCAGAATGGAGGCAGAGGAATGAAAGACCATAGGGAAATCACACCGGAAACCTTGCTGAAAGAGGCGGAAGACTTGCGGTGGAAAATCGGCGGGGATTTTCACGAAAAGTTGATGGAAACGATTTATGCTGACGCTTCGCGGATTGCCTCACGTGCGGTAACAAGGCCGGGCGAGAAAGCACGTTTTGATTTGGACCGAGCCATCGACCGGGTGGTAACAAGCAGAATTTGGGGATTCCCGATTATGATTTTGTTGTTTACGCTGGTTTTCTGGCTGACAATCAGCGGGGCAAACTACCCTTCGGAATGGCTTTCCAGGCTGCTGTTGGATGCCGGACGCCCGTTTTTGAAAGGGCTGGCTGCGAGCGCCGGTTTCCCCTGGTGGCTGGACGGTTTGTTGATTGATGGTATGTATCTGGCGACAGCGTGGGTGGTGAGTGTGATGCTGCCGCCGATGGCAATTTTCTTTCCGTTGTTTACTTTGCTGGAAGATTTCGGATATCTGCCGCGCCTGGCTTTCAATTTCGACCACATTTTCAAAAAGGCGGGCGCCCACGGCAAGCAGGCGCTGAGCATGATGATGGGCTTCGGATGCAATGCAGCAGGGATGATTGCTACCCGTATCATCGACAGCCCGCGCGAACGGTTGATTGCTATGATCACGAATAATTTTGCTTTGTGCAACGGCCGCTGGCCTACTCAAATTTTGATTGCTACCTTGTTCATCGGTGCATTGGTGCCGGCACATCTTGCGGGGATGATTTCCGCACTGGCTGTGGTCGGTATCGCGGTGTTGGGCGTGCTGCTCACCTTTGTGGTGAGCTGGGGGCTTTCACGAACCGTGCTGAAAGGCGAGGTTTCGACGTTCAGCCTGGAATTGCCGCCGTACCGTCCCCCGCGTATTTTGCAAACGCTCTACACTTCCCTGATAGACCGGACGATTTATGTCTTGTGGCGGGCAATTGTTTTTGCTGCGCCGGCGGGTGCCGCGATTTGGTTGAGCGCAAATATCCGTGTAAGCGGTGTGAGTATTGCTGAGCATCTCGTTCATTTGCTTGACCCTGTGGGGTTGTTGATTGGTTTGAACGGGGTCATCTTGCTGGCGTATGTTGTTGCCATTCCGGCAAACGAAATTGTCATTCCAACGGTGCTGATGCTGACGGTATTGGTCACCGGCGTCAATGCCGGTGGAGCCGGCAGCGGGGTAATCTTCGAAACGCAGTCGAACGCCGAAATGATGGCTTTGTTTCGTGCGGGGGGCTGGACGCTTTTGACCGCAGTCAATTTGATGCTGTTTAGCTTGATTCATAATCCTTGCAGCACAACGATTTATACGATGTACAAGGAATCCGGTAGTTTGAAGTGGACTTTGGTCGGCGCGCTGCTCCCGCTGGCAATGGGTTTCGTTGTCACCTTTTTCGTCGCCCAGATTTGGCGGCTGGTTGTCATGATGCTGTAATCAGCAGGAGGCAGCCCGATTATTGACTATTATGAGGAGAAGATAGCAGCGATGCGGCGGGGCTGGTACGGTGCGCGTGTTCCGGCGGGTAAATTCCCAATCGTTTTTCCGGCTTTGAGTGGTCAAGGGAGCCATTCTTCATTATAATCAATGCAAATTTGTTCAAAAAAACAGCCGCTGAAAAGCCGACTGACGAGGAGAACCTGATGAAAGTATTGGGCATTGATGTAGGTGGGTCGGGGATCAAAGGTGCCCCTGTGGACGTGAAAACCGGTGCGCTGCTGGCGCCGCGCTTTCGAATTCCGACACCGATTCCTGCCAAACCAAAACCGGTTGCAAAGACCATTGCTGAAATAGCTGCACACTTTGATTGGAAAGGAAAGATAGGCTGCGGTTTTCCTGCTGCGATTCCGAAAGGGGTTGTTCTCAATGCTGCAAACATCCATCCGAAATGGATTGGGGTGGAAATTGCCGGTTTTCTCACGGAAACAATTGGACTGGAAACCAGAGTCATCAACGATGCTGATGCTGCGGGGTTGGCGGAAATGAAATTCGGTGCCGGCCGCGGTGTCGATGGTGTTGTTTTGGTCATTACGCTGGGAACGGGATTGGGGTCTGCTTTGTTTTGTCATGGTGCGTTGCTGCCCAATACGGAATTGGGGCACGTGGAAATCAAAGGGCGGGAAGCGGAAAAATGGGCTGCTGCGGCAATCCGCAAGCAGGATAAGCTTTCCTGGCAGGCCTGGGGAAAGCGATTGAACAAGTATCTGAATTATCTGGAATCATTGTTTTTTCCCGATTTGATTATTTTGGGGGGTGGTGTCAGCCGCAGGCACGAAAAATTCTTCCCCTATTTGCACCTGCGCGCAAAGGTTCTGCCGGCACAACTATTGAACAATGCCGGAATCATTGGTGCTGCGGCAATTTGTCAGGATAATCTGGGGCATGGTTCTGTCGTATCCTCCGGGACGGGGAAGTAACCAAGCGATGCGGGGAATGGCGTTTGCCTCCGTTTCGGTCGAAGACCGGGAAAGTGAAGAAATCCCCGAAATTCTGGCGGCACAAATTCGCAGACAATTGCAAGGAAATCATGTTGATTTGCTTGTGTTGTTCTTTACCCCTCATTATTATCATGATATTCACCGGATTGCTGAGGGACTGCGCGATGAATTGACGCCGCAAGTGCTCATCGGTGTTTCTTCCGAAGGGGTCATCGACAGGACGAAAGAATACGAGCTGGTCAAGTCGCTGGTTGTATTTGCAGGGGCATTCCCCGGCGCTTCTTTTTATCCGTTTCATTTGCAGCCCCCGTTTGCGGAATTCAATGGAGATGAATTTGCTGCCTGGGTGTCTGCCGCCGGTTTTCCTGATTCGCAAAAAGTCTTTTTCCTGTTTGCCGACCCTTTTTCAGCGCCGATGGATTATGTGTTGTCGGTTTTGGATGATGCTTTCAGCGGTGTGCCTGTTGCCGGGGGAATGGCCAGCGGGGCACTGCGCCCCGGCGGGAATTACCTGCTTTTGAATGACGCGGTGTATCACGATGGTGTGGTCGGTCTGGGTATTGCGGGGGATTTCAGGGCGGATGTGATTGTTTCCGGCAGCTGCCGCCCGGTGGGAAAACCGGTGGTGGTGACGGAAATGGACGGGAACAGGATTGTCCGGGTGGAAGATGAAACGCCGCTGAATTGGGTGCAAGAAACCGTTCGCGATTTGCCCCCCCGCGAGCAAGACCTGATTCGCGAAGGGATGTTCATCGGCAGGGTTGTCGTCAACCACCATGGCCGATATGGACAGGGGGATTTTCTTATTCATGGAGTTCTGAATGTCGACTGGAAGTCAGGGACTTTTTCCGTTTCCGGGCAGGTCCGGACGGGTGACATCCTCCGGATTCATGTGCGGGATGCGCAGGCTGCGGATGCCGATTTGACGCTGGCACTAACGCCTCAGTTGTTTCACAAAGATGCAGCCGGTGCTTTGTTGTTCGTTTCGAACGGCAGAGGAACCCGTTTGTATGATCATCTGCATGGGGATGTGACGGTTGTCAGGCGTTCGCTGGGAAACATTCCGCTGGCAGGCACATTTTGTGCAGGCGAGATTGCCCCGATTGGCATGAAGAACTATTTGCAAAGTCATACCATCAGCATGGTTGTCTTTCGGCCGGGGAATGAAAAAACGGGCAGCGATTAATCACTGCCCGTCGGTATACCGATCAAGGAAACGGGATTACTCTTCGAGTGCGCCGTAACCGGGGCCTTCGGTGAAGAATTTGGCGTTTTCTTCGATATCGGGGGTGAGGTCGACAACTTCGCCAGCTTCCAGCTGTTTTGTGCAGTCGAGAACAACCTGTTCCCCATTGTGGTCTGTATTTTCATAATGACCGGTCAGGTCACGGCGGCAAATATATTCGCCACCTTTGGCCTCATAGGCTTCGGGTACTTCGTCTTCTGGAAAAATCGCTTCATAAGGGCATTCCGGAACGCAAGCTCCGCAGTCGATGCAGGTATCCGGGTCGATATACATCCAGGGCCATTCTTCGATTGGTTTTCCTGGAATGATGCATTCGACGGGGCAGACTTCCATACAGCCGCCATCGCGCAAACATAAACTAGTAATCACATGAGCCATAGCACAATCCTCCGTATTTTTTTGCTGGAGTAAATTTAACGTATGGCCAATTTTACCTTAATTTTAAAAAGAATTTGGGTCTTCTTTTGTCATGTTATTTGGGTATATTTTGTCCTCAATCATACGCCTGCGGTACGGTTGGGTGCTGTGTTTGCTGCTTTGCATCGGACAGCGTACCCTGTTTTGCAAACTGGCTATCGGTTTGCCTGCGTCGACAGGCAAGCAATGGCTGATGGACTTTTCTCCGGCATCGCGTGTTGTGGGGTTCGGAAAACTCGGTACGTACAAATTCCTGCCATGGTTTAAAATGGATGAAAGTTTTCTCCGGACGTACGGAACTTTTTCCGGTTTCTTGCTGCGGGCGAGACAGGTAGACAAGGTATACTGCAGCGAGCAAGTAAACTTTTGGCGATGAATGCAGGTGTGTGGCAGAAATGGAGCGGTGCGGCATGACAGAATCGAAACCACAATCCGGGATTTCCCCTTATCTGGCAATTGGCTTTGCTGTTCTGGCTATTTCGACGGCATCGATTTTCATTCGCTTTGCACAGCGTGAAGCGCCTTCTCTGGTGATTGCTGCCTACCGGTTGTCGCTGGCTGTTTTGATACTTCTTCCGCTGGTGGTGAGAAAGCACCTCGATGAATTGAAAAGCCTGGGAAAGAAAGCGTTTTTGCTGGCTTTGCTCTCCGGTTTCTTTTTGGCGGTGCATTTTGCGGTTTGGATTACGTCTCTGGAATATACGACAGTGGCAAGTTCGGTTGTGCTGGTGACGACAACGCCGCTTTGGGTGGCGATGATGGCACCTCTGGCAATCGGCGAGCGCATCACCAAACCGATTCTTGTCGGGATGGTGATTACTCTTCTCGGCGGGTTGATCGTCGGGTTGGGGGATACCTGCACGATGTATTTTTGGGGGCTGCATTGCCCGCCATTTTCCGCTTTTGTTTCAGGGCGGGCGTTCATCGGTGATGCCCTGGCTTTGACAGGTGCACTGGCAGCAGCGGCTTATTTGATGATCGGGCGAAGTTTGCGGGGGGCGCTTTCTCTTGTGCCGTATGTGTTTTTGGTTTACGGGATGGCTGCGGTTATTCTTGTCCTCGCGGCACTGGCTTCCGGTGCTGCGATGTTCGGTTATTCCGGGCAAACGTATCTTTGGTTTTTGCTTCTCGCCGTTTTTCCTCAGCTGCTCGGACATTCGATTTATAATTGGGCGTTGAAGTATCTTTCTGCGTCTTATGTGTCGATTACTTTGCTGGGTGAACCGAGCGGCACTATTTTACTGGCTTATATTTTCTTGCGGGAAATCCCTTCTGGCGTGAAATTGTTCGGTGCTATACTTATTTTAATGGGAATATTGCTTGCTGCGAAAAGGGATGTGGCACTTGTCGAGCCGGCAGGGTAATTCCCGCTGCATTTGTTGCATTTGGTGATGACATTTCTTATCAGGAAACTATCGAAGAGTAAGAGTTTATGGTTGAAGAGCGTAAACAAGGAACCTTGACGGATGTGCACCTTGCCGGGGCGGAAGATGAATCCATGTCTCCGGTGCTGCGTACATTGAAAAAGGCGTGGGGGAAGTTCGGACGGTTTGCCTGGGATGCCGGCGGTGTCTTTTTGCTGGCGCTGGCTGTGATGACCTTGCTTGCCTGGATTGCGCCGCAGTGGGCTAATGGGGTTGTGCTAACCTGGTGGATGGCGCATGTGCGCCAGTGGTTTGGCTGGGGAAGCTTTCTTGTGATTTTGGCGAGCGGAATGGCCGGCCTGGCTTTATTGCGCAAGGGTATCGACGATACACCGCTGATGCGTTGGCGAAAGGTGTTTGCTCTGGAAGCAGCCGCTTTTGCGTTGCTGGGTTTGCTGACTCTCGCCGGCAAGCAGCAGCTCACGCGGGCAGATGCAGGGCTTGACGGCGGGGTTGTCGGCTGGGGGTTGGTCGAAATGATGAGAATGATTTTACCCCTGTTTTGGGCGGGCGTTTTTTTTGCCATGATCTTCCTTGGCGGCAGTATCTATGGCTTTGGCTTGGGCAAAGTGATTCGACGAGGATTGAAACGATTGATCTATGGCAAGGAGAAGGCATCGGACGGCGGCCTTATCTCGGAGCCTGCCATTAGCATTGCACCCTTTCAGGATGAAGCGGCGGAGAGAAGCAGAAAGGTGATGGCGAGGAAACAAAAAGTGCGCGTTTCTCCTAAATTCCGCAAACAATTCAAAATCGAGCCGCAGGAGGAAGAGCGGGTCATTTCTCAGGATGAACGGGATGACCGATTGCCTCCACTGGACTTACTCACCGGCGGTAAAAGCGCATTGCCGGATGAACGTCATATCAATCAGCGTGCCGGTTTAATCGAACAGACCCTGGCAGAGTTTGGCATTCCTGCCAAGGTGATTGATTTTCAGGTAGGCCCCACGGTTACCCAGTTTGCTGTGGAACCGGGTTTTTTGGAAAAGCCGGGTACGGAAGCCGAAGAAGCAAGGCTGCGTAAGGTGCGGGTTTCACAAATATCCAGCCTGGCACGGGATTTGTCTTTGGCGCTTTCTGCTGAACGGCTGCGTGTGCAGGCACCTGTCCCCGGGCGTCCCTACGTGGGCATCGAAGTGCCAAATGAACATTCAACAGTGGTTCACCTGCGCCCCATTTTGGAAACCGAAGCTTTCTACAAACTGCAATCATCTTTGGCTATTGCTCTGGGCAGGGATGTTTCCGGCAAGCCCGTGATTGCCGATCTCTCTGCGATGCCACATATGTTGATTGCAGGGACGACGGGATCAGGTAAATCGGTTTGTATTGCCGCAATCACCACTTGCCTGGTGATGAACAATGCGCCGGAGGATTTACGCCTGGTAATGATCGATCCGAAAATGGTCGAGCTGGTGCGCTTCAACGGATTGCCCCATATTTATTGGAAGGTCGAAACGAATTTGGAACGCATTCTTGGCGTGCTGCGTTGGGTGGTCAGGGAGATGGAACGCCGGTATGAATTGCTGGAAAAATCACGCTCACGCAATATCGATACGTATAACCGAAAAATGCGCCGGCGGAAGAACGGGGAAGTGCTGCCGAGGATTGTCGTGATGATCGATGAACTGGCCGATTTGATGATGTCGGCACCGGACGAGACGGAACACAGTTTGGTACGTTTGGCACAAATGGCGCGGGCGACCGGTATTCATTTGGTGGTTGCCACCCAGCGGCCAAGCACGGATGTTGTTACCGGTTTGATCAAAGCCAATTTCCCGGCAAGGATTTCTTTTGCTGTGGCTTCGTCGATTGATTCGCGTGTGATTTTGGATACGACGGGTGCGGAAACGCTGCTGGGCAAAGGCGATATGCTGTTCTTGCCCCCTGATATTGGCAAACCGCTCCGCGTGCAAGGTGTGCTGGTCTCGGATAAGGAAATTGAACGAGTACTTAATTACTGGCAAACTGCTTATCAAAAAGAATCTCCCGAAGCAGCCCCATGGGATAAAATGATGGAAGATGAAGCTGCCAAGGCGGAAAAAGATGATATGCTGGAAAGGGCAATCGAATTGGTTCGCCGCACCCAAAAAGCAAGTACATCCATGGTTCAACGCCGCCTGCGGATTGGTTACCCGCGTGCAGCACGCCTGATGGATGAAATGGAAGAGCTTGGCATTGTCGGGCCATCGTTGGGAGGGGGGCGCGAGCGTGTTGTCCTCGTCGGTCCGGAAGAGGACGATGACTACGAAGATGATTATTGAGTATTGTCAGTGAATCTTTGCGGCAAGCAGGCGCAGGTTTTCTTTTCTTGACAGGCGGGATGGCTTGCGATAGCATACACTGCAAAGTAACGGAATCTTGGACGGGACGGGACACTCCTTCCCGAAAGGACGACAAAAGTGAACAGTGCAGCAGACACAAAGCATAAACCCACACTAACGGAACTGATGAGGGTCCGGTTCAAAAATGTACTTGACCCGATTGGCGGCTTTTTGAACCGGTTGGGAATACAGCCTAATACGATGACCTTGATGGGTCTGGTCGGGAACACGATCGGTGCGTATTTTCTGGCGATGGGGAATATTACACTTGGCGGCGTCCTCGTGCTGCTGATGGGTCCTATCGATGCCCTGGATGGGACGATGGCACGCTTGCGGGGTGAACCCAGCCGTTTCGGGGCTTTTGTCGATTCAGTGACCGATCGCTATTCGGAATTGGTGATTTTTTTCGGTTTGCTGGTTTATTTTATTCACGGGGGAAACTGGTGGCATATTGCCGTTGTTTATCTGGCTGCCGCCGGTTCGGTGCTGGTTTCCTACACGCGTGCAAGGGCTGAAAGCCTGGGGTATGATGTAAAAATCGGGTTGTTGACGAGAATGGAAAGATATTTCATTCTTGTTCCTACCCTGGTGCTGAATATTCCCTTGGTCGGTGTTTCGCTGATTGCGCTGTTTGCCAATATCACTGCGGTTCAGCGTATTCTCTATATTCGCAAGCAGTCCGGATAGTTCTGCGTTTATCCGGATAGATTATTATCCCGAAAAATTTATCTTTCAAGAGGAGTGTATTATGCCAATTGGATTTCAGGTAGGACCGTTCTTCATACGTTTCTATGGAATCATTGTAATGCTTGGGGCGGCAATGGGTGCCTTGTTGGCTGAAAGAGAAGCCAAAAGAAGAAACCTCAATACTGATATGGTATGGGACAGTTTTTTCTGGTTGTTGATTGGCGGTATTGTCGGTGCACGTTTGTGGCATATTTTCACCCCTTCGGAATCATTGGTTGCTCAGGGGATAACCACGCAATATTACCTCACACACCCGCTGGAGGCCATCGATCTCCGGAACGGGGGATTGGGTATTCCAGGCGCTGTGATTGGCGGTTTGCTCGCTTTGTATATATACACACGAATCAAAAAGCAGAGTTTCGGGGTGTGGACGGATATTACTGCTCCGGCTTTGGCTCTCGGGCAGGCAATCGGGCGCTGGGGGAATTTCATCAATCAGGAATTGTATGGACGACCGACTGATCTTCCCTGGGGTATTTATATCAAACCGCAAAACCGCTTGTCCGGCTTTTCAGAGTACACTCGGTTTCACCCGCTTTTCCTTTATGAGTCAATCTGGAATTTGGCCAATATGGCATTGTTGTTGTGGCTGGCAAGACGGTATGAAGATGTGCTGAAACCGGGGGATCTTTTCCTGGTGTATTTGATTGTGTATCCTCTGGGACGGTTTTTCCTGGAATTTTTAAGGCTGGATGTGCCGCATATTGGCAGTTTGGATACCAACCAGATGTTCATGGCAGTGGTTGTTGTTGCCGCTACACTTGCTTTGTTTCTCAGGCACCGTAAAACAGCATAATTGATTTTCCGTAAACGGTTTGTCGGGGTTTGCGGCACCGGCTGTTTGCCGGTAACGTCATTTCCCTGGTAGTTGTTTTTATCTGATTGTTCTGCGCTTTGCTAAACTGTTAGGAAAAGCATCAGGGATATTTCCACTGAGTCGGGTAGAATGGTCGTATATGATTCTCACGGAGAACCTGAGTAAAAAGTTCAATGAATTTCTGGCCGTCGATCGTGTGAATTTAAGCGTCGACGCCGGAGAAGTGCTGGCGCTGCTGGGCCCGAACGGAGCCGGGAAAACGACCACAATCCGGATGTTGACCTCTGTTTTGCGCCCATCCGGCGGCAGTGCGATTGTTGCCGGCTATGATGTGCGCAAAGAGCCTGAGATGGTTCGGGCATCGGTGGGGGTCTTGACCGAACAGCATGGTTTGTATAACCGTATGCCGGCTAATGAATATCTGGACTTTTTCGGCAGTTTATACGGTATGGACGCGGAAGACCGCACAAAACGTGTCGATGAACTGCTGGGTAAATTCGGCTTGACGGATGTCGCCGGGAAGCGTATCGGTGAGTTTTCCAAGGGCATGCGGCAAAAACTGGCACTTGCCCGTGCATTGATTCATAATCCTCCGGTGTTGCTGCTGGACGAACCTACTTCGGCAATGGACCCGGAAAGCGCCCGCCTGGTAAGGAACTCGATTGAGGCACTTCGCTCTGAGGAGAGGACGATCATCATTTGTACGCACAACCTCTCGGAAGCGGAAGAGCTTGCCGACAAAATCGCCATCATCCGGCATGGGCGCATCATTGCCAAAGGATCCCCGCAGACTTTGAGAAGACAAATACTCGGTGCACCGGTTTTCGAGCTTCGCTTTACCGGTGTTTTGCGTGAAACGGAATTACATTTGCCTGATTCGGTACATGTGCTCAGGGTGGAAAAAGACCGAATCCGTTATCAGGCTGAAGCGCCTGCGGAAACCAATTCGCTGGTTTTGCGAGCCTTGCTTCGGCAGGATATCAACGTTTTGAGCCTGAAAGAAGTCAACAGCACTTTGGAGCAGGTTTATATGCAAGTGATCAACTCGGCGGGGAGAGCGGAGGCAGACCTTGTTTCATAAACTGAAACCCGTTTTCATCATCATGAAGCGAGAAGTCCGTGACCAGTTCCGCGACTGGCGGATTATTTTACCGATTCTTGCTCTTACGCTGCTTTTCCCCGGGCTGATGAATTTGACGGCACAAAAAGTGGTTTCGTATGTCGAAAAGTTCGATGCGCCGCTCATCGGGAATCGTTTGATTCCTTTTCTTCTGATGATTGTCGGTTTTTTCCCGATTTCTGTCTCGCTGGTGATTGCTCTCGAAAGTTTCGTGGGGGAGAAGGAACGCCGGAGTATCGAACCGCTGTTGAGTTCGCCGTTGACCGATTGGCAACTTTACCTTGGAAAACTGCTGGCTGTATTTATCCCGCCGCTGGCTGCAAGTTTCATTGGCATCACAGTATATCTCGCCGGAGTATACCGGCAAGTCGGCTGGGTGCCGGAGAGGACGCTGCTGATTCAGGTGCTGGCGCTGGCAACCGTGCAATCGCTGGTTATGGTCTCCGGGGCTGTCGTCGTTTCCACTCAGACAACTTCCACGCGTGCCGCCAATTTGCTGGCTTCTTTCATTGTCGTGCCTATGGCGATGCTGCTTGTCGGGGAAAGTATGGTGATGTTTTGGGCACGGTATCAGGTGCTTTGGTGGGCGATTTTCGGGCAAATGGTCATTGCCGGCTTGTTGATTCGAACGGGAATTACGCATTTCAATCGGGAAGAGTTGTTGGGACGTGAGCTGGATGTGCTCAATTTTTCCTGGGCGTGGAAGGTTTTCCGGAAGGAATTTGTCGGGGATGCCAAAAGTGTCGGAGAATGGTATCGGCAGAGTATCCGCACTTCCCTGAAAGGGCTTGCCCTCCCCGTCTTGTTGATGGTGCTGGTGCTGGCTATCGGTTTATGGGTGGGAAGTTTGCAGGTGGAATCGTTCCCGATGACAAAGAACGTGCTCGACTTTCAGCATCCCGGCAAAGTTTTCACCGAAAGCATGAAGCAGTTGGGGATGTTCGAGTTTTATTCGATTAGCGGGGTCGGGTATGTTTGGTTTCACAATTTGCGGACCTTGTTGATTGCCACGTTTCTGGGTTTCTTCTCGTTTGGTGTCGTTGGTATCATTGTTCTCATGCTGCCTTTTATGCTGATTGGGTATTTCATGGGGCTTGTTGCCGGTATGGGCATATCTCCATGGCTGTTTTTTGCGGCGTTTGTGCTTCCGCATGGTGTTGTCGAAATCCCTGCGATTTTGCTTGCAGGCGGTGCCATCATGAAAATGGGCGCTACTTTTGCTTCTCCGGCGGATAACCATCAGACGATCGGTGAAGCATGGCTGCATTCGATTGCGGACTGGACAAAGACAATGATTGTTTGGGTGCTCCCGCTTTTTCTGATTGCTGCTTTTCTTGAAGTATACGTGACGCCCCGGGTGGTACTTTATCTGCTCGCCAGGTGAGCATCTGGCGGGGTTGTTTGAAGTGCCGGTTTCGAGGGTATCGACAAATCTTTCGTTGGATTAGGTTTTATGGCTAAATTGATAATATTAGGTTCTTCCAATGCAATTCCGGACGCAGACCATGAAAATACGCATATGGTTCTGGCGGGGAAAACGCGAACGGTGTTGATTGACAGTCCCGGCACGCCGCTTGTCAGGCTCGCACAGGCAGGGCTGGATAGTAACCAGGTAACGGATATCATTCTGACTCACTTCCACCCGGACCATGTATCCGGTTTACCCCCGCTGCTGATGGGCATGTGGCTGATGGGGCGGAAAGCCCCGCTTTCGATTTATGGTCTTGAAATTACGCTTAATCGGGTTGAAAGGATGATGGATTTGTATGATTGGAAGAAATGGCCTGATTTCTTTGAGGTTCGTTTCAACCCGATGGCGGAAAACGAGGAGTTGTCGCAGGTCTTGGGGAATGATGAGCTGAAAATTTATGCTTCTCCGGTTAAGCATATTATCCCGACGATTGGCTTACGCATGGAACTGCTGGATTCGGGAAAAACGGTTGCTTATTCCTGTGATACCGAGCCATGTGATGCGGTTGTGAAGTTGGCACGGGATGCTTCGATTTTGATTCATGAAGCGGCGGGCGAATTCTTCGGGCATTCTTCTGCCCGGCAGGCGGGGCAGGATGCCCGGCAAGCGCGGGTGAAGGCTCTGGTGCTGATTCATTACGATACCTCGGAGAAGAAAGCCCGCATGCTTGAAGAAGCACGCAGCGAATTCGACGGGAATATCTCGCTGGCGAACGATTTCGATGTTATTGATCTCACCTGATAAGCGCGGCACAGCACGAAACGATGCATGATAAAAAACGGGTTGCCATTTGTGGCAACCCGTTTTGTTTGAAAACACATAGCTTGTTCAGGGTTCGTTGATTACCAGCCGTCAAGGAAAGGCGTCCATTCCTTGCTGAGTTTCGTGTATTTCCCGTACAAGTAGCGGGCGGTGGATTTTGGTTCGACAGGCAAATGAATCAGGTACATGTTTGCCTGTTCCAGTGTGCGCCCGCCTTTGCGGTGGTTGCATTCGGCACATGCCGTGACCAGATTTTCCCACGTGTGTGCACCACCCAAATGGCGGGGAATGACATGGTCGATGGTCAGAAAGCCGCCGCGCTTGCCACAATATTGGCAGGTATAGTGATCTCTGCGGAAGATTTCGTGCTTGTTCAATTTGACTCTCGGACGGGGGCGGTGAATCATACGCGCCAGACGGATAATCGATGGGCGGGGGTAATGACGCGAAATGGTTGCAATGGCGCCGCGCCCGTTCAACACCAGCGTGGCTTTGCCGGCAAGGATCAGACCGATGGCACGACGTGTTGTGCATACATTGATCGGTGCAAAATTCGCGTTCAAGACGAGAACAGGTTCATGCATGTTCCATTCCTTCTTGCACAATGTGAAATTATAGCACGTCTTGTTCCGTCATTCCAGAAGATCTGACGGGTAATCGGGTTGAATACAATTCTTTGCAGGACTTGTGTCCCGGGTCGTTTTACCGCTCGGTAATACCCAGTGCGGCAAGTTTTTCTTTGGTTGGGATGCCATTGTCGTCCCAGCCGCGTTCTTTGTAAAACTCCGGAAGCATTTCATCGAGTTTCACGACGTACCCTTTCGCCGGGCCTTCCGGCAGCGGCTCGTTGAGCATGCGGTGGGGCAGGGTATCGTCTTTTCTGGAAAAACCGGCACCGACCAGGAACATTCGCTCGAGATTGTAAATCCGTTCGGCAGCCTGCATCAGGGTATCCGGTGTATAGTCTGCTCCGGTGGCCAGGTTCATGACCTTGCTCAGCATCGTGGGCCAAATTGCCGCATCGGGGTCGAAGAGATACCTTACGCTCAGGAATACACATAACCCCGCAGCATCGATCAGTGCGAATGCGTCTTCGAAGCGTTTGACCAGAAAAGCTTTGTTTTTCGTGGTAAGCGGGTCGAGTTTTTGCGGGACGCCGAAGACTTCTTCGTAAGCGAGATCCCCTTCCATGTGAGATGCGCCGATATTGGATGTGGCATAAAGCAAGCCCATTCCCTGGGTGCCGCGCGGATCATAACCGGGAAATTCCTGCTTCTTGGCAGTTACTGCGATTTCCGGATGCCCGTATTTTTCTGCAAGGCGGTAGCTGCCCTCAGCCAATTCGTTGCCAAAGCCTGAACGGAAGGCGATTTTTTTAACGAAATTGATCACGGCATCCCCGTCCCCGAAACGCAGCGGCTGCCCGATGGTTTCTTCCGGAATGATACCTTTTTCATACAGCTCCATGGCTGCGGCGATGGTCATCCCGGTGGATATGGTGTCCAGGCCGAGTTCGTTGCATTGGTAGTTGGCAATTGTCAGCGCAGCGAGGTTGTCGACACCGCAGGCGCTGCCGAGTGCGGAGATTGTTTCGTATTCGGGTCCTTCTCCTTCCCCTTTGTAAGGTCCTTCGTCGACAGCTGTCAGACGGCCACAGGCAATCGGGCAGCGATAGCATGGTTTGGGGCGCACGAGATAGTTTTTGGTTAGGGTTACGCCGTCGATATGATCGACGCCTTCGAAAACCCCCGTCTGGAAATTGCGGGTGGGAAGGATGCCCAGTTCGTTGGTGATTTGAGGAACATAGGCTGTGCCATACTCTCGCAGGGATGAGCCTTTTTTCATCGCTTCGCCGACCTCTTTGGAGATGGAAACGCAGAGTTTCTTCATTCCGGCCGGGTCGAACAAAGCCGGGTCTTTTTTACCGAAGACGACAACGGCTTTCAGATTCTTGCTGCCCATGACCGCGCCGACACCGGAACGGGCGGCGGAGCGATGTTTGTCGTTCATGATGGCAGCGAAGAGCACGCGGTTTTCGCCAGCCGGACCGATGCAGGCGACTTTGGCTTTCGGGTGAGTTTCCCGGATGAGGGCGTCGGTTGTTTCGGGCACGTTTTTCCCCCACAGATGGTCGGCTGAACGCAGTTCGATGGTGTCTTCGTTGATCCATAAATATACCGGTGAGGATGCCTTCCCTTCGAAAATGAACATATCGTATCCGGTTCGTTTCATGAAGGTTGGAAAATCCCCGCCTGAGTTCGAGTTTGTCAATGCGCCGGTAAGCGGTGATTTTGTCAGTACCATGTAGCGGTTCCCGGTGGGCGCCGGTGTGGCAGTCAGGGGACCTGTGGCAAAAATCAACTTGTTTTCGGGTGCAAAGGGGGCGACTTTCGGGTCGACTTCGTCATACAGGTATTTGATTGCCCATCCGCGCCCGCCGATGTAGTCTTTTGCGATTTTCGGGTTTACTTTTTCTGTTTTGATGATACGATTTGTGAGATCAATTCGTACGAATTTTCCATGCCAGCCAAACATTTGTGACTCCTTGGAGATGGATTTGGGTGTAAAACAGGATATGAATTTAACCGCCTTCCATAGCCGGAAAAACGAAGACCGCGTCATTCGGTTTTAAGGGTTCGTCCAGTGGCTTCGACAAGCCGTTGACAAGGATGACACTGGATGAATCCAGCGGGATATCGAAAAGCGAGAGGAATTCTCCCAATCCGATGCCCGGGACGGTCGTAACAACGATTGAATTTCCTTCTGCTTCAGGCGGCAGGTACTGCCGGTAGGTGGCGATGAGTTTGAGATGAACCTGCATAAATATCATTCTAGCATAAAACCGTTGCGGAAAGCAATAGATGCGCTCCCGGTAACCCCGGGGTCTTATGCATTGCTCTTGCAGCTTCGGCAACGGGAACGGTTGGCTGTCGGCAAGCTGGGAATATTCGATTTTCTGCCGGGGGAATATGTGTATTTTGGGAGTGCCCGCGGGAGCGGGGGTATTCGCGCCCGCCTGGGGAGACATCTCCGGGGAGCCGGTAAGCTTCATTGGCATATCGATTTTCTGCGTACATCTGCCCGGGTCAGCGGTTATTTTTACCTGAGTGATGACGTGGTTGCTGAATTGCCGGTGCGAACCCGACGTTCGCTGGAGTGCATCTGGAGCCAGCGGTGTGCGCAAAACCGTTTGTTTCAGCTTGCTGCCCCGGGGTTCGGTGCGAGCGATTGTATCAATCGATGTGAATCGCACTTGTATCGTTTTTCAGAGCGTGATGTTTCTACCGATGCTATTCGCAGCATGATGGCAGATGCTGTTGGTGTCGGGAGCGCGTGTATCGTTGGTGCTTTTGTCTGAATAGGGTAAAATGTACGGGTGTAACATTGGTGTGATGTTTTGTCAGATGGAGAATTCATGAAAAATAAATTGCAGAATTACGGGTTTTTACTGGGAATTGCCGGGTTCGTCGTTGTGCTTGACCAGTGGTCGAAAGTATTCGTGCGCCAGCATTTGGCGTTGGGGGAGCGCTGGTCACCATGGGAATGGCTGGCACCTTATGCAAGGATTGTTTACTGGAAGAATACAGGGGCGGCATTTGGTATCGGGCAGGACCTGGGATTGGTATTTATGATTTTGGCGATTGCTGTGGTGGTGCTGATTTTGTTTTATTACCCGCAAATACCCAGAGAAGATTGGTTTTTGAAAACCGCGATGGGCATGCAGCTGGGGGGTGCTATCGGCAATCTGCTTTCGCGAATCATGGATGGCTTTGTAACCGATTTTATTTCTGTCGGCAATTTTGCGGTTTTCAATGTTGCGGATTCTTTCATTT
The DNA here is from genome assembly GCA_964457375.1 of uncultured Anaerolineales bacterium. GTDB lineage: Bacteria > Chloroflexota > Anaerolineae > Anaerolineales > UBA11858 > G519. The sequence goes on from CAYWFK010000003.1 coordinate 68,894, forward strand.
CCATCGGTGCCGTAATTCTGGTCCTTGGTGTCTGGTTCAGTGAGAAGCGAACGAAAGAGCTGGAAAAGCAGCATGAATTCGAAAATACGGAGGACGCTATCCGGGCAGGTGGGGAAAACGCAGGTGAATGAAAGGCATGTTGTCGGTGTTTATCAGGGTAAGGAAGTACAGCGGCTTGACAAATATATCACCGGTTGGCTGGCTGATTATTCGCGTTCGCAAATTCAAAAACTAATCAAGGAAGGCTGCGTTCGGGTGAATGAGCGGGCTGTTCTGAAAACGGGGGCAATGCTTGAGCAAGGCGACAGGATTCGGATTGTGCTGCCCGAAGTGAAGTCGGCGGCAATCATTCCGGAAGAGATCCCTTTGGATATCATTTTCGAGAATCAGGATGTGATCGTGGTCAACAAACCGGCGGGGATGGTTGTGCATCCTTCCGCCGGGCATTCGGAAGGTACGCTTGTACATGCCGTGTTGGCTCACGCCCCTGAAATGAGAGGCATTGGCGGGGAAAAACGTCCCGGTGTGGTTCATCGGCTGGACAAGAATACTTCCGGTTTGATTCTGATGGCAAAAAACGATGTCGCACATCGCTGGCTGCAAAAACAATTCAAAGACCGGAAGGTCGAGAAATGGTATATCGCGCTCACGGATGGACACCCGCCGACGCCCAAGGGACGTGTCGATGCGCCGATTGGCAGAGACCGCTCGCACCGCCAAAGGATGAGCGTTGTGCCTCTGCGGCACGGACGCAATGCCGTCACGGAATACTTTACGGAAAAGCGTTTCGACGCGCATTCTTTGCTTAATGTGCATTTGCTCACAGGGCGCACGCACCAGATTCGCGTTCATTTGGCTTTTATCGGATGCCCTGTCGCCGGTGATACGGTATATGGACAACGCACGCCTACGATTGCTATCGACCGGCAATTTTTACACGCCGCGCGGATGAGCATTGTCTTGCCGGGTGAAACGCAAGCCCGGCATTTCGAAGCGCCTTTGCCAAAAGAGCTGCAGGAAATATTGAATACTTTGTGATTAATCGTTTTGAATATTTGGAGGACACGATGAATTTTATCGATTTGCGATCGGATACGGTTACTCAGCCGACACCGGAAATGCGGAATGCCATGGCAAAAGCCCGTGTGGGCGATGATGTTTATGGAGAAGACCCGACCATCAATCGTTTGCAGGAGATGGCTGCGGAATTGATGGGAATGGAAGCGGGTTTGTTCATGGCTTCGGGGACGATGGGAAATCTGGTTGCTTTTCTCACACATTGCCAACGAGGCGATGAACTTATTCTTGGTGACCAAACCCATGCTTTTCTGTATGAAGCAGGCGGAATTGCGGCTTTGGGCGGTATTCAGCCTCGCACTTTACCCAATCAGGATGACGGTACGCTGAGGCTTGAAGATATTCGTCAGGCAATTCGGGTGGATGATATTCACAATCCGATTACCCGGCTGATTACACTCGAAAACACGCATAACCGTTGCGGCGGATTCCCGTTGACTGTCGAGTATACGCGCCAGGTAGGGGAAATTGCTCATGAACACGGGTTGATCCTGCACATCGACGGGGCGAGGATTTTCAATGCTGCTGTTGCTGAAAATGTCGATGCTGCCGAATTGGTGAAGCCTGCCGATTCAGTTGCCTTTTGTTTGAGTAAAGGGTTATCCGCTCCGGTGGGGGCGGTGTTGTGTGGCAGCAAAGATTTCATTCGACGCGCCAGACGAAACAGGAAAATGGTGGGGGGCGGCATGCGGCAGGCAGGGGTCATTGCTGCTGCCGGTATTGTCGCATTGGAAAAGGTTCTCCCTTTATTAAAAGAAGATCACCGCCGGGCAAAAGAATTGGCGAAGGGCTTGAAATATGTGGAAGGGATACATCTGGACCCGAATGCACCGCAAACCAATATGATTTATCTGAATATCGGTGAGTATGTACCGGCTGACGCTGAGACGATTTTCGGGTTGCTGAAAGAAAAAGGGGTGCTGGTCGATCCTGTGGGTGAGCGCAGGTTCCGGATTGTTTTGCATCATTGGATTACCGACCCGGACGTTGCGAAAACCGTCGATGCTTTTCGGGAAATATTCAAAAAATTACTTGATTGAGTTCGTGTTTTCCTGCCCATGATATAATACACAGTGTGAATCTTAAAAAGTTCATGAGATGATGTCGATGCTTTCCCCGGCTGTTGATTGTTGTTATCAGGGCGACGGGAACGGGTACAATTCGTTTGTTTCTCTTGCCGGACCGGATCGATAACTTTTATGAGATACGATGTTGTTTCATTTGCCGGTGGAAATAATTGTCGATAAGAATATCTCAGAGCAATCACGTGTATCCGGGGTGTTCTCATGATGTCAGAAGAAGGAACAGGAGTGTTTAATGGACGAGTTTTATACCTTACAACAAATCGATCAGGTGGCGAATGCCATTCGTGATCGGATCAGCATTACACCAAAGGTGGCTTTGATCCTGGGTACCGGTTTGGGGCCTTTGGCAGAAAATGTAAAGAACCCTGAAATCATTCCATACGCCGATTTGCCTTTGTGGCCTGTCTCGACAGTCGAAGGGCATATCGGCCGTTTGGTGGTCGGAAAGCTTGGTTTGCAGGATGTCGCGATTATGCAGGGAAGAATCCATTATTACGAAGGGTATAGCATGGGGCAGGTGACGCTTCCGATTCGGGTGTTCCAGCGTTTGGGAATTGAAACCCTGATTGTTACCAATGCAGCGGGGGCAGTAAACCCGGATTATGTACCCGGCGATGTGATGATGATTACCGATCACCTCAATCTGATTGGTATGGCGGGACCTAATCCGCTTCGCGGCCCGAATCTCGATGAACTGGGACCTCGTTTTCCGGATATGAGCCGCGCTTATGATCGGGATTTGATGAAACTTGTGCGCCGGATTGCCGATGAAAAAGCGATTTCGTTGCAGGAAGGTGTTTATGTCGGTTTGGCTGGTCCTTCTTTCGAAACACCTGCCGATTTGCGGTTTTTAAGGGGTATTGGTGTGGATGCGGTGGGGATGTCCACGGTTCCGGAAGTTACCGTTGCACGACATGGCGGAACCCGCGTGTTGGGTTTTTCCGGTATCAGCAACAAAGCCAACCTTGACGGGAATACGATTACCACGCATGAAGAGGTTCTGAGTGCCGGAAAGATGATTGTACCCAAGCTCATGGAACTGATTCGGGGGGTTTTGGAACATATTTAGTTTTTCGTGTGTGATTATGTTCTTCATTCAGTATTGGATTTGGGCGATTCTTCATGGAAGAGATCATACGGTTTTTTCGGAATATCGAAAGCTTGGTCTATCTGGGTTTGGGATTGCTGGCTGCAATCCAGATCCGGAAGTTCTTTGTAGCATGGAACCGGCTGCGGGAAGCTGCGTTTGGGCTGGAGCGCGAAAGCGCCCAGGCGATGCTCAACCGTGCTGCCGGGGTTCTGGTTTTTACATTGGTCATGGCGGTGGGTGAGTTTGCTCTGGTTTCTTTTGTTGCGCCTGCAATTCCCGGAGCGCTTCCCGTATGGACGCCGACTGTGGATGTTTTGGCAACTCCGACGATTACACTGCAAGCATCTGCGCTTACGGGAACGGTGGTAACCAACGGTACGCCGGTGCCGACGGTGGCGGCAGAAGAAAACGGCTGTGCCCCCGGTTCCATCGAAATCATTTCTCCCAAGGAAGGCGATGTTGTCAGTGGTGTCGTCGATATTATCGGAACGGCTGATGTCCCGAATTTCGGGTTTTACAAGTTCGAAGTGGCTGCTTTGGGCGATACAACCTGGATGACCATCCAGGCGGGAGAAACGATTACAACCGAAGGCAGGCTGGGGTATTGGGATACCAGCGCATTGAATCAGGGAAACTACATCCTGAGGCTTGTGGTTACGGATAATCAGGGAAAAATATTGCCGCCATGTGCTGTTCAGGTGCAGGTTTCCGGTTCAACGGAATCACCTTAGCAACCGGAATCATACGAAGTCTACAAAGAGCAAAGAGGACAAAGAATGCCTGAGATTGAAATACGCAGTGCAATTGCAACCGATATTCCCTATTTGGTGGAAATCAACCATGATTACACCAGTGAACGAGTCTGGCAAATGGAAATTCTAAAGAAAGACAAACGTATCGACGTTTTCTTTCGGGAAGTTTCGTTGCCGCGCTCGGTTCGGGTTAGCTATCCGGTGAATCCCGGAACCCTGCCGGATACCTGGACGCAGCGCTCGGTTATTTTGCTGGCAATGATCGATAGTTTACCGGTCGGGTATCTTGGACTGATGGAGAATATTACGCCTCAATCGGTCTGGATTTCTGATTTTGCTATTGCCCCCAAATACCGGCGCCAGGGAATCGGAAGCGCATTACTCATTGGCGCGAAGGATTGGGTGCGGGCACGTCGGGGAAAGCGGATTGTCTTCCCCCTGCAACCCAAGAATTACCCGGCGATTTGCCTTGCCCGGAAGATGGGTTTCGAATTTTATGGTTATCGCGATATGCATTTCGAGAATCGGGATATTGCTATTTTCTTTGAGAAGTGGATTTAACTAATTCGCTTGACAGGACAGGTTTGTTAGAGATAATCGAAGTTTGAAATGTCCGTTCATATTGGTCTGCTCCAGACTCTGACCCAATTGTTATCTGCGGGGATTGCCATCACTGCATTTTCCCTACTTTTATATTCGCTTTCTTTCAATTTGCGTGACCGTGTTGCGCGCACTTTTGCAGCTATTCTGGTTTGTGTGGTGATTGTTTTCGTGGGCGAGGCTGTTGCGAGTGTCGCTGTCGATGAATATTGGATGGAAAAATGGATGAAGATGCAATGGATCGGGTTGGTGTATTTGCCGGCGGTCTATCTTCATTTTTCTGATGCCTTGCTGGCAACCACAGGCCGCCCTTCACGGGGCAGGCGCCGGTTGCTCGTACGGATTTTTTATGGCATTTCCACTGTGTTCTTGCTGCTCATCCCGACTTCCTATCTGGTTGGTCATCTGATCGTTGACGGGGAACCTGTTCCGCATTTGGCAAGAAAGCCGTTTGCCCTGGTTTTTACAATGTATTATCTGGTGGGTATGCTTTGGACATGGGTGAATTTCTGGCGTGCTTTCAGCAGAACACTGACAACGACCAGCAGACGCAGAATGCGTTATTTAATCATCGGTGCACTGGCACCCGCGCTTGGCTCGTATCCATATTTGCTGTTTGGTTCCTCGATTGCAGAGGCGCATCCCCTGATATTTTGGTTTGTTGCTGCTGTTACCGATATTGCGGTGGCAGTGCTGATTATGATGATGGCATATGCAGTTGCCTTCTTTGGCGTGCCGTGGCCTGACAGGGTTGTGAAGCGGCGTTTGTTCAAATGGATTTTGCGCGGGCCGGTAACCGCTTCGCTGGTGCTGGCGGCAACGATGACTGTCCGGCGTTTGGCAGTCATGTACAACGAGGCTTATACGGCTGTCGTCCCGGTGGTGATGGTGGGTACGATTTTAATCATGGAATATCTGATTACGATTCTTTCGCCATATTGGGAGAGATGGTTTTTCTACGGGAGTGATTGGGAAAAACTGAAACTGGTTCAGGCGATGGAAGAACGCATGCTGACGACTAGTGATATCAAGCAATTCCTTGAATCGATTTTGACAGCAATTTGCGATTTGTTGCAGGTCTCTTCCGGTTATGTCGTTGCGCTGGAGCCCAAAGGAATGGAATTCGTCGTTACTGTGGGGGAGAGTAACCCCTTCCGCGAAGGGACGATTTCAGAAGAATTGCTGGAGTTGGTAACAAGACGGGATGGCGAGGCGAAAGCTGCTGCCGGGAATTTCCGGCTTTTTACCTGGGGAGACGATTGGTTGATTCCCCTTTTCGTTCAGAGCGGTGATACGGAAAAATTGCTTGGCTTGCTCGGGGTGGAACGCCTGAACGCTGTTTTGGATGAGGAGCAAATCTCTGCTGTTGATCGCCTTTCGCAAAGGGCGGCAATTGCACTTGAAGACCGTGATCGTCAGCAGATGGTTTTCAATTCCATCCGGACTTTGACCCCGCATGTGGAAATGATTCAGCGGTTGAGGGCAGCTTCCCGCTATGACGGAGCGGAAATTCTGGCGGATCTTAGCGTTCCGCTTGAGCAAGGTGCTTTTACCAAATGGGTCAAGGATGCGCTCAGCCATTATTGGGGAGGCCCCAAACTTTCAGAAAGCCCGTTGTTGGAACTGCAAGTGGTCAAGCAGGCTGTGGATTCTCACAATGGCGTGTCGACCAATGCGTTGCGGGAGGTGTTGAAGAAAGGCATCGAACAGGTAAAGCCTTCCGGGAAAAGGCACTTCACGGCGGAATGGATTTTGTATAATATTCTGGAGATGAAGTTCATGGAAGGCCGAAAGGTTCGGGAAATCGCTATGCGTTTGGCTATGTCGGAAGCGGATTTGTACCGCAAGCAGCGGGTGGCGATTGATGCGGTTGTCAACGCAATTCTGGAAATGGAAAAGAACGCAAGAAAGGAGGTGCTGGTAACCGAAAGCAAGCAAGATCATTCGTAAGTTCAGTCGACAAAACTCCTGAAATCAGGGAGACACAATAAATAAATCATTGCCAAACGTATTTGAGGTAAGTTAATGGTGCGAGAAGGTAACGATAAAAGTTTACGGGGGATGCCGCCACCGCCGGATGATTCGTGGTGGGAAGCAGTTCTGACGGATGTTGAAAACCGCTTTGCCTCGAAAGTGCCTCGAGAAGTCGACGAGCAGCAACAATCAACTGCGCAGGAAAATACTGCGCCCAAACAAACCGATGTGGATTGGCAGCTGGCTGATACTTTGTATCAACAAGACCAAATCATCAGGCTTACTGTTCGCGGATGGAACCGCGGCGGATTGCTTGTCAGCGGGCAGGGAATCCAGGGATTTGTTCCGCTTTCTCATATTGTTTCCGAAAAAATTAAAGATTATTGCGACGAAGAAGAAGCCGGGCGCGTGCTTGAAGAATTCGTGGGTATGGAGTTGCCGCTGAAGATCATCGAGTGCGACCAGGAGCGCGGCAGGATCGTACTTTCTGCCAGAGCGGCGCAGGCAAACCCCGGCGTGCGGCTGAAGTTGCTGGATAAATTGAAAGTCGGTCAGATTGTCACCGGATGTGTAACGACGGTTACGGATTTTGGCGTGTTCATCGAACTGGGGGGTGTCGAAGGGCTGATTCATATTTCCGAATTGTCCTGGGGCAGGGTTCGCCATCCATCCGATTTATTGAAAACCGGTGAGCGCGTCGATGCTTTTGTGCTCAATATTGACCGGCAGCGTTCCCGTGTTGCCCTGAGCCTGAAGCGACTGCATCGCAACCCCTGGGAAAATGTGGAAGAGCGGTATTCTCCGGGGCAAGTGATCGATGCGGTGATTACCAGCGTCGTTCCTTATGGGGCTTTTGCGCGGCTGGAAGACGGGCTGGATGGATTGATCCATGTCTCTGAATACGGGGAACTTTCCAACGGGCACAACGGGAATGGTTCATCCCTTATCGAGGGACAAAAAGTCAAGGTTTCTATTTTACATATAGACGCTGAACGCCAGCGACTGGGGTTGAGTCTGAATATCGATCAAGGTGAATAGATGTGAGTTCGTGGAAATCCGTGTTGTTGGGGGTCTTGCTTGGGTTGCTGGTTTCCGCTGCCATTTGGCTGACTATCAGAAGCCCGCAAGGGGTGCCGGTGGTTTTGATTCCGCCACCGACAAAACTGCCTTTGTTGGTGGATGTTAGCGGTGCAGTGGCGCATCCGGGGGTTTACCCGTTGCAACATGGCGCACGTGTGAAAGATGCGCTGAGCGCTGCCGGTGGAATGACCGGGGACGCAGACACGAAACGGGTCAACCTTGCTGCATTCGTCCGGGACGGGGAGAAAATCCTGGTGCCCGACAAGCACAGCGCTCCGGCGGATATATCGATAGCCACGGACGGGGAACAGGTGTTAATCAACATCAATACTGCGAGCCAGTCTTTGCTGGAAGATTTGCCCGGTATTGGCCCGGTTACAGCAAAAAGCATCATTCAATATCGCGAAGAGCATGGCCCTTTCGAAAATATCGAGGATATCTGCAACGTGCCCGGTATCGGACCTGCCACTTTCGAGAACCTGAAAGACAGTATAACAGTGGATGGTTGATTGCAGGTATTGTTCCCGCTTGTGTTCACTGAGATGCGAAACAAGACGGGACGATGCTTTGGGTAAGGGAACTTACCCCGCATAGGCAAAGAATACAAAAGGCTGCCCGGACGGGCGGTTTTTTGCTGTTGGAATGATGTTCGTTTACAGGGTGGGCAACACGATGCTCTGCTGTTTTTGGTATTTCCCTTTTTTGTCAGCGTAGGAGACAAGGCATTCTTCGTCCGCTTCGAAGAAAAGTACCTGGGCAATCCCTTCGTTAGAATAGATGCGTGCGGGTAAAGGTGTGGTGTTCGAGATTTCCAGCGTTACGAACCCTTCCCATTCCGGCTCGAAAGGGGTGACGTTGACGATGATTCCACAGCGGGCGTATGTGGATTTGCCCAGACAAATGGTGAGAATGTTGCGCGGAATGCGGAAATATTCAACAGACCTCGCAAGGGCAAATGAATTGGGCGGAATGACGCAAACATCGCCTTTGAAATCCACCATGGATTTTGGGTCGAAACATTTGGGGTCGACGACAGCAGAGAAGACGTTTGTGAAAATCTTGAATTCATCAGCCACACGTATATCGTAACCATATGACGAAACGCCGTAGGATATGACGCCGTCTTTGACCTGACTATTGACGAATGGGGCAATCATTTGGTGTCCTTCCGCCATTTTGCGGATCCAGTGATCAGGTTTTAGTCCCATATTGTCTCCTCCTCGAAAGTTTGCCATATTATAGCAGGTCAGGGAGTGCTTGTAACGGAAACAGGCTGCCTAAGGGATGGTTCGGGAGTACTATTTCCGGCTGTATTTTCTTTGCTTGCGTCGAATGTTATCAGGGTGATTTTTTCAGGGTAAACGGTGACGATATATCTTTTCAGCCCTCTGGCAATGAAACTGACGCGATACTGCCCGGGTGTGAGTTCCGCAATGGCGAAATTTTCATGGAATTCATCGTCGCCATTTACAGAACGGTCGGCATAGGTTTCGACATAATAGGTTTGGAGCACCTTGGTACCGTTTTTGGAGAGTTTGTCGATAACGATATTGGTGGCTTTGATGGTGTTGCCGAATTCGTCCAGAATACGTCCGGCAATGGCACCGTTGGGATGCCCGCCCTTGTCCCTGTGGGGTTTGAGCCATAGCGCCGGGTTACGGGTGCTTGCGTAGTTGTTCTTGCCTAAACGGACTTCGAAATGCAGATGGCTGCCTGTGGCTGTGCCTGTGGCGCCGACCCTGCCGATGAGGTCTTTTTTATGAACGATGTCTCCCGTGTGGACGCTGATTTTGGAGAGGTGAGCGTAAAGGGTAAACACCGGTTTGTTTAGCTCAGGGAAAGTATGCCGCAATACGACGAGATTTCCGTAAAAATAGGGGTGGTCTGCGAAAACCTGCCGATTGTCGTTACCGGCATAGACAACGATACCGTTTGCGGCAGCAACCACCGGTGTGCCATAAGAGTTGACAAACTCGACACCGTGGTGTGTTTCCCGCAGACCATGCTGGGTGCTGCCATACCTGTATGTCGGGTCGATGATGTCTCTGCCGGGCGGGACTATTGGGCGTCTCAACAGAAAATGTGCGGGATACCAGCAGATATGCCCTTTGCAAATTTTACCGCGTGATTCTGCCGTGGCAGCAGGAAACAGGGACACCCGGGGGGATGCGGTTGGTGTCGCTGTTTCTGTTGGCTGCCGGCTTTCGGTTGCAATCCGGCGGGGTTCTTGGGTCGTCGGTGTCGCACGCTTTGCTGTGGGTTCGGCTGGTTCGGACGTGGTTTGTCGGGGAACCGCTTTTTGCGTGCAGGAAACGCTGAGCAGCATGAACAACAACAGCACCGGCAGAGTGTGTATCGAACGTCGCGCCAGGCTCATCCCGGGTTGATACCCCCTCTGAATACCAACAGTTTGCGGATGACGGTTTGGCTTGACCTGGCCTGATATTCAGCATCGAGGAGATCTTTGTCGATGGCAGCGCATGTTTCCTGATCATCCAGACTGACTAAATTGATGCGGACATTGTACCCGGCACCGGTCAGGGCTGCCCAGGCAAGCGCGCCGGCTGTGCCGGCATCGGTGATGGCGTTGAGATTGCCGGCTTCGGCAGCTATCCGTGCCAGTTCCAGCGTGCGGGCGGCGCGTTTGGCAACCGCCAGTGGAACTTTTGCTGCTGTGAGCATGGCTTGTTGAATGGTTTGTTTGCGCTTCGGATCGTCTTTGGGCAGTTTGTAGGCTGCCATGACTGCATCGAAGGCTTCGGCATCTTGTGTTACGGCGCTGATTTGTTCCGCCCGAATGGTTTCGGCTTCTGCCAGAATCGCTTGCATTTTTGCTTCGGCGTCAGCGTATTTCTTTTTGCCGATGGTCAGGCGGGCAACCATTGCTACAAGCGCCGCTGCCATAGCGCCGCTATGGGCAGCGGCGGAACCGCCCCCCGGTGTTGGGGAGGCTGATGCAAGTTCATCGAGAAAAGTGTCCGCTGATTCGTTGCTTTGGAGCACTTCGTAAAGTTTCTTTTCGAGCACCTGTTCCGGCTCGAATTGATCCATTTGGGTATACCAAATCGCGGTGTTGGTGAGTGCTTCCTGCGGAATCAAGCCGACCAGTTCGCTGTGGTGAATGGCTGTTCCGTAACGTGCGGCTTCGCGCCGGATGAACTCGACAACGCGTGCAATCGGTGTTTTGTGGAAGTTGGTCAGGTTCATCGAAACCTGGGCGCGCCCGTCGACGAAAAGACCCAGGGCTTTGACAAATCGCAACCCGCCGGAGGAATTACGCACGGCGCGGGCGATTTTCTTCGATATTTTGATATCATCGGTGGTCAGGTATACGTTATAGGCAATCAGGAAATGGCGTGCGCCGGTGACCGTTGCCCCGGCAGTGCCGAGTTCCGCCGGACCGAAATCAGGTTTTTTTTCGGGGTTGGTGCGAATTTCCTTTTTCAGCCCTTCGTATTCGCCGCGTCGGATGTTTTCCAGATTCCGGCGGGAGGGTTTCGTGGCGGCTTCTTCGTACAAGTAGACGGGGATGTTCAACTCGTCGGCGACGCGCTTGCCAAGACGTTTGGCAATGTCGACGCATTCTGCCATGCTGATGCCGGAAATGGGAATGAAAGGAACGACATCCGTTGCACCGATACGGGGATGTTCTCCGGTGTGGTGGTTTAGGTCGATGAGCCGGGCTGCTTTGGCAATTCCCCTGAATGCCGCTTCTTCAACGCCTCCCGGTGTGCCGACAAGTGTAACAACCGTCCGGTTATGATCTGTGTCGGAATGCCGGTCAAGGATGAACACCCCGGGGACTGATGCCATTGCATTCTGAATGGATGCGATGACATCGGGGTTACGTGCTTCTGAAAAGTTGGGAACACATTCTACGAGTGGTGTCGACATATTTACCTCGCTGATTGGTTGTTTCTTGATTTTGACTGCCTGTTAATTATACTCAGGATATTCATCGATATTGATACGGGAATCATTCCTGCTATAATAGAGCGGTCAGAAACGCATTCTCCCTGAGAAAGCTATCTTGTGTATGCACAAACGAAGAATGGAGAAGAAAACAATATGCACGTATTGGTAACAGGTGGTGCAGGTTATATTGGCAGCCATACTTGTCTAGAGCTGCTAAATGCGGGGTTTGAGGTAACTGTTGTCGATAATTTATCCAATAGCAGTTATGAATCACTAAAACGTGTTCAGGAAATCACCAAACGCGAGTTGAAGTTTTATCATGTGGATTTGCTGGATAAAGCAGCTTTGGATGACGTTTTCAGCGAAAATGATATCGATGCTGTAATCCATTTTGCGGGGTTGAAGGCTGTGGGGGAATCCGTCCGGATTCCTTTGCGGTATTATCATAATAATCTCACCGGAACGTTTCATTTGTGTATGACGATGAAACAACACGGCGTCCGGAAACTGGTGTTCAGTTCTTCGGCGACTGTTTATGGCGATCCCGCGACTGTGCCGATTACCGAAGATTTTCCGCTTTCGGCAACCAATCCCTATGGGCGCACAAAGTTGATGATCGAAGAGATTTTGAAGGATCTTTCAGCCGCTGATTCTTCATGGCGGATTGCCATTTTGCGTTATTTCAATCCGATTGGTGCGCACCACAGTGGAAAAATCGGCGAGGACCCTCATGATATTCCGAACAATTTGATGCCGTATATCTCGCAGGTGGCTGTCGGGAAACTGAAAGAATTATCCGTTTTCGGGAATGATTATCCGACCCCGGATGGCACCGGTGTGCGTGATTATATTCATGTGGTCGATCTCTCGCTGGGACATCTCAAGGCGCTGGAAAAGCTGGCACAAACCCCCGGGGTTGTGGTTTACAACCTTGGTACCGGCAGGGGATACAGCGTTTTGGAACTTGTCACAGCTTTCGAAAAAGCCAGCGGCAGAAAAATACCGTATCGGGTTGTTGGCAGAAGGGAAGGGGATGTGGCAACGAGTTACGCTGATCCTTCGAAGGCATTGAAAGAACTTGGCTGGCGGGCACAACGCGATATCGATGAGATGTGTGCCGATGCATGGCGCTGGCAGATAAACAACCCGAATGGATATAACTAACTTGCGGTTTGTTTTCGTAACTTAAAGGCGATTTTCTTTTTGTTTCGCAAGTGATTTCTGCCGGAAGGTTAACTATTCTTCTCCGGCTGTGTTGTACATAAGTGGATGCGGCGTGTTTTGCTGTTAATAATCCATCGATAATCGGTAATCTCTGTGTGTTTCAGGGCAATTTGTTGTACAATATACTCCATAATCCATGAAGCCAGTGAGCGGGATGAATACCATTAAAAAGTTCGTTTTTGGAATTAAGGCAATTGGCATCAAAGCGGTTTTCGAAACTATTTGTGCCAGCATCTACCGGGACTGGATCGATTTCCGCTATACAATCAACTTGAATGTTGCGAAAGACAGGGGTATCAAACCCAAGGATTTGGTAGCTCCGAGGTTCAACACCCGGGGGGGGACGTTTAATTTTGCTTCGACAACTTTGAATATTACCTTCCTGACGGATGACTTTGTCAGAGTTGCCTGGCAGCCCGGTGAACCGCCTATTCCGTATGCACTTGCTCCGGTAAACTGGAAAGCGGTGATGATTCATTCCCGCGCCGTGGATGACGGGTGGCTGATGATCAGCAATGCCATGCAGGTTTTGGTGCATAACGATGGAAGCATCGATTTCCGGGATGCTGACGGGGCGCTCATCCGCAGCCATGAGCCTCCCGGAAGGGTTGAAGACGGCTGGGAGAATATCGCCGCTACTCATCCCGACGAGCATTATTACGGATTGGGGGAGAAAGCCGCACCTTTGAACCGCCGCGGTTTGAAATTCCATTTGAGAAATCAGGACCCCGGCGGCAGTTATGCACCCGGAGAAGATCCTTTGTATATGAGTATTCCCGTCTTTTTGGGAATTCACAAAGGCGGTTCTTATCTGATTTTCTTCGAGAATTCATTTCATGGTACGGTTTCGTTCGGAGAAAAGGAAGTTGTCCGGTTTTCAGGTGGCATGCTCCGGTATTATGTGGCAACCGGACGTGTTGACCACTTGTTGAAGTGTTACCTTAACCTGACCGGTCTGCCACCGCTTCCACCAAAGTGGGCTTTGGGGTATCATCAGTCGCGGTGGGGATACCGTTCCGATGCTGAAGTGCGCGATGTCGTGAAGCGGTTTCATGATCTTGATTTACCGCTGAGTGCTATCCATTTGGATATCGATTACATGGATGGATACAGAGTCTTTACCATCGACAAGCAGCGTTTCCCGGATATGTGGGCTTTGAGTGAGGATTTGCGCAAGGATGGGGTTCATTTGGTTGCTATTCTGGATCCCGGTGTGAAAATCGACCCGGAGTATCCTGTTTATCAGGATGGGCTTGAAAAGGACGTGTTTTGTAAAGCTCCGAACGGGAAGCCGGTGAAAGGCAGAGTTTGGCCTGGCTGGTGCGTTTTCCCCGATTTTCTTGATGACAAAGGCAGAAACTGGTGGATGCATCAATATCTCGATTTGCTCAACGACGGGATTGGCGGTTTTTGGCATGATATGAATGAACCGGCAACTTTCGCTTCGTGGGGAATTCCCAGCTTGCCGATGATGACGCAGTACTCTTTCGAAGGGCGGGGCGGTACGCATATCGAGGCAAATAACTTGTACGGATTGTTGATGAATCAAGCCGGGCATGATGCTCTGAGACGTTTCCGGCCAAACCGTCGTCCGTGGATTCTCTCGCGTTCCGGGTGGGCGGGCATCCAACGATATGCATGGAATTGGACGGGTGATGTCGAATCTACCTGGCGAGGGTTGAGACAAACGTTGACCATTATGCTTGGGCTGGGGCTTTCCGGCGTTCCGTTTACCGGCTCTGACATTGGCGGGTTTAGCGGTAATCCCGATGCCGAACTCTTCGTTCGATGGTTCGAAATGGCGGCTTTCACACCATTTTTCCGCGGTCATTCTTCCGTAAGCACTAAAAGGCGTGAACCATGGGCTTTCGGAGAAGAAGCAACGGCTATCGTCAGGGAAATCCTTCGGCTTCGTTACCAACTGCTTCCCTATATTTATACGGCAGCGTGGCAAGCCAGCCGGGAGGGAGCACCTTTGATGCGCCCTTTGTTTTGGAGAGAAGAGGGGAACCCTGATTTGCTCGACAGGGAAGATGAATTTTATTTTGGAGACTGGCTGTTGATTGCTCCGGTGCTCGACAAGGGAAAACAGCAGCGGGAAGTACTTTTGCCGCAGGGAAAGTGGTATGACTTTTGGCGCGACCGGGTTTATGAAGGGGCGCGTACGGTAACTGTCCCTGCCCCGCCGGGGAAAATTCCGGTGTTCGTTCGTCAGGGGGCTGTCATTCCCTTTGAGCGCGAGAATGTGCTCGAATTGCAACTCTATGCACCGCTGGATACCGGCTTTAAGATTGCTGAAAGTTGCCTGTATTCGGATGCAGGAGATGGATACGGAGAAAAACGTATCGACCGCTTCCGGGTGAGAAAAGACGGGAACACATTGAGCGTTGACCACCAATCTGAGGGCGGTTACCGTCTGCCTTATTCATCGATCCGCGTTGTGTTGCATGGCGCTGCCGGCATTTCGGCAAATGTACGTGAAAAACAACTTGCCCTTGATGGAAACGCATTTATTTTGGAAAAGCTTGAACCATTCGAATTATCAATCGAAAAGGAGTAATTTCCGGGAATAATCCGGCATTGGATATTGGTCTTTCCGGAAGCTGCTGAATATTTTATGAAACAGGAAACGTTGCTGATTGTTGAAGATAACGCTGTGCTCCGAAAAGCTTTGGTTGAAATGCTTACCATGGACGGTTTCGTTGTGTTGTCTGCGGGGAATGGTAAAGAAGCTTTGCAGCAAATGGAGTCGGTTTATCCTGACTTGATTCTTTCGGATATTTCCATGCCCGTCATGGACGGGTTTGAATTTTTTCGCACTGTTCGGAAACGCCCGGAATGGTTGTCGATACCCATTGTTTTTCTGACTGCCAGGGGAGACAAGACGGATGTATTGATGGGTAAAGGTTTGGGGGCAGAAGACTATCTGGTTAAACCGATCAATCACAAGGAATTACTGGTTGCCATCCGGGCACGCCTGAACCGGTCTCAACAGCTTCGGCTGGCAAGACTGCGGGAAGCTTATCAGGCAAGTTTAACCGTGCTGGCAAACGCGATTGAAGTTCGCGACCAGTATACCCGCGGGCATGTCGAAAGGGTTACTTCTTATGCGGTGATGCTTGGCGCCCGGCTGGGGTGGAGCGGAAAGCAAATGGAGGATTTGCGTTACGGAGCTATTTTGCATGATATCGGGAAGATTCACATTCAGGGGAGAACCTTGCAAAAAAGAGGCCCGCTCGACCATCAGGAGTGGAGTGTGATGCAGCGGCACCCGGTAATCGGTGCGGAAATGATCAAGGATATTCCCTTCCTCGCACCGGCAGTGCCTGCGGTTTTGTACCATCATGAATATTGGGATGGCAGCGGATACCCCAAAGGGTTGAAAGGGGAGGAAATTCCAATGATCGCCCGGATTATTGCTGTTGCGGATGCTTTCGATGCGATGACGACAACCCGTTCCTACCGGCAGGCACGGCCGGTAGAGCAGGCTTATAATGAGTTGGTGGAGGGGGCGGGAAAATTGTTCGACCCCGCAGTGATCGAGGCTTTTGTTCAGTCCTGGCAAGATGGAGAGATTCAGGAAATTTTCGAAATCTGGAACAACGGTTATGGCGGTTTTTGAAAGCGGAGTGATACAAAAGAAACGCTCTGCCTAATGACTGCACGGTAAATTCCCGGTTGGGAATTATGCAACGAAAGGCTGATGCCGTGTGCTCCGATGTGTGTATCAGGGGGAAAGTTCCTTTTGATGCCTGAAAAGACTGGCAGGAAATCACAAAAATGATAGCCTGAATGCCTTCTTTTTCACTTGACGATGTCTACTTCCTCAAATATACTAAGTTTTGTAAACCGTTAGGTAAATGCAAAGGAGATGAAAATGGCAAAATTAGAGATGGTTGAAGGGATTGGCGAGGTTTATGCTGACAAGCTAAGAGCAGCTGGCGTCGCTTCTACGAATGATTTGCTGAAGAAAGGTGCATCGGCAAAGGGACGTAAAGAAATCGCGGAGACTTCCGGTATCGGTGATGCCTTGATCCTCGAGTGGGTCAATCATGTGGATTTGTTCCGTATCAAAGGTGTCGGTGAAGAATACGCCGATCTGTTGGAAGAAGCCGGGGTCGATACGGTTCCGGAACTGGCTCAGCGTAACCCTGAAAACCTGTTCAAGAAAGTGGTCGAAACGAACGAAGCAAAGAAACTGGTACGCCGTCTTCCTACTCAAAAGCAAATTGAGAATTGGGTGGCACAAGCGAAGGAATTACCCCGCGTAATTAATTATTGATAGTTCTTTTCCCCTGTTTGAATGAAACTGCCATGATTATCATTATCATGGCAGTTTTTGTTGTATGGTCTGTGCGCCGATTTGGAGGAAAACGAGAGCCGGAGTTGAATCGCAAGTATCGGTTCACTCGCTGTGTTTTTTGGTATCGATGCAGCCATTTTGGGCTGGCAAGTCGGGGATGAATTCGGTGAAATTCTTCCGGGCAAGGGGGCAAAAGCGATTAAAATAGAACGGTTGGTTTGCCAGCATTATTGTCTCAACGAACGGACTAGTCGATGCCACGAGTCACCCTGATTTACGGGGATCAACAGAAGAGCGTACAGGCTCCTGCGGGAAGCATTCTCGGAGATGCGATTATTCGTGTCGGGCTGCCGTTCGGGATGCCATGCGCCGGACGCGGTTCGTGCGGCTTGTGCAAGGTGCTCAGCGAAGGCGGGTTGGAAGCCCCGGATGAAATCGAGCGCAAGCACCTGAGCGAAGGGGAATTGGCTGTCGGCACCCGCCTTGCTTGCAGGGCGCGCCTGGCAGGGGATGCGCAAATTATTCTGGCGCCGGTTTCGATCTTTTCGGATAAAATTTTCAGGCAAAGCGGTCGTTATCAACGTGACCGTGATGTGCCGCTTGGAATTGCGGTGGACTTGGGGTCGACGACCGTCGCCGCATTCCTGACAATGCTGGATGATGGTGAAGTTTGCGCCGGCGGTGCGGTGCTCAACCAGCAGCGTATTTATGGTGCCGATGTGATTTCACGGCTTGCCGCAGCAATGCGGAGCGAAGCGGATGCCGAGCGTTTGCGCAGGCTTGCACTGTCTTCCGTCAATCAGGCGGTTGACAGCCTGAAACTATCCCCCTCGGTGCGCAGGCGTATCGAGCGGGTGGCGATTGTTGGTAATCCGGCTATGCACCATTTGCTGCTCGGTTTGCCTGTGGAAAATCTGGCTGTAATGCCGTTTCAACCTGCCTGCCTGGATGCGATTGCGGATGGCCGGCAATACTTGCAGGGCATATTTCCGGAATCAACCCGGATTTCGTTTCCTCCGTTGATTGGCGGTTTCGTCGGTTCCGATGCTCTTGCCTGCCTCGCTTATTTCGACTTCGATAAAGCTGACGTGCCGTTGGCTGCTGTGGATCTTGGTACGAATGGCGAGGTGATGGTAACGGACGGTAAACGTATTCTGGTTACGTCGACAGCTGCCGGGCCGGCTTTCGAAGGGGTGAATATTTCTTGCGGCACGCGCGCGATTCCCGGGGCAATCACCGGTGTGGCAATCGATGATGGTGCTATCGTTTTGGAGACAATCGAAAACCGACCGGCAGTGGGGCTGACGGGTTCCGGCTTGCTGAGCGCAATTGCCTGTTTTGTGAAGGCGGGATGGGTCGAGCCTAACGGAAGAATTGCCCCGCAGTCTCCCCGGCCGAAAGACTGGCGTGAGAAGTTTCCGGCAATACCGCTTACGAAAGACGGTAAACTCGTTGTGACACAGTGGGATATCCGGGAATTACAGAAAGCCAAAGGCGCTGTGCGTGCTGCTATCGATATCCTGCTCGATGAATTGGGATTGGTGCCAGGGGATTTGTCGAAAATCATTCTGACCGGTTCTTTCGGCGGCGGTATCGATGTCGATACGGCGGTGGCAACCGGTTTGCTGCCGCCTGTGGATAAAGCTGTGATTGAGTCTGTTGCTAACGGCGCCGGTTTGGGGGCTGCACAGTTCCTCATGGATGACGGGTTTTCCCGTTCGATTCGTATCGCTCACACTGCGAGGCATATCGATTTGGATACCAATGCCAGGTTCATTGACCGGTATGTCGCTGCTTTGAGCCTGGGAAGGTTTTGATCGGTATCCGTAAAAAAAATATACTGTGTTGGTTTGCCAATGGAAAATGAATATTATCCGGATGAACAGAGCGTTTCTATGAAATCGTATCAGACAAATGCGTTAGAAGAAAAGATTGCAAAGGCTTTTACCGAGCGCTTTGGGGAAAAGGCAGCGTTTTTCGTCAGGGCGCCTGGCAGGGTTAACTTAATCGGGGAGCACACGGATTATAACGATGGCTTTGTGTTTCCGGTTGCCATCAACAGGGAAATTATGATTGCGCTGCGCCCCCGAAAGGACGGGCGGGTGGTGTTGTTTTCTATGGATTTCCCGGAACCGGCGGCATTTTCGCTGGACGGGTTTGACCGCGGGAAAGGCTGGCAGGAGTATGTCAAGGGTATTGCCTGGACACTGCAACAGCATGATTACCGGCTTGGCGGCTGGGAGGGCGTACTTGGCAGTACTCTCCCTGTTGGGGCGGGGTTGTCTTCTTCTGCCGCGTTGGAAATTTCCTTGTGCCGTGCTTTCCAGTGCGTGTCGGGTTGGGTGTGGGATGGCAAGCGGATGGCGCTGATTGCACAGGAGGCGGATCACCGGTGGGTCGGAATCCAGTCGGGGATCATGGATCAATTGATTTCTGCGGAAGGCAAAGAAGGCCATGCTTTGTTGATCGATTGCCGCTCGCTTTCGCTCGATCCGATTCCTTTGCCAGGTGATACCCGCATCGTCATTCTGGATACGGCAACGCGGCGGGGATTGGTTGATTCGATTTATAACCGGCGCGTGCAGGAATGCCGTCAGGCAGCTGCCTTTTTTGGCGCTCAGTCATTGCGTGATGTGGGTGCAGAGATGGTTTCCTCCAAACCTGCGGGAATGCCGGATGATGTGTATTTACGGGCACGGCATGTGATTACGGAAAATGTACGCACCTTGCAGGGTGCAGAAGCTTTGAAGCACAGGGATGTACGCACTTTTGGGGAATTGATGAATGAAAGTCACCGGAGTTTGCGGGATGATTATCAGGTTTCGAGCAAGGAGCTGGATATCATGGCGGAAATTGCGAGAGAACAACCCGGATGTTATGGCGCAAGAATGACCGGTGCCGGTTTTGGGGGTTGTGTGGTGGCGTTGACCGCAAGGACGAATCTCGATCAATTCGTCGATGTTGTCCATCGTGAATATGAACAGCGTACCGGCCTGACCCCGCATATTTACATCACCGGTGCTGCGCAGGGCGCTTCGATGGAGACCGTGTGAGACTGGTGCCGCGTGGTTTTGATTCCTTGTTTGACTGATTGTTTGGTGTGTCTCGGGGAGCAGAAAAGACAAGTCCGCCTGATGTGATGGCAGCAGGCGGACAGTATTCATGAACTGCTTTGTTTGCGGTTTTATTAATTCTCGAAGAGAACGTCAACCGGAATACCGGGTTTGAGTTCTTTGCCGAGGTTGGGGACGGTAATTTTGACGGCATACACGGTGCTTTTCCTGCCGTCCACAGTTTGTACATTACGCGGGGTAAATTCGGCTTTATCAGAAATGGTTTGAACTGTTCCCGGGAAGGTTTTTCCGGGATACGAATCGGTTGTGATCGATACATTTTGCCCGAGGCTGATCTTTCCGTAATCCGTTTCGGAAATATAAACCGTCAGTTCCAGGTTTTCCAGCTTGCCAATCGTCATGACCACTTCTCCTGGCATTGCCAGTTCACCGGCGGTGATGGATGATGAGAAGACAATCCCGTCGACAGGTGACTTGACGATTGCTTTTTGCAGCCTGATTTCCAAAGGCCGGATGGCACTTTCGGCGCGTGTCTGATTCGCTTTGGCTTGCTCGACAGCGCTTTGTGCTTGTTCGAGCGCTGCTTTTGCTGCTTTGACTTGCAGGGAATATTTACCGGTTTGTATGGCGTCCAGCTGGCTGCGGGCATTGTTCAGGCGTTTTCTGGCAATGGCAACGTGCGCCCGACTTTCGAGAATGTTTTGCGCTTCACTGGTATTCAGCAGGCGATCGTATTCATGCTGGACCGCTTTGAGTTCGGCTTTGGCGGTATCGAAGGCTTGCTGTGCGATTGCTTCCAGGTGACCTTTATCGGCAGCTTGTTTTGCCTGTTGCAGGGTGAGTGAAGCCACTTCGAAAGCTGCTTGTGCTTTTCCCAGGTTCTCCTCGACTTCCAGGAATTTTTGGTTATGGATATCGTGCGTCTCTTTGGTTAAATTGGCGAGTTGGATGTCGAGATCGTTTTCTGCGTTTGCTGTTTCTTCTTTCAAAGCATTGATTTTTTCATCTTTTTCGTAATACCAAACGGGGAGTTCGATTTCCTGTGGGGGCTTGGCTGCCCAAGCGCTGCCTTGTTGGCGGCTGTTTTGTATGCGCGCAGCCTGGAGCGCCAGTTCATACTGGATTTGGGCGGTTTTCAGTTGTGCTTGAGCCGCAGCAACGGCAGCTTTGGCAGCGTCGATGGTTTTGGCGGCTTGTTGTGCTTGTGCTTGCAAGATCTCATCATCCAGCCGGAAGAGAGGGTCCCCTGTTTTTACTTGATTGCCTTCCTTGATGAAAACCTCAATCACTTTACCGCCAATTTCAGGCGCAATCCGGATATCATGAACGGCAATGGTTCCTGACCCCTCAATCCGGCTATTTGTGGTTTTTGCAGGGCTTTCGAGTGAACAGCCTGCCAGAAATATCAGGAGAATTGTTCCTGTCAGCACCATACGGGTCATCTTTTTCTTCATCTGGGTACCTCCGCTTTGCAAGGTCTTTATCGGTAAATTTTTCGTTCCTGTTTGTGGAACATGTTTTCGAATATGTGGCGGGAACCGTAAAATCGTTTTATCAATGCCTGGTTGTTCTCTCTGACAGCCTTGAATGGTTCGGACATATGCAGCATCCAGTTTTTAATGAAGGGCGCGGGAATAAAACGGGTAAGGAAACGCTGTGCCGGAGAGATGTTGTGTTGAATTGTGTGATAATAATCCGCAAGCGTATGCCTTTGAAAGTCGAGAATATCATTCAGCAGATTCCCGTCTGCATAATAGCCTGAGTGGAAATTTTGGGTGGCAAAAGCGTATTCAGGGAGGGCATTCGGTTTGACCCCGAAAAGAGTCAACATTTTACGGATGAAATCTCTGGCAGTCGTGCGGCATTGCTTCCCCCCGCCGAGGTTGAAGATCCTGCCCCAGACATTTTTACTTTTGATGGCAGTAACGAGCGCAAAGCCGGTATCGCTATTGTGGCAAAATTCCAGAGAGGTATCGAGGGGCATATGGAACATCAGCGGTTGGATTTTCAGCTTTGGATAAAGGATGCCGGAAAGGCGGAAAATCGTCCAATCGAAGGGGGAATGCCGGATAAGTTTTTCGGCTTCGATTTTCGTACGTGCATAGGCATCCCCTTCGCTGGGGTTGAGCGCATCACCGACTTTGATGACGGGGTTCTTGATTCTGTCGCCATACACGGATATCGATGATGTATATACCAGCCGCGGCGGATTGGCTTGCTTGCTCATGGCGTCCAGGATGTTCTTTGTTCCTTCGACGTTGACCTCACGGGCGAGCTGCGGGTTTGCATCGGCAGCGGGTGGAATCACTGCCGCTATGTGCAGGATGGTATCGACACCGGAAACAGCTTCCTCGACGGCTTGCGGGTTGCGCAGGTCCCCCCAGATGGTTTCGATATGGGAGGCGTAAGGCGCAAAGATTTTCCTCTCCCGTTTCTGGTCGAGATTGAAAACTCTGATGTCAAAGTCATCACGCCTGCGGAAGAGTTCCTTGAATGCTTCGAATCCGACTGCACCTGAACCGCCGGTTAATAAAATCCGTTTTTTCATAAAAAAATATTCCATATAATCAAATAAAAATTATTTGATTCGTTTTTTGAACATCAGCACGCTGGCTGTGAAATAAACGATAGACAAGATAATCAGCGATCGCACCGGTCCCCAGAGCACGTTCATGCCGACCCCTTTGAGCATGACGCCCCGGGTGATTTCGAGGAAATGGGTAACCGGTAACAGTTCGCTGAAAATGTAGGTAATCCACGGCATGCCGCTGCGGGGAATGATTAGCCCGGAAAGGATGATTGCCGGGATGAGCACTATGCCGACAGCCAGATACATGGCTTGCATCTGTGTCTGGGAAACATTGGAAATCAAGACGCCCAGTCCGAGCGAGCCGATGATGAAAATCGTACTCAGCCCCATAAGTACCCAGAAACTGCCTACGATGGCGACACCAAAAATAAGTTTGCCAAGCCAGAGCATCATCAGCGTGTTGAGTATGCTGACGAGAAGATAAGGGATAATCTTGCCTAGCATCAGTTCCCAGGATTTGATGGGGGTGACGATGAGCTGTTCCATGGTCCCTTGTTCGCGTTCACGGACAATTGCCAGCGCCGTGAGCAGGAGGGTTTGCACCTGAAGGATGATGGGGATGAGACCGGGTATCATGAACAATCCCTGATCGGCATCAGGGTTGTAGAGCATTTTCGAAAGGCTTTCGATGGGAATGGTGATTTTTCTACCATGGCTGATCACTGCCAGCTGTCTGACCAGTATTTCCTGCATGGCCATTTGGCTGATCGTATCGATTTTGAGCGCGGTCGTCTGGGAGAGCGAGGGGTCGGAGCCATTGATGTAAAACTGTACCTGCGCTTGTTTCCCGGTTTCTACGTTGCGGCTGAAATTTTCGGGGATGAGTATGCCAACTTCTGCCTGGTCGGTATCGATGGCGTAGAGGATTTCTTCTTCGCTGTTGGCGGCAAGACGTTCTTCGAAATCACCGCTGACGGTGAAATGCTCGATGAAACGCCTGCTGGCATCACCTTTCGAGAAGTCGGCAACAACAATAGGGATATTTTTGGTTTCCCCTGAAACCCCATAGCCGAGAAGAACCAGCAGCATCACGGGCAGCGCGATGATCAACGCCATCGTGCGCGGATCGCGCCAGATATGAAAGAATTCCTTGCGGATGATTGTCCATAATCTATCCATTGGTTACACTCCCTGAAACCCGGATGTTGATGAAGCAGGTGTATCGGACACCTGCCGCTGCTGAACCATAGAAATGAAAACATCTTCAAGTGATGGCTGAATGCGTTCGATGGTGTCGACGCGAAAGCCGTTTTTTACGAGAATCTTCTTGATCGAAGTTGCCGCCGCGGTTTCAGGCACGATGACATGGAGCATATTTCCGTGAATTACGACGTCTTTCGTGTTTTCTGCCTCTTCGAGCAGAGGGGCAGCGTCTTCGGGGCGCTCACAATCGATCTGGAACAAGATGCCGTGAAGATTCTCTTTCATTGCGTCAGGGCTGGCAACCGCAATGAGTTCACCGCGGTACATCATCCCGACCGTATTACAGTATTCCGCTTCGTCCATGTAATGGGTTGTCGCCAGAACGCTGACGCCATTCCCTGCCATTCGATAAATCAGATCCCAAAATTCCCTGCGCGAGACAGGGTCGACTCCTGCTGTGGCTTCGTCGAGAAAAACCATTTGCGGTTCATGGGCGATGGCGCAAACCAGCGCCAGCCGCTGACGCCAGGCACCGGAAAGATTGCGCGTCAACTGGTTGGCTTGATGTTTCAAACCGGCCATTTCGATGAGTTCGAGGACACGATTGTGACGTTTTTGCCGGGGTACGCCGTAAAGCGATGCGTAAAAACGGATATTCTCGGCTGCTGTCAAATCATTGTACAGAGAAAACTTTTGGGACATGTACCCGATGTTCTTTTTGATTTGTTCGGATTCTTTTGCGCAGTCGAAACCGAGCACCTGAGCGCTGCCTGACGATGGTTTCATAATGCCGCAGAGCATACGTATCGTGGTGGTTTTCCCTGCCCCGTTTGGTCCCAGAAGCCCGAAGATTTCCCCTTTAGGAATGCTTAAGCTGAGATTGTTCACTGCTGTAAAATCGCCGAAAGTTTTGGTCAGTTGATTTGTTTCGAGTGCATGGCGGGATTCATTCATCGGAATTTTCCTCCTCGGCAATCAGGTGGACGAAAACATCTTCCATGCCCGGTTTCACTTCCCGCAGGATAACCACATCAAGGGCTTCTTGCCTGAAGCGCTTTGTCAGGGTATTCATGACTTTCCTGCGGGAAGTGTTGCTATCCGGAATGGTGAGCCTCAGGCGGTCTCCGACCGGACGCCAGTCCAGGATTTCTTCGGTTTCATCGACAATTTGGCGCATGGTCTTTCTCGGTTTTGCCTTGATTTCGATGATTTTGTAGGGATATTGCCTGCTGAGTGCTTGCGGAGTGCCCAGCGTGAGTATTTTCCCGCGGTAGAGCATGCCGACCCGATGGCAGCGTTGGGCTTCGTCCATATACGGCGTGCTGACAAGGATGGTGACGCCGGTTTTCGAAACGTCGGTGAGGATTGCCCACAGTTCCCGGCGTGACAAGGGGTCGACACCGGTGGATGGCTCGTCGAGAATCAATACTTCCGGAGCGTGAACCAAAGCACAAGCCAGGGCAAGTTTCTTTTTCATTCCTCCGGAGAGTTTCCCCGCGCGTCTTTCCCTGAACGGAGCGAGACGGGTGAAGGCAAGCATTTTTTGCATACGTTCTTTCTTGATTGTTTTCGGTACTTGATTCAAATCTGCAAAGAAACCCAGGTTTTCCATCACGCTTAAATCGGGGTAAAGGCTGAAATTCTGGGGCATGTACCCGATGAGCGGGCGGGCTTTTTCAGCATCTTTCTCCGTATCGAACCCGGCAACCCAGGCTTTCCCGGAACTTTGTTCGAGAACAGTCGAAAGGATGCGCAAAGTGGTGGTTTTCCCCGCACCGTCCGGGCCCACAATGCCGAAGAGTTCCCCTTTGTTTACGGTGAGGTCGAGACCATCGATTGCTGCCATCCCGTTTTGGGATGAATAGTGCTTGGATAGGTTTTCTGCCCGGATAACTGCTTTCATTGCGTGGCTCCGTCATCGATTGACAAGGTTTGCACAACGTCGATGATTTCCGCTGGTGATTGTTGGTGTTACTATAGAATGGAATTGCGGTTGAGGGCAGGTGCCTGGGAACATCAATCCGGATGATGGCAGCCATGACTGCGGATGACGCTTGTCATGAATCGAGGCCGAAACCCTGATAATTCGCTTCGTAGTCCTTTCGCAGAGAGAAGAAGATTGATACAATGGATCTGATGATGACCGGATATCTGAAACGATTTAAATGGATCAAGCTTGATGAAAAGCCCATCGAACCGGGGCTGCTGCGGATTTTCCGTTATTTCACCGGAATAGCCGTGGTTTATTTTGCCGTGCTAATTCTTTATACGGCGCTCGAAACGGGGAAAGGGTTTACGGCTTCGCAGATTCAATCTTATGTAAACTACGCAACGAACATGGCGCTTTTCGGGTACCTTTCCTGGGGGTGGCTGCAAAGAAAGCTGAAACATTGGTACTTGCCAATTGCATTGGTTTTGGCGACAGTCGTGCCGATATTCAGTAATTTGATTTATTTGACTGACCCGAAAACGAAAGATTTATCCCTGATCATTACGAGATCGTGGCTGCTGCTGCCGATTTTGGTCGTTCCGCTGGTGCTGCTTGCGTGGCAATACCGCTTCCGGTATGTCATTTTGTTCATCCTGTTTACAGCGCTTGTCGAGCTTTCCGTATTGTTGTCGGTTGTGCGGGAAGTGAATTTCGAAACCGCACCTATTCTGGGAGTGCCGTTCATCCGGGCGTTTGCTTTTGGTACGGTTGGGCATATTGTCAATCATCTGATGGATACCCAGCGTCAGCAGCGCAGGGAACTGATTCGGGCGAATATCCGGTTGAGCCAGCACGCACAGACTTTGGAGCAATTGGCAATCATTCGGGAACGAAACCGTCTGGCACGCGACCTGCATGATACGCTGGCGCATACGTTGAGCGGTCAGGCGGTCAACCTGGAAGCCATCAAGATGATGATTCCGGATGAAAACAAAGAGCTTAAGGCTATGCTCGATCAGTCTTTGCGGGAAATCCGTTCGGGCCTTGCAGAAACAAGGCTGGCATTGAAGGATTTGCGTTCGGCGACGCTCGAAGATTTGGGACTTTCGCTGGCGGTGCGAAGTCTGGCAATGGATGCGGCAACCCGCGGGGATTTGCATCTGCAATTGAGCATCGATGAAAAAATGCCGTTACTGACCCCGGATGTCGAACAGTGTTTCTTCCGCATTGCCCAGGAAGCGATGGAAAATATCGTGCGTCATGCGCAGGCAAAAAGAATGCGCGTCGAACTGGTTTATCGGGATTCCCTGCTGCGGCTGGATGTTCGGGATGACGGCGTTGGTTTCGACGTGCAGCACAGCGGCAAGACGGACGGGCTGGGTATCAAAGGAATGAAAGAGCGGGCAGCGATGGTACGCGGGACTTTTCAGATCGTGAGTGAACCGGGTAAGGGGACAGGTGTCAGCGTGCAAGTTGAGGTGAGTGATGATCAAAGTCCTGATTTGTGATGACCAGGTAATCGTATGCGAAGGCCTTTCCAGAATTCTGGAAAATGATGATGAAATCGAGGTCGTGGGCGTGGCTTATGACGGTGCCGAAGCACTTGACATGGTTGCGAAGAAAAAGCCGGATTTGGTGTTGAT